>JAEYSJ010000292.1 GCA_023434855.1 Bacillota bacterium | reverse complement strand
TTAGAAACCTTCGAACGAAGTTCTTCTACAACTGTTAGTGCGTCCTCTCTCAATTGAGAAAAAAGCTGTAATTGCACGATTAACGTTTCTAGTGTTGCTTGTCTCCAAGGTCGTAAATTTGATTTTTGTCTTTCGTCCGAACATATTTGTGAAAGTACATCTCGATGCAGCCCACTGTTGAAAAAATTCACATTTTTTCCGGTGGTCTCATGAACGGTACGTATCAAGTCTAATTTATAAAATTCGGGTACTTTTAATAATGGTAGTGCAGCCTTTCCAAGTTTCTTGGGAAAACCCGTGGCAACCGAAGCCAGTATCGCTGAGAGCATAACGGAATTACTTTTTCGCAGTATATAATCAAAAATCCATTCCAGTATCTCTATTGGAGTTAAACTCTCTACCAGTTCGATTAGCCAATTTTCCATTGCCATTAGTGCCGATTGAATTAAGTAGGGAGTGACTGAGTGTCCACGATATCCAAACCATAAACGAACTGAGTAATATTGCTTTACAACAGTTCCATCATCCAACGAAATTTCCACTTCTCCTTTCTCAGATTGCATATCAATAAACGGCAACCCCGAATAACTCTTTGATGTGTCCAAGCCCGAATGTACATACTTAACAGTAGCAAAATTAACTAGATTAATTATAAAATCCATTCCTTTTCGTGGATGATAACGTAAGATATATTTAAATGGACCTTTTACACCGCTAGGCGGAAAAAAATTAGTTCCAGATTTATATTCATATAGACCAAAGCATTCCGCTACATCCTTTTGTTCATTATACAATGAATGCCGTTTCTTTTTATCATCATCTATTAACCATTCGTTAAATGCTAGCCTTATCACTATATCAGGAGCATGCTTGCATAAAAAGACTGTCTCTATGCCCACCAAAGTCATCTCGCAAAACTCTCGAACATATGATAACCGGCGACTTTCATCAAAAGTTTTAAATACATCGGCTTCAATCATTGTATTAAACTCATTAAGGATTTCCGGAATTACCTTAATAATTATACCTAGTAATTTCTTTCTATTTTCTTCTTCTCGGTAAACATCTTTCACCATATTGAGTAAATGTAAAGCGAGTAAACCAGCTTCACGAGCCACAGAGGGTAGATTTTTTTGTATATCAATAATGGAAGACCATTCATGAAGTATCGCTGTAACTTGTGTTATAAGTCTTTTTGATATACAATCTTTATTCTCTAGAAGAAACCGTATTAGGGCTTCCCAAGCCAATCCATAGGGTTTTAAATATAAACTACCCAATTGTCTTGTCAAATCTTGATCAAGAGTTTTACCAACTATACGAAGAATAAAACAAAAACGAGTTAAAAGCGCTCCATCGTTTATAGTTAATTCGTTTCTTAATTTGTTTAAAAAATCAAATGCATTTTCGCTCAGAAGTATTGCAGAAATAGTTTCATCCTGCCAACACTGCTCTATGTCAGTACTTGTTAAAATGTTGAAAACAACACTATTGACTTCGTCGCCAAATTTCATTTTTTGCTGTAGCCATAACCGAAACGCCCTGTTCATTGAAGGTTCATGTCCAACTGCATTTAAAAATATTGATATATTTTCACCATTAGTCTGAAAAGCTTCCTCAATATATCGCTCAAGGGCCCAATCCTCAAAAACATCATGAGAAAGTGAAACTAAACTCTTAGAGTCCCTTCGAATTAAGTTATCTCCTTCGAGCTTTAGTAATGCACTTGAATCAAAGTTCGCATCAGGTACACCATAAACCATTTTCTTTGCCCTTTGAACAGCAATTGCAACAAAAACTTGTCTTCTCCTTAAAGGCATACCATCTAAACGCTCGTTTTCTTTTGAGATAACGTCTCTCCAGACTGCTTCTCTAAACTCAATTTCACCATCATTAACCGAAAGGTTAGCTCCGTATTCGGCAACTCTGAATGCTAAATCTGCAAAAAAGGGATTTGTAAGTATTCGCCTTAGTGATGTATTTTTATAAAATGGTTTTAGAATATCAAGCTTTCCACAAAGATATTTAATATCATCATCACAAAAACCCTCTATAAATATCGATGAAAAACGAACTTCTAGTGGTCGTAAATAATTGAAAACTATTTGCTGATAGGAGTAATTACGCCCAGTCGCAATAATTGTCCACCCAGTATGTTTCCTTAAAAATCGCATCAGATCTACAAAAGCAGTCGAATGAGAAAGTTCTAACAGTTTTTCGAGAGACTCTAGCAACAAATACTTCTTGGGCATCAAAGCGAATTCAGCTTCTAATTCCTCAATTGAGCTTATTAAACCTATAGCAGAAAACACATTGTCTATATGGACATAATCCAAATCTTCTGTACGAAGACAAAAAACAGGAGCACGCTCTTTCATATATTCGGCAAATTCACGTATTAGGCTTGATTTTCCACAGCCTCTTTCTCCAGATAAAAACACAAATTCAGCATCTTCGCTGATATCTATAAGCTCACCAAGATCATTCGCCCGAGAAAGTTTTACACCTCCAATATCATTTCTAATTCCTTTTATTATGTAATCGCCATGGTTTATTAATTTTTTTATATCAGAAACCCCATGATGGTTTTGCTTTGTGTTAAATGCGGCACGAATATCTCCTGGTATATTTGCTAATGTCACTGTTCCTGCAACCAAATTGGACGATTGAGCAAAATCAATTACTCTGGACCATAAAAAAGCTGAGCTAGAAGTAGATGATTGTACAATTAAGGAGTGAAGCAACGACATTATACTGCCAGATTCTGTATCAATATCATAGCCAAGTAAATGAAAACATTTTAAAAATTTCCAAAGTTGTTCATCCGCAACATCCACTCCAGCATTCGCTTTCCGTAATTGGGCTTGAAAAGCTTCTAACTTATTTCTTTTCGCATCGTTACTAAACTTAGACATGCTAACTTTATACAAAAATTCTTTTTCATTCTCACAATGACGCGCCCACTCTAGCAAAGTGCGAGTATTGTTAATTTCAACATTACTCAAAGGCCCTGTTATAAGTGCTAATACGTCATTTTCAACAGAAAACACTGCTGCATTATTAAAATCATTCCAAGCAGCTTGAATAACTTCACTAAATGTTTCATTTTCTTTCGTAATGCTTACAAAATGTTTTATTTGAGCCAAAAGTTTCGCTTTTTTCCCTGTCTCAGGATGCTCAGTAAAGACAATAAAATCATCCGTATTATAACCTTCGTAGCGCCCCTGAAGTTTTATCTTTATAATTGGCCAAGGTGGTAAACACGGTGAAATTCTGCCTGTCAACATAAGAACGATAAAAGCTGCTTGAATGCGGGTTTCAAAGATTGACCCACCTCCCCCAGTAGAAAATGGGTTACTCTGTTCCTTTGATGACGCTCCCATACCAACCTCAACTCCCAATAGCAAAGTAGTTTTTTGTCACTTCACATCTATCCTATCAATACGCCATATATTTAGTATATCCTACCACTTCCTTACAGTACAATTACATAAAAACCCCCGACAATTGTCGGGGGTTTTGTACCTAACCCACCAAAAACGCTGCTACAGCCTGTACAGCCACATCCTGTGTGTCCGGTAATAAATGCGAATACGTGTCCAACGTCATTTCAATACTGGCATGCCCCAGCCGTTCCTGCACGATCTTAGGGTTAATGCCATCAAGCAGGAGTAGGCTAGCATGTGTATGCCGCAAATCATGAAAAGTAAAGCTTTTATCGATCCCGGCCAGTTGCAATAAATCCTTATACTTCCTAGATGAGAAATGTTTGGGATAATAGCACCTACCAAATGACCCACCAATAATCCAGCCGCTATCTTCGTATTTATCACCTATGCGCTCCTTATGCCAGTCCTGCCGCTTTTGGTGCGTCTTAAGTGCCTTTAATAAGTCATCATGTACAGGAATCTTTCTTGCAACTCCGGTCTTAGGCTCCTCGATCTGAAAGCCATGCTGAGTACCAACTCTTGACCGTCTTACTGTTATGATCTT
>JAEYSJ010000045.1 GCA_023434855.1 Bacillota bacterium | reverse complement strand
GCTGCCAACTGCTCCATCCCGCGATGTTTGGTTTGGTGGAGGGGGCTGGATTCGAACCAGCGAAGGCAGAGCCGGCAGATTTACAGTCTGCTCCCTTTAGCCACTCGGGAACCCCTCCAATATTTTTTTGGAGCTGGCGAGAGGAATTGAACCCCCAACCTGCTGATTACAAATGGTGCCGAAGGCCGGACTCGAACCGGCACGTAGGGCTACTACGCTTGATTTTGAGTCAAGTGCGTCTGCCAATTCCGCCACTTCGGCATAATTTGGAGGCGACACCCAGATTTGAACTAGGGAATAAAGGTTTTGCAGACCTCTGCCTTACCACTTGGCTATATCGCCTTAATACACAGTTTAAAAATAACTTTCTAAACCAGAATTAAAATTATATCAGCTTGATTCTATTATGTCAAATTTCATACACAGTCACTTTTAACCAATTATTGTTCTCACCAATTTCTTACCACTAAGAACCATTGAAAGTATATATCGGCATCAAATTCACTCATCCCTACAACTCGCTATTATTCCGAATCGCCGTATAAAATTTATCACAAGTTATTAGTGGGATAGAGGAAATTTTCGGGATTTAGGGAAATATTGTAATGTAAGTGGGTGATTTTACGAATATAAAGTGTACTTCTTTTTTACTGTTATCTATTATGGTTAATTTCCTACGAACTTTTAAAGCTTCGCCATTTATTAAAATTTGCTCCAAGAAAAATTGAATGGAGGAATACACGTGAAAAGAATCTTAATGTCATGGATGCTTTTAATATTTTTAGTCATCAGCGGAAATTATCATGTTTACGCCTCACCGGAATGGAATTTGACGTCAACTGGAGACAATGTTGAATACTATGTAGATAAAAATACTATCGCATTTTCCGGGGAAGAATCAGATAAAGTAGTGGACTTTTGGATCAAAACAGTTGATAAGAACAAACAAAATACATATACCGTCAGCCATATACTGGCGAGAAAAGCTACGCCAGTATATATCGAGGCAAAGAACACTGCATACTCTTTATCAGGCGATATTATTACTTCATCAGATTCAATTATGAAAGGCTGGCAAAATATAAATGCTAATTCCTATATCGGAATAATTTCAAAACAGTTATTTGATCAATACCAGCTAAACCAGACTGCTTATATCCCTCAATACATTTCTCCTGTCAGCCCTGATTCCCATCAACTGAGCGAAGCTTTAGTAAATAACTATATCAAGCATGATATAACTAAAGACGGAACAAGCCGGTATTTCGTACGTGACACATGTACCAAGGCAGGCTTTCACACGACAATGGATTTCTGGTTATTAAAGGATAACAACAATAAACAGATCTGCCGACTCAATCTTTCAACAATGTCCAGTTTTCTATCCCCGACTCTAAGCAAAGTTGCAGTTGTAACCGTAGATGGTGAAAACTGGATTCTTGCAGCTCCACTTCCTAAAGGAAATACAGATTTCCCCGGTTTTTCAAACTGCGAAGTGAGCTTTGATGTTCCGCCGTCATTGTTCCAAGCCATCATATCGGCTAAAGACAGCATCGTCATTACTTGGTATTACGGGCAAGGTGGAATATTCTATGACTGGGGCAGAATAAAGGAATGGAAATACCAGTTGTCTAAAAACGTTGTGCAAAATCTACAACTTATGTACGAGGGAGCTGGTAATTCCAGCAAGTAAATTGAACTACATAATCTCTCCCCTAAGCCATAGATACTCGTAAACAGTATTGGCAACGGAATACCATATACATAGGACCATCCTGTAAAAAAGCCCAGAAAGAAAATCCAGCAACCCGTAAAATTGCGAGTATGCTGGATTTTTAAATTACCGAATGGGTAACTATCGGATATAGATTTAAGATCAAATAATAAGCCTTTTTCTAATGACAAAGTCCGATCTCTTAAGACGCCAAATCAAGACGTTTAGACTTATCAGTTGTTATCCGTTAATATCAAGGTCAAATCCTTCACCTGCTACGTGCAGATGGAATTCGTGTTCATTATCTTCGTGCCAACGATACCAATCACGCCATTCTCTGGCGTGTACTCTTCGCCAATGCCTGTCACCACGATGCTCTCGCCATTCCCGGTCATGATCACGCCAGTCCCGCTCATGGTCTCTCCACATTCGCTCGTGGTGTGCCCGCCGATCGTGGTGATCATAGTCGTGAGCATATGCGGCTAATGGAAAGATGTTAACGGTAACGAGAACTGCCAATACAACGAAAAGCTTTTTCATCTTAGAAACACCATCCTTTTTCATATTTGTCTTAATTTGTCTTAATCATACCGCATAATTGTGACAAAAATAAGACAGAAATAGGGACGAACACATTCCAACTTCGGAATGGCATTCTTTATATGAATCTTTACTATCGGACTTACTTACATAACCGCTGGCAGCAAATATAACAGAATTCCAATAATAAAAGCAACCACCAAAGCTGGTTTGATAGAAGAGACATTCTTAAATGCAAATTCACCGATTAGACGTGCCAACCAAAAGAAGGAAGTACCGAAAAGAGCTGCCAAATTTATAAACTTAATTTTATCCTCATAGGTTCTTTTTGCCTTGTTCAACATTTCCGGTGAAAGATCAATGCCGGTAATATCTGCGGAGGTTAACTCTAATAATATTCCGGCAAAACCACCAGTTCCGGTGCCAATATCAAGCACGGTAGAATTACTATTAATTTTGATCTTTTTTAATAAAAAAGGTATTGCCGCCCGGTAGTTTTCAAGTATTGGTTTGTTAACAATATTATATATTGGCGCAAACCATTTATAATGCTTTTTAAGTCGTTCCAAATTATTATCTTCCATATCAAAAGAACACTATACCAGGCTATATTATAAAAAGGTTCTGATCGGCTGCAAAAACATTTTAAGGGAGGGTATATAGGTGAAAAAGTTTGTAAAGCTTATTATCATGGCCAGCTTAATAATAATGCAAGCTATATAACCGTTTTGCGACTGTAAAAGAGCTACTTGTTTTAAGTAGCTCTTTTTAACATATTTGCCGATTACCGGACTCCCGAACCTTAAAGTTGCTTTATTGCTAATTGGTAAATTTGTGTAATAATATAAAGGAAATTAAATAATTTTGTCGAATGCAAAATGCTATAAATATTACATGAAAAATACGGAGGAAAGAATATGAAAGAAAACGGCAGCAAGAAGCAGTTGATAAAGTACTTAGCGGTGGCAATTTTGGGCTTTAGTGTTTCATTTGGGACCGGTAACTGTCAAGCATATTTCAAAGGAGCACCGGCATATGATTCTAATTATCGCCCAATTTATGCGCACATGCGAGTTGAAAGATATGTAGACCTGTCATCAATGAATATTATTCAAAATGATGATACATGGTTGGTCTTCAGCGTTCTTACAGCTTCAACGGATGAAGATTCTGATATATTGAGGAAAAGTGATACAGCGACAAGATATAAAATCAATAAACTAACAAGAGAAGCTTGGATAGCAAATAATTCAGGATGGGACTATCTGAATTTGCAAAGAGCTCCATATGGTTACGAAGAAAGTTCATTTAATGCCGTAAATATCTGTTATGCACATCTATACGGTGAATTCTTGAATGATTCATCAGGTAGTGCGTCGGCTTACATCTCGTATTACAAAGGGGCGGTTGGGGGTGCAGAGCCGATTAATTCAGGTGACCTAACTGTTTTAGGAATACCATATAATGCGCGAAAGTCTGATATTATCAGTTCTCTGGGAAAGCCCGCTAGAGAAGGCGTGCTAAAACATAGCATGGACGCAGAATATTTTATTGCCTACGGCGGTGTTACCTTTAATCTATCAACACAAGCTGATTCTGGCGGCATCGTCTCGATAGAGATTAATAACCGGGATGCGGTAACCGCGAGAAAAATTGGCGTGGGCGATACGGAATCAAAAATTATAAATGCTTATGGTAATTCGTATCAAATCGTAAATAATAATGGTATTAAAGAATATCGCTATTTATGGGGAAAGGCACGCACGGATAGCGTGCATGGAATTTCATTCCATTGCACTAACGGCATATTGTCTAAGATTATAGTATGGCCTTAAGATGACCTTCCTAGTTAGCAATAAAATAAAAAATACGTTGGTTTTTTAACGGTTGATGTTTACTCATCTTATCTTTAAGCAAATAGCCGCCCTACAAGGCGGCTATTTCGTTATATAATTAGCGGTTCGGCGTCGTGAAAACCATCGCCAAGACTATTCAGCCACCGGTCAGCGGCATAATTGCCCTTTTCCAACCGAAATACATCTTTCATCTCATAAAAGCCAGGCCTTCCGCTTATAAACTGCGCGGCTTTATAGGCGCCTTCCGCAAAGGCCATCCGGGAAAATGCCGTATGGGTAATTTCAATTTGATCATACTTACCATAGACTAAAACTTTATGCCGACCGGCAATGTCGCCGGCCCGGATGGAATGAATAGGGATATCATCTTTGTTCTCACCTACATCGCCACTCAGTGTAGACGCAATTGTTGCAGCAATTTTTTTAGCTGTTCCTGATGGACTGTCCTTTTTATGTTTATGGTTTTCCTCGATAATCTGAAAATCATACTCTGAATGCAATTGAGCCGCCAGTCGGGCCATCATAAGCAGCAGATTAACCCCATAGGTAATATTAGGCGCCATCACCACCCCGATTTTCCCGCTTTGGGCAACCAGCTTAATTCGTCTTGTATCTATTTCACTGTACCCGGTAACGGCTGTAACCACATTTACTTTACACTTTGCCAGTATGCTAAGGTTTTCACTCAGAAAATCGGGACTGGAAAAGTCGATAAGTACATCAGGCTGATTTATCAGCAATTTTTCTTCTAAATCGGTTGTAGATTCAATTGTAATGCCGGTAACCGGCCTATGTAAAATCTCGCCTACGTCTTTACCTGCGTTCGGACTGCCGTCACGACAAAGAACCATTGTAAGCGCCTTCTCTTTAAGTAAGTATTCAGCAACTATATTTCCTGTGATTCCTAAACCAGCTAAGGCAATTTTCATATCCCTTCCTCCCACTATTTTTACTTACAACCTTATATTATCATCTAAGTTGTAAGATGACAAGTATTTCCCTTTGTGTTATTTATTCCAATTTATACCATGGGCTTACAGCAGGATTAATTATCCAAATAACGAAATACGTTAGGGTGTCAGCATTCTTTATTTGTTGCCGTATTGAATTAGGAGTGGTAATCATGCATGTGCATATTGTTTTAACTTTTGTCGCCTTACTGTGGGGGTTAAACCCGCCTGTAATGAAAATTGGTCTCTTATATATAGCGCCGATGCCGTATAATGCAATACGCATGTTGGTGGCTTTTGCAATTGGCTGGGTAGTTTTAAGACGAATAACGATTTGGCAGCCCCTACGGCGGGAGGATTGGCAAGCCCTAACTGTCTCCAGCCTTGGTTTCTTCTTTTTCCAGATATTCTTCACCGAAGGCGTACAGATGACCACAGTTGGCAACGCTTCTCTCATTCTTGGCTGCCTGCCAATCAGTGTGGCTGTCATTAGCCACATTCACCGGTTTGAACGCATCGGAGCGGCAATGATGGCCGGAATTGTGGTCTCAATTGTGGGAGTAGGTGTTATGGTGGCGGGAACAGGTAAAGCAATAAGCTTTACTGATGAACATGCTGCCGGTGCGCTGATGCTATTTGTCGCCCAAATGAGCTACGGTTATTACACCGTCTTTTCCCGTCCGTTAACCAATATTTATTCTGCCTATCAGATAACAGCATATATACTTTTGCTATCCACTGGGCTGTTTATCCTTGTTTCCCTTCCTTCCATGCTGGCAGTTGACTGGCAGTCTGTCCCCTGGCCGGGCTGGGCAAGCATCTTTTACTCAGGATTGTTTCCTCTCTGTCTGGGTAATTGCCTTTGGATTTGGGGCACAGGCATTTTGGGCAGCACCAAGGCTTCGCTATATAATAATTTGCCTCCGGTCTTTGCTATCACTGCCGGATATCTGTTCCTGGGAGAGACTTTTGGCTGGCTGCAGTTGATTGGCGCGATCATCATCTTCCTGGGTCTGTACATCTCCAGGGGTGCAAGCCTAAAGACTACTGCTGATTATTAAGACAAAAGCGCAAGCTTTTGCACTTTTAAAATTAGTGCAAAGCTAGCGCTTTTTCACGTTAAATTATTGGCTTAGTTATATTGCCCCATGAATAAACTATTCAATCCTCATACTTATGTCCGCGGCTTTAACAGAATGGGTCAACGCACCGCTTGATATAATGTCAACGCCCTTAGCTGCTAATTCAGCTATTCTTTCAAGAGTTACATTGCCTGATACCTCTACTAAGGCTTGATGATTAATTATTTTTACAGCTTCTTCGATCATTGGCAAGGACATATTATCAAGCATAATAATATCAACACTTGCCGCCAGCGCATCATCAAGCTGTTTTAAATTTTCGACCTCAACTTCAACCTTTATGTAGGGCGATATACTGCCGCGCACCTTCTGCACCGCCTGCAAAATACCACCTGCGGCCTTTATGTGGTTGTCCTTTATTAGTACCATTGAGTCCAAACCGTAACGATGGTTTTTGCCTCCCCCGACCGTAACGGCGTACTTTTCCAGCATACGCAGACCTGGAGTTGTCTTGCGGGTATCAACTATCATTGTACTCCGGTCTCCCACTGCCTCCATATACCGGTTTGTCTCGGTGGCTATACCTGTCAGTCGTTGCAGAAAGTTTAGCGCTACCCTTTCCCCGGCCAATAATGACCTGGTGGGCCCCTGTAGCTGGGCAAACCGTTGTCCCTTATTAATCCGGTCTCCATCCACATTACATGGAGTTACTTTCACTTTGCCATCAAGCAGTGCAAATACCCGGATAAAAACCGGCATTCCCGCCAAAACAAGATTCTGTTTGGCAATGACATAGCCATCAGATATATGGTCTTCTGCAAAAATTGCTTCGCTGGTGATATCTCCGGCTCCAATATCCTCGCTAAGCGCCCTTCTCAGTAAATCATCCAATTCCAAATTGTTCATTTAAATAACAGCCTTCCTTCCCCATTGCTGCCGAATGTGCTTTTCAAAATCCCTGTCATTTTTTTCTGGAAAATCTGACCGGTAGTGGCCGCCTCTGCTTTCCTCCCTTAACAAGGCTGCCTCAAGCAGCAACTTAACCAGCTGATGGGCATTATAGGTGTGATAATTGTGAATGTTTTGCGAGCCGGTATCTGGATTCTGGTCGCTATCATCTAACCATTTTAACATTAAGGCCAACTCCCTGCCGTTGCGCACCACCCCGGCGACCTGGTCCAGTCTGGTTCTTAATGTATTGAGATCCTTAAACCCGCCGGTTGCTTTAGCGGCCCCTGTATGTAAGCCGGAGACTTTCCCTTTTGCGAGAGAGTCTCCATTAATACATTTTGCTATCCTCCGTCCGAATACAATTCCCTCAAGCAGCGAATTGCTGGCAAGACGGTTAGCGCCGTGAACACCGGTGGCCGCAGTCTCACCACACGCATATAAGGACGGGACACTGGACCTGCCCCAGAGATTAGTCGTAATGCCACCAATTGTATAATGGGCTGCCGGAGCAATAGGTATGGCATCCCGTTCCATCAAGTAATTATTCTTGGCAAGTTCGGTATATACTTGCCGGAAACGATTCATCAAGTATTCTTTGCCAAGATGCCTTGCATCCAAATAAATAGACCCACCCCGCTTTTGGGTTTCACGCAGGATGGCCCGTGATACAACGTCGCGTGGAGCAAGTTCACCACTGGGATGGTAAGAAAACATGAACCGTTCCCCCGCCGAGTTAATCAGTTTGGCTCCCTCGCCGCGCAGAGCCTCTGTCAGTAAAAAAACCTTTCCTGATAATGTGGTAACTGCTGTGGGATGAAATTGAACAAACTCCATATCGCCGATTATGGCGCCGGCACGGTATGCGGCCGCTATACCGTCCCCGCTAGCCGAAATAGCGTTAGTTGCCCGGGCAAACAGCCCGCTGTATCCGCCGGTGGCGACTACCACCGCTGCGGACCGAAGATAGACCAGTTGCCCGGCACGCTCAATTACACACCCGCAGCACTGGCCAGCGGCAGTCAATATATCAACCAGAAAGGCATTTTCCAGCCGGTCTATATTCCCCCTTTTGCTTGTCTCGCCGGCTAATACCTCAGCGATGTATTTCCCGGTGTAGTCATAGTAGTGTACTACACGGTTGCGGGAATGACCTGCCTCCCTGGTTAAAACCAATCCTTTTTCGTTATGGTGAAAAGATGCTCCTAATGACTGCAAAAATTCCAGAGCCGTGGGGCCCTCACTTATCAGTACATCCACCGCTTCTTTACGGCATAAGCCTTGTCCTACCCTTATTGTATCGGCAATATGCTGTTCGATGCTGTCATCTGAACCTACCGCGACAGCCATACCGCCCTGTGCCTTGTAGGTACTGCTTTCGATAAACCGTTCCTTACTAACAAGCGCTACTTTAAGCTTGGGATCCAAAGATAAAGCTACAGTCATACCAGCAATACCCGCTCCCACAACTATGACATCATAACATTTGCTTTCGACACTGCTAAAGTCATTGGGTATTGAAACAATATATTCTCTGTCCGCCATTTAAGCCAGCTCCAGCATTCGGGTAAGAGACCGTTTGGCTTCCTGGGCAACAGCCTCATCCACCTTAATTTCATATTGTTTTTTTAGCAGTGATTCATAAACACTTTGTATGCGTGTCTTCTTCATGTTCGGACATACCAAGCCGGTATGCAATAAGAAAAATTGTTTTTCCGGCCGGGAGGCCTTTAATTTTGATAAAACACCAAGTTCTGTGCCAATAATTAAAACTTCGGCATCTGAAGCTTCCGCATAACGGATGATCTCTGAGGTGCTGCCGACAAAATCCGCCATTTCCACAACTGCAGGCGCACACTCCGGATGCACCAGAATCTGGGCGCCAGGATATTTATCTCTTACCTGATCAACATCACTTGGTTTTACCTTGGCATGTGTGACACAACACCCTTGCCATAATATCAGTTCTTTATCAGGTAATTGCTTAGCCACATAATCGCCTAAATTTTCATCCGGGACAAAAATTATCTTACGGTCCGGTAAGGACGATACTATTTTGACTGCGTTAGACGAAGTACAGCACACATCGCATTCCGCCTTAACGTCAGCCGATGAATTAATGTAGCATACAACAGGAGCACCGGGATACCGTTCTTTCAGGTCCCTCACATCTTCACCGGTTATTGTGTCGGCTAACGGACACCCGGCATCAATCTCAGGCAACAGCACGACCTTGCCGGGTGATAATATCTTCGCGGTCTCTGCCATAAAACGGACTCCGCAAAAAACAATTACATCACTGTCAGTATCAGCCGCTATCTTACTTAAATGAAATGAGTCTCCGACATGATCCGCAACAGCTTGTACTTCATCCAATTGGTAGTTATGCGCCAGTATGACGGCATTATGTTGCTTTTTTAAGCTTTCTATTTCCTTTTGCAGCTCAACCAAGTCTTTTCCTCCTCCTTGATTTTCTTGTTTATACCACGATTTGCATTTTGCCTAAATATGTAATTATTTTAACCCCGTGTCAAGACAGATGTCAATACATCATTCTACCAGTGTTGTTTTCGATATAAATTTCCACCCGCAGCTTTTGGTAGTCATATAATCTTTTTCTGTTTAGCTGATTAATCAGGTAGGTTGGATGTTTTCTTTTCAACAGTGTTGGAAACCTTCCCCTTATATCTACTAAATAAGTTCTTTTGAAAAAGATAAGCCATTAAACAGCCGCCGAAAAGTATCGATAACCCGGTAGCAACGGCAATTATGTTATGATAGCTGACTTTTTCCATATAGCAGCTCCATTCATTAGCTATTTCGCGGTCATTGCGAGGTACGGAAGGCCATCCCTTGGCAGTTACGAGATTGCTTCACTATCGTTAGCAATGACATTCTCACATTGGGTTCCCCGTTTATTCAAAACCAGTGCTGCAACAAACAGAAAGATTTCCAGTCCGGCCTCTACCAATGCAGCAAAGACGGGAAAGGTATACTGAATAAAGCGCATTTGTTCCATACTATTATTAAAAGATAATGAACCCAGCATTACGGCAAGCATTGCTCCAGGATATATCAACGGCTTATGTGTGCTTAACCCCAGTATTTGGGATAACCCTGTACTAAAAGCCCAGAGAAAATTTGCCGAAGCCATAATTCCTGCCCCAACGACAAGCATCATCCAGATAATTTCCACCCTTTCCAGATAATTGCCATAAGCAACCATTCTGCTTAACTCCAGGCCGGGGGCACGAACATTGGCGGCCTGCTCATAACCAAAGACTGCCACGCTAAATACCACTGTAATTATTACAAATGTAGCCCCAAGACTGACAGCAATAAACTTGGCCAGAAATCCGTTCTCCGGGCGGTTGCAGACCGGGATAAACATTGCCATTATGATACAAGCCCCATAAAATGTCAGCATAAAAGGGGAGCCAATTAGAAATGGATATACTCCATTATCAAACTGCGGCTTAAGATGATCCAATTCCGCGCTGGGGCTGACCATTAGGCCTATGACAATAATGCTCAGAAAAAATAATGGACCCAAAAGTTCAGTAACCCGGCCAATTACTTCAATTCCCTGACGGGCTGCATACCCGGCAATCCATAATGCGGGAATCATTGTCGTCAATAACGAAGTATTAGGAAAAAAAAACTCGTTTAGCAGTTGGCTGTAACCTCGCATTAAGATCGCACAAACAAGTAAAAAAAACAACGGAAACATAATTCCCACAATTCTGCCGATAGTTTTCCCCAAGATAGTGATACTGTATTGCACAAAATTTTCTCCGGGAAAACGGACACCCATATAAGCATAAACCACCGCCAGTGAGGCATCGAGAAACCAGCCGCCAATCGCCGCAAGCCAGGCATCCCTGCCGGCCTGGGTTATTAGCATTGCCGGCACCTGAATCGAACTCAGGGAAGTGATAATAATAAACAGCATCCAGACAAACTGGTTTGTGCTGATAATTCCTTTTTCCATTTCTCGGCCGCCTCTTTCCCGGTATGCTACTTAAAAATTATTTTACCAAGGGGGCTAAGCAACATTTCCAACCAGTCAACAGGGGTTGTCATGCCTAATACCCGGGCAATATACAGGTATGCAGCTACGCCGGTTAGCGCTCCCAAAGTGCCTAGTTCCGGCCATAATCTTTTTTTCCATAGCGGTACTCCTTCATAGAGAAAAATGAGGATTACTGTCAGTATAAACAGAGCTAGCATTTAATTTATTCCCCGTTTTCTTTGGCAATTGCTGAGCCCCGGATGATGCCGGCCTGGCGAATTGTAAGCTGAACTGTAACATTATACTGCACCTCCGGAAAACGTTGATCCCATTCATTTTTGATAGCGTGCCATTCAGTTGGATTATAATTGTGGATTTTGTTGCCAAAACCCAGGAAATCCACCTTTAGCTCTTTTTGCGCTTTGTCGATTGTATGTTCTAACCGTGTTTTTAAAATTTTCTCCGCATTTTGTTTAATTTCCGTATATATTTGCAGATCCTTAAGTTGATCACTGATACTGCTGATCTCGCTTAAAACAGCTTCTCCTGTACATACTATTTCTATACTGATTCCCCTGTCTGTTATATGGGGAATAATTTTGCTGCTTCCATTAACAATGGCCAGCGCAGCTTGCCCTTCACCTTCGGTAGTCTGATAGTGAACTGTTATCGTATCTCCTTTCAGTTTGTTGGTTAACCATAGCAGGTCTTTGGACTCATTTTCGTTAAGAGTACCTACGAGATGATTATTCTTAAAAACAGCCATCTCTTGCAAATAGACCTGAGGGTGATGCTTTTTATCGGAACTTTCCATAGGCTTTCCTGTAATTTCTTCCAGTTTGGACTTGCTCTCCTGATCAGTATCTTTTAAAGATACCAGTGGCGCATAGCTTACCCCAACATCATTTTTCAGATTTAGTAAAAAGTCATTAAGATTGATCGGATAAATAAATGTTTGATCTTTGGAATTCAGCCAGAGTTGCAAGCCTAATGCCGGAAGCCTTTCAATATCCATTTTGGCGACCAGCACCTCTTTGGCCGTTTGTTCCGCCATAAGTATCAGGTTTGTCCTGCGAAATTCCCGGTCCCGCTGCACGTAATCCATTACTTCGGATATGTCGGATTCGGCAAAAGTTTTGCCCAGCACAATAACTTTATTATGGGAAAAAAATAATTTACGGGGAGAAGATTTTGCTAAATTGCGAACTGCGTCCAAAAACGATTTCCCTTGACTTGATAACGTAATAAACGGTTTGCCTTCACCACCGCCACCGCCGCCTTCACCGCCGGGGCTTTTAATCATCCCGGCATTTACAACCTGTACGGTTAAAAGAATAGGTTCCGCACCCGCTACCCGGTCAATACCCACCCCGATGACAATTGCCAATTCATCCACATTGTACCTGTCCCGGCAACCACTGGTACACAATAGCAGGAGCAGCAAAACGCTTAGTATCATTAATTTACTTCTCATAATCAACTACTGGTCACCAGTATCAGGCAAGCGTGGTTTAAGAAAAAATTTCTGTCTGATCTGGTTCGATGTTGGAATGGCAAAGGGTCGTAAACTCATTGCCCAGGTCGGCGCTTTAATTATTATATCTTTAAGATCCTGCATTTTAAAAGGAGCAAACGGAGCAAAAAAGGGTACGCCAAAAGAACGCAGTGATGTAATATGAGTCAATAGCACCACCAATCCCAGCAAAATACCATATAATCCTGATATAAATCCCAGAAATCCAAAGACAAAACGCAAAAGCCGCAGGCTCCAGGCGAAATTATAAGCAGGAAGAGCGAATGACGCTATCCCGGTTATCGCCACAACAATGATTGTTGCCGGCGAAACCAGCCCGGCCCGCACAGAAGCTTCGCCGATAACCAGGCCGCCAACGATACTGACAGCCTGGCCTACAGGCTGGGGTAAACGCACCCCAGCTTCGCGCAGAGTTTCAAAAGTAATTTCCATTAATAACGCTTCAACATAAATCGGAAAAGGAACACCTTCGTGCGCCCCGGCAATGCTGATCAATAAAGCTGTAGGCAGCATTTCCTGGTGGTAGCTGGTAATTGCTACATATACTCCAGGCAATAATAAGGCCATGGTGCTGAAAGCAAAACGGATTAAACGGACTAAGGAACCAACCGGATAACGCTCATAATAATCTTCGCTGGATTGCCAGAACTGGAGCATAAGCGTTGGCACCATTAATACAAAAGGAGTGCCATCAACCAAAATTGCTATCCGGCCCTCGAGGATGGCAGCCGCTATTTTATCAGGCCGTTCGCTATGTTCGATTTGCGGAAATACCGTATAGGGGTCATCTTCAATTAGTTCTTCAATATAAGCGCTCTCCAGAATTGCATCAACATCAATTCTGGAGATTCTTTTGCGTACTTCTTCTAAAACTTTATTATCAACTGTTCCTTCTAAATAGGCTAGGTTGATCTCTGTTCTAGTCATTCTGCCTACCACATATTTTTCCATTCTGAAATCCGGTGATTTGATCTTACGCCGCAGGAGAGCAGTATTGGTACGAAGGGTTTCGGTAAACCCTTCCCTCGGACCTCTGACCACACCCTCGGTAATTGGTTCCGAAACATTGCGGGTTTCCCATCCCTTGGTTACTATCTCCAGGGATTTAACTGCCCCATCTATGATCAAGACAGTTTCGCCTGTTAATATCGCATCCAGAATCCCGCCGATTGTCGTAACCTCTTTTACCTCACCCGCCTCCAGAAATACTTTTTTTATTATAGCGATACAAACCGCCGGGCTTCCTATTACCGCCGGGGAATACTGTATATCCATTAGGGATTTCATGATATGACCGTTAATTTTGTTCTTATCGACAAGACCATCAACAAAAACAAGCAATGCAGGAATCTGCTCCTTGCCAATGACTAATTCCCGAAACCCTATGTCGGCACTGTTGCCGAATAAACGTTTAAGCACCTGGGCATTGCTGGCAAGTGAGCTGCTTATCGGCAGCAGCTCCGGTTTCGCAGTGGAAGTCGGCGTCATCAATGTATGGATAATTTGGTTAATATCATCAACAATTGTATTGCTCTCCGTATTCAACTGTTTGAGAACATTCAGATTCTCTTTTGTCTCGGTGAGTGAAGCTTCCGGCATATCGACGGAAAGTTTTTTTATGCAAGGATCTTCTTGTCTTTCCACGGCACTTCTCCCACCTTTGATTACGAATGCTGTTATTTGTATAGTATTTAAACATATAGCATCTTTTATGTGTAATTTCTTTATCTAGCAAGCCAACTATATTTAATAATCAGGAATCTTAACATCAGTGTGTTAATAAATGAACCTTTTTATAAATATATATTGAAATAAACATAACAAATTGCAAAAAGTGTGCATATAATACATTGAACCTTCCCCTATTAAATTATTGGAGGTATGCTTATGAAATATTGTATGCCAGAGTGTGAGTGTATAC
>JAEYSJ010000327.1 GCA_023434855.1 Bacillota bacterium | reverse complement strand
GCCTAGAACAGCGTACAAGATATGACCTGGAAATGATGCAGGAAATGGGCTATTGCTCCGGCATTGAAAACTATTCCCGACATTTGACGGGACGAAAACCGGGGGAAAGTCCCTACACACTAATTGACTATTTTCCGGAAGATTTCCTTATTGTTATAGATGAATCCCATGTTACCCTGCCACAGCTCAGGGCTATGTATGCCGGTGACCGCTCCCGCAAAACTTCGCTGGTGGAAAACGGCTTCCGTCTGCCTTCGGCCTATGACAACAGGCCGCTTACCTTTGAAGAATTTGTCGAGCGAATCAACCAAATTATTTATGTATCCGCCACGCCCAGTTCGTATGAGCTTAAGGAAGCCAGCCAGATAGTGCAGCAGATCATCCGGCCTACAGGTCTGGTCGATCCTGTCATCGAAGTGCGGCCGATAAAAGGCCAGATGGATGATTTATTGGGTGAAATCAAGGCCCAGACGGCGGTGAATGAACGGGTGCTTGTTACTACCCTCACCAAAAAAATGGCGGAGAACCTTACCGAATATCTCAAAGAAATGGGAATAAAAGTACGCTACTTGCATTCAGATATTGCCACGATTGAACGGGTGGAGATTATCCGTGACCTCCGGGCAGGAGTTTTTGACGTGCTGATAGGCATTAACCTGCTGCGGGAAGGACTGGACCTGCCGGAAGTGTCACTTGTTGCCATTCTTGATGCCGATAAAGAGGGCTTTCTTCGTTCAGAGACCTCCCTCGTCCAGACAATTGGCCGGGCGGCCCGCAATGTACATGGCCGGGTTATCATGTATGCTGACAATATTACTGATTCCATGCGGCGGGCCATCAACGAAACTGACCGCCGCCGCGATATTCAGGAGGCTTACAATAGCGAACATGGCATCACGCCGCAAACAGTACAAAAACGGGTGAAAGAGCTGATCGAAACAACTAAAGTGGCCGAAGCCCCGGCCGGCTATACCACCAGTCGTTTTGAAGCCATGACCAGGCCTGAAGCTCTTGAACTCATTGCCACCTTGGAAAAGGAAATGCATCAGGCCTCCAAATTACTGGAATTTGAACGCGCCGCCGAACTAAGGGATATGATTGTAGAACTTAAAGGGCGGGTGGGCGCTGAAAAATCGCTGAAACCGCAATCCACGGAAAAACCTGCGCGGAAAAAAAGCGCACAGAATAGAAAAACAAAAGAGAATAAAACGAAAGGGACCAACAAGTGAAAGAAAAAATTATTGTTAAAGGTGCCAGGCAGCATAACCTGAAGAATATTGATATCGAAATTCCGCGGGATCAGTTGGTAGTAATTACCGGACTGAGCGGGTCAGGAAAGTCTTCGCTGGCATTTGATACTATTTATGCCGAGGGGCAGCGGCGGTATGTGGAATCGCTGTCAGCTTACGCCAGACAGTTTCTGGGGCAGATGGACAAGCCGGATGTCGACTATATTGAAGGACTGTCGCCGGCTATTTCCATTGACCAAAAAACTACCAGCCGCAATCCCCGTTCTACGGTGGGCACGGTGACGGAAATATATGATTACCTGCGGCTGCTGTTTGCCCGTGCGGGCCGGCCCCATTGCCCCAAGTGCGGCAAGCCGATCAGTCAGCAGACAGTGGAACAAATGGTTGACCAGCTGTTGGCCATGGAAGAAGGGACGCGCCTTATTTTAATGGCGCCGGTGGTACGTGGAAAAAAAGGCGAGCACCAGAAAGTGCTGGAGGATATTCGCAAAAACGGCTATGTTAGGGTTAAAATAGATGGTCAGATTCAGGATGTTACTGATGATATCAAACTGGAGAAAAATAAAAAACACACCATCGAAGTGGTGGTGGACCGTCTGGTGGTGCGGGAAGGCATTGCCCAGCGTTTGGCTGATTCGCTGGAAACAGCCCTTAATTTAGGGGGCGGCGTAGTGAACGTGGAAGTGGCAGGCGTTAAGGAGCTGACCTTCAGCCAGAACTTTGCCTGCGTCGACTGCGGCATCAGCCTCCCGGAAATTGCCCCGCGCATGTTTTCTTTCAACAGTCCCTTTGGTGCCTGTCCTGACTGCACCGGGCTCGGCAACAATATGGAGATTGATCTGGCGCTGGTCATACCTGACGGCAGTAAGTCACTTATTGACGGTGCCATCGTGCCACTCAGCAAAAACGCCAATTCCTATTTTATGTGCCAGTTGGAAGCTGTATTGGAAAAAAATGGGCGATCACTCTATGATACCTGGGATGATTTGCCCAATGAGTTAAAGAACAAGATTATTAACGGTGCAGGGGATGAACGCTTTACATTCCAATATGAAAATATGTATGGTGAGCATAAAACGTATCATTCCACTTTTGAAGGAGTTATCCCCTTATTGAACCGGCGTTACCGGGAAACTACGTCCGACTGGTCACGGGAAGATATTGAGGAATATATGAGTTCCAAGCCCTGCCCGGTGTGTCAGGGAGCGCGGCTTAAGCCCGAGTCGCTGGCAGTAAAGGTGGGCGGCAAAAATATTTATGAGGTTACCCGCCTGACCATTGCTGACAGTCAGCAGTTTTTTGCCCAACTGGATTTGACTGAACGGGAAAAAACAATTGCTTATCAAATACTGAAAGAAATAAATGCCCGTTTGGGTTTCTTGATGAATGTGGGTTTGGATTATCTGACCCTTGACCGGGCAGCCGGAACTCTTTCCGGTGGTGAGGCCCAGCGTATCCGTCTGGCTACGCAAATCGGCTCCGGACTGGTGGGGGTGCTGTATATTCTTGATGAACCCAGTATAGGCCTTCATCAGCGGGACAATAACCGCCTGCTGGCGACCCTTAAGCGATTGCGGGATGTAGGTAATACTTTGCTGGTTGTCGAGCATGACGAAGATACTATGTATGCTGCTGATCATATAATAGATATCGGTCCGGCGGCCGGGTCAGGCGGCGGGCAAGTTGTAGCCCAGGGAACGGTCGAGGAAATAAAAGCCTGCAGTGAGTCTGTTACCGGGCAATATTTGAGCGGCGCCAAAATTATTCCCGTCCCGGCTGTACGTCGACAGCCCAATGGCAAATGGCTGGAAGTGGCCGGTGCACGGGAAAATAACCTGAAAAATATTGCTGTAAGGTTTCCTTTGGGCGTGTTTACCGCAGTGACCGGGGTGTCAGGTTCAGGCAAAAGCACGCTGGTCAATGAAATCTTGTACAAAGGATTGGCCAGCCGAGTTTACGGGAGTCGTACCCGGCCAGGCGAGCATGACGATATTCGCGGAATTGAATTTATTGATAAAATTATCGATATTGACCAATCACCGATTGGCCGGACGCCCCGTTCCAATCCTGCCACTTATACCAGCCTGTTTGACGTTATCCGGGAGGTATTCAGTCAGACCCCGGAAGCCAAAATGCGGGGCTATAAGCCGGGACGGTTTAGTTTTAACGTAAAAGGCGGGCGTTGTGAGGCTTGCCGGGGTGATGGCATTATTAAAATTGAAATGCATTTTCTGCCTGATGTATATGTACCTTGCGAGGTATGCAAAGGGGCGCGTTACAACCGGGAAACGCTGGAGGTGCGTTATAAGGGGAAAAATATTGCCCAGGTATTGGACATGGTGGTTGACGAGGCAGTGGAGTTTTTTCAGAACATCCCCAAAATTCATCGCAAACTGCAAATTTTACAAGATGTTGGCTTAGGGTATATTAAGCTGGGGCAGCCGGCTACCACTCTAAGCGGCGGTGAGGCACAGCGGGTAAAACTGGCTACCGAACTGGCCCGGCGCAGCACCGGCAAGACGCTGTATATTCTCGACGAACCTACAACAGGGTTGCATACAGCGGATATCCATCGTCTGCTGGAAGTGCTGCAGCGTTTGGTGGACGGCGGCGATAGCGTAGTGGTCATTGAACACAATCTTGATGTTATAAAAACTGCCGACTATGTTATAGACCTTGGTCCGGAAGGAGGACTGCGCGGCGGTATGATAGTGGCCCAAGGCACACCGGAAGAAATTGCGGCCATAACCCAGTCATATACTGGACAATTTCTGCGACCGGTGTTGGGAAGAAACGGTAACAAAGCTATCAGCCTTTGATCTTGTAGGTATTCATTGAACGAATTATTATAATAGTATAGACATGGTAACAACGAAATAGTTTAAATAAGTAAGTTCAAGGAACAACGGTTTTTTATCATTTTGTGACTTGAGCGGAGCGAAAGGTAAGGGCTGTAATAATGAAGATTTGCTTATGTATGATTGTGAAAAACGAGGAAAAGTATATAAAAGTTTGTCTTGACAGTGCTTTTAAATTTGTCGATGAAGCAATCGTTGTTGATACAGGTTCTACTGATAAAACCATTGATATTTTAAAGAAGTTTGGTGACCGGATCCAAATAAGGCATTTTCAATGGAACAATGATTTTTCTGCCGCCAGAAATTTTTCCCTCCAAGGAGTAACTGCTGACTGGATATTAGTTATTGACGGGGACCAGAGAATCATTGGAAATCCCGAGAAACTGCGCAATGTGCTTGCCGCCAGTAAAGTTAGCGGATTTAATATTATTGAGGAATCGCATATGGACGGAGGCGCTAAAGCCAAAATGTTGGTTTATGCCAAGCTGTTCAGGAACAATGGCTATCAGTATCACCGCGCCGTTCATGAGCAGCTCGATATTGATCAAGGAGCAGTACTTGATCTGGATGAAGATGTGTGCAAAGTAATTCACTATGGCTATTTGGAACAAAATATGAAAGAAAAAGCGAAAACAAATAGAAATCTGGATATTTTATTATCCGAATATGGCAAGAATCCCAACGATGCCTTTACTTGCTATCATCTTGGCGCCACATACGGTGCAATGAACGAATATAATTTATCATTGCAGTATTATTTCAAATGCTTAGAATTAAGTCCCAAAACAGGCTATGATGCTTATCATTTTCTCTTATTTAAACGTGTAATCTTAAATTATATGCTATTAGAGCAATTTGAAGCCGGCATCTCTTTTATTGACGGTATATTGAAGGATAAACAATGTCAGAAATTTGTTGATTTATTTTTTCTAAAAGGATCATGCCTGAAGAAGTTAAGACAATATGAAGAGGCTGAAAGAATGTTTAAGCAGTGTTTAAAAATAGGAAACACAAATAAATTTGATTCTGTTTATGGAAGAGGCAGTTTTTTAGCAGCCCTTGAATTGGCCAGAATCTATAGGTCCAAGGACAACGTTGCTTGCGCTGTCAGTCATTATGAACAAGCACTTTATGATCCGGGCAACAAACAAAAAGAGGGACTTTCTGAATTTGAAGATTACTTAAAAGCAAAATCGGCATTCCTTCCTTAAATCCTTTAAAGCTCAAGATAATAAAGGGCGAAGCTCCTGGCTTCGCCCTTTTTAAGTCTATTGGGAAAAAGTATAATTTCAGAAGAAAACCGGCGTTTTCACTGTCGCTAGCAGTTCGGTGCAGCCGGAATTCTAATCATCCCTTCATGAAATCATTCGCTTATAAACAAATTGGGTATCAATGTCACCGCTACAGAAATAGGGGTCTTTTAGAACCTGCTGGTGGAAACCAATGGTGGTTTTGACGCCGGCAATGCGGAATTCAGCCAGTGCCCGCTGCATGATTTTAATGGCTTCGCCACGAGTGCGGCCACGCACGACAAGTTTGGCAATAAGGGAGTCATAATAGGGCTGGACAACTGAACCGGCGCATACGCCGCTGTCTACCCGCACATTGGGACCGCCTGGCTGATGATAAAAAGTAATCTGGCCAGGAGAAGGCAGGAATTTCATATCCGGATCTTCAGCATTAATGCGGCATTCAATGGCATGACCGGCAAAGTGAACATCTTCCTGTTTTACATTTAAAGGTTCGCCGGCAGCTATTCGCAGTTGTTTTCTTACCAGGTCGATACCGGTAATCATTTCGGTAATGGCATGTTCCACCTGGATACGTGGATTAATTTCCATAAAATAAAACTCATTGGTGTTTTTATCCATTAAAAATTCTACTGTACCAATGTTGGTGTAGTGCACGCTTTTAGCGGCGCGGATAGCCAACGCACCAACCCTCTGGCGCATTTCCGGCGTCAGGGCGCTGGAAGGAGCTTCCTCCAGTATTTTCTGGTTGCGTCGCTGCAACGAACACTCGCGCTCGCCCAAGTGAATAATATGGCCATAATTGTCAGCGACAATCTGCACTTCAATATGGCGGGCATCAGCAATATATTTTTCCAGGTAAAAGGAGATTTCCGTAATATCAATCTTGTTAATGGCGCTTAGCAGCTCACATTTGTCATTGGCAACGAACATGCTTTTACCACCGCCGCCGGATACCGGTTTTAAGATTACCGGGTAGCCGATTTCTTCAGCAATGCGGCAGGCTTCGGCAACATCGGTGACAGGGTCGCTGCCTGTTGCCATCGGCAGACCCGCTTGTTTCATCGCTTCCCGGGCAGCGTCTTTGTTGCCTACCTTGCGGATGGTTTCGGCCCGTGGACCGACAAAAGTCAGGCCGGCATTGACCACCATTTCAGCAAATTCGGCATTTTCAGATAAAAAGCCATAGCCAGGATGGACGGCATCGGCGTTAGCCGCTTTTGCCGCAGCGAGGATTGCCGCTTTATTCAGGTAACTTTGCATAGCATCTGCAGGACCAATGTCACAAGCATAATCTGCTAACTGGACATGCAATGCGTCAGCATCAACTTCCGAGTATACGGCTACTGTTTCAATCCCCAGCTCCTGGCAGGCCCGGATGATCCGTACTGCAATCTCGCCACGATTGGCAATTAACACACGTTTGAACATCGTTGTGACCTCCCATTTGCAATTTTAGTTCACCAGGCTGTTGTGCAGTCTAGTACTAGTGTACTCAATTATAATCGATTACAAGGCTTTACACAAGACTTCCGGTAAATGTATACAATGAACTTATAATGTAAGTTATTAGCTGATAACAATAGGTTATATTACCAGGTGCTAATTATATCTTTAGTTCATATTATTGCATATTTTCAATCATTTTGCAATAGGCATTTTTTCATTGTATATTATAATAGATTAAGGACTAAAAGAAGGTGTTTGTCTATGTCTCCCGAGTTAACGGAAAAGCTTTCCTTATTGCCTGACAAGCCTGGCGTCTATCTGATGAAAGATGAGCATGGGCGAATTATCTATGTGGGCAAAGCGGTGATTTTAAAAAACAGGGTGCGCTCCTATTTCCAATCCAGCCGCAACCACACACCGAAAGTAAAAGCTATGGTCAATTGTATTGCCGATTTCGAGTATATTATTACAGGTTCTGAGATTGAGGCTCTCATCCTCGAATGTAATTTAATTAAAAAGCATCATCCTAAATACAATATCAGCTTGCGGGATGATAAAAGCTATCCTTATATTAAAGTTACCCTAAACGAAAATTATCCCCGGGTGTATGCCACCCGCAAAGTGCTAAAAGACGGGGCACGGTATTTTGGACCATATACCAGCGCCGGGGCAGTACATGAAACGCTGCGGCTGTTGAAGAAACTCTTCCCGTTGCGCAGCTGCCGCATTCTTGATGCACGCCGGCCGTGTCTGGAACATCATATTAAGCGTTGCCTGGCGCCATGTTCAGGTAATGTGGACGATCTGGCTTATCGTGAAATGATTAAAGCTGTGTGTTTGTTTCTGGAAGGCCGCAGCGACCAAGTTGTTAAAAATTTGCGCCGGAACATGGAACAGGCGGCGGGAAATCTGGAGTTTGAGGCGGCCGCCAAACTGCGGGACCAGCTTAATGCTATTGAGAAGGTGACGGAACGGCAAAATATTGTTACCGGATCAGGTGACCAGGACGTACTTGGTCTGGCCCGCTCGGCTTGCGGTACTTGTGTACAGGTGTTTTTTATTCGCAGTGGTAAAATGGTGGGGCGGGATCATTTCTTATTGTCAGGCGGGGAGAACGAAGAGGATGAGGCAGTGCTGGCAGCGTTTATCAAGCAATATTACAGCCAGGCCGCTTTTGTCCCCCGGGAGATTTTACTGCCATTGGCTGTCAACGAGCAGGAATTGTTGGCTGAATGGTTAAGTAGTATAAAAGGCGGCCGGGTAGCAGTAGAAACACCAAAACGCGGGACGAAAAAGGATATTGTTAATATGGCTGCCGGCAACGCCGCTGTAGTATTGGAAGAACATGCGGCGCGAACCAAGTCTCATGCCGATCAAACCTCAGGCGCGGTGGCTGAGTTGGGCATGCACCTGGCTTTGCCTGTCAGCCCTGAACGCATTGAATGTTTTGATATTTCCCATATACAGGGTTCCGAGACGGTGGCTTCCATGGTAGTATTCGAGGGCGGACTGCCCAAGAAGGAGGATTACCGGCGTTATAAGCTGAAAACAGTGGAAGGTAAACCGGATGATTTCAAGTCCATGCAGGAAGTGGTAGGAAGGCGCTACCGGGAAGCGGCTGAGCCCCTGCCTGATTTGATTATCATTGACGGCGGCAAGGGCCAGCTAAGTGCTGCACTGGAAGTGATCCGCGGGGTGGGGCTAGATATACCTGTGATCGGTTTGGCTAAGGAATTTGAACATATTTTTCGCGAGGGCGAAAGTGAACCGGTCATTTTACCGCGCCATTCACAAGCATTGTACCTGGTACAGCGTATCCGGGACGAAGCCCACCGTTTTGCTATTACCTATCACCGGAAATTACGCGCCAAACGTAATATGGTATCAGTCCTTGACCATATTCCTGGCATTGGCGAGAAACGCCGCAAAGCTTTATGGGATGCTTTCGGCAGTTTGAATAAAATTAAGGAAGCTTCGGTGGAAGAGTTGGCAGCCTCACCGGGCATGACCAGAACGGCTGCTGAAGCGGTCTATAGCTTTTTTCGGAAAAAACCTGGAGAGTAACCATGCTATATGGAACGTACACAGTCTAGATGGTCTGGCAGCAAAGGGGGGCGGGATTTCGCTGCCATCTGTCGCAAGTGCTAGAGTTCCGTCCACCCTTTCTGCCGATTGCAATGTTAAAAACTTTAATCGTCTATATAGTTTGTCTGGAAGGATAGATGGACGGGATTTCGCTGCCATTAAAAAAATCTTTAGCGTTATATTTAGGTCTCAGGAGATAACTAACATGGTTACAAACTACAATAATACTAGTGCGAAAATCGAAAGTCGAAAATCGAAAATCGAATTGGGCGGTATTGTACTGGCCGGAGGAATGAGCAGTCGTATGGGGCGGGACAAGGCCTCGCTGCCGTGGGGGGAAAGTGATTTGTTAAACACGGTATTGGCACGGCTGGCAACCGTGTGTGGCGAACTTATCGTGGTCAGTAACGTACCACGCGAGATACTTTTGCCGAATGTTAAAATGGCGAGGGACAAATATGAAAAATGCGGCCCGCTGGCAGGCATGCAGGCGGGACTTACCATTGCTTCTAATGATTATAATTTTATTGCGGCCTGTGATATGCCGTATCTTAATGCTGCGGCGGCAGCTTATGTCGGTTCGGCATCAATAGGTTACGACGCGGCAGTGCCGTTTATTGACGGCCACTTTAATCCCCTGCATGGTGTATATCACCGTGCCTGCCTGCCTTATATCGAACGGTTGCTGGAACAGAAGTCCTACTGTATTCTTGATTTTTATCATGAGATCAATCTAAGACGAATCACGGCGGAGGAACTGCGGCAATTTGACAATGAACTGAAAATGCTGAGCAATATTAATACACCGGAAGATTTAAATAAATTTCATGTATAACGTCCTGTTTATTTGCCATACTATGTAGTGTAAGGGTTCGTAATGGTCGAGCCAAGATTGGCACCGGATCTCACAAGGGGTTCGGTGTTAGTCGGCCAAAGATTGGTGTCGGGTCGTAAGGCTCGGCATTAGTCGGCGGGCAGATCGTTATATGTCTTGTAAGGCTGTGCAGTAGCCCAACTGTTGCTGTATGGTCAAAAGGGATGTATGGCGGTCGAGCTAAGATTGCCAGAGGTTCCGGAGGGGTTTCCCGGGAGGCTGTTAACGATGGGTCTATTGCAGTCTGGCGATTGCAGTAGGTTCGGCAGGTATCTTTGGTAGTCGAGCAAAGGCTAGCTCCGGCTGTGTAATGCTTGTGCGTAGTCGAAAGATTGCGTATAGGTATGTAATGATCGGTGTTGGCTGTAGCGTAGATCATTACGGGCTCTTTATTATTACATCCGGCATATTAAGGACAGGCGTGGCCTGTCCTTTTTTGTAATGTCAGGAAGTATAAGTTCTTTGGCGGTAGTCAGATTGGTGCCAGTGTTTTTGAACCACAGAGGCCACAGAGGACACAGAGGAGTTATTATTATTTACTTGTATTCCTTGCAACATCCTTAACTCAAGATATTTAATCTTTAATCCTTGCGAGATGAATATCGAGCCGTTCCACTCTGTGTCCTCTGTGTCCTCTGTGGTTAGCCGTATCCCCTAAACCAACGGCGAAAAACGGGGACACGCAGTGCAACGGCTCGATATTTGTCGTGCGGAGAATGTAGGTAAACATAATCCTGCTGCGTCCACTGTGGTTAATCGTATCCTGGTTCCTTGTAGCTGATATGCCATTGTCAAAATAGCCGGATTTGTAGTAGAATAATATAAGTTACCCTAAAATGCAAATTACTTAAGGAGGATACTTATAAAATGAATAAAACAGCTTGGATTCTTATTGCTGTTGTGGCAGTGCTGATTCTGGGGGGAATTATGAGTTACAACAACCTTGTCAGCATGAATGAGAATGTCAACGGAAAGTGGAGCCAGATTGAAAACCAATTGCAGCGCAGGGCTGATCTTATTCCCAATTTGGTGAATACGGTAAAAGGTTATGCCGCGCATGAACAGGCTGCTATCCAGGCAGTTGCGGATGCCAGGGCTAAGTTGGCAGGGGCTCAGGGACCGGCTGCTAAAGCACAGGCTAATGCTGACATGAATAACGCTCTAAGCCGGCTGCTGGTTGTCGCTGAGAACTATCCCAACCTAAAAGCGGATAAGAACTTCCGGGCACTGATGGATGAACTGTCAGGTACGGAAAACCGCATTGCCGTAGCGCGCAAAGATTACAATGATGCGGTGCAGAACTACAATGTTAAGATCCGTTCATTTCCGACCAATATCTTTGCCGGGATGATGGGTTTTGGTCCTAAAGAGTACTTCAAAGCGGAAGAGGAAGCCAAACAGGTTCCTAAAGTACAGTTTTAGAGATAATTTAAAAGATTGTCAGCATACTAAAATTAAGGTATTTGATCCAACGTTTTGGTGGTGTTTTTCTTAAACCACAGAGTGCACGGAGGACACAGAGGGCAGGCGCGATAAATATCGCGCAGGAAATGAGTGTAAGTTTAACCCCTTCGTGTGCCTGTGTCCTCTGTGGTTAGTCATATCTATAAGAATATGTCACAACTTTTTATTCTGGCCTTAACAAAGTGAGGGAAAATAGATGAAAAAATGGCTGGCCTGGCTGGTATTAACATTATATCTTGCGATTGGGGCAGTGGCTTGGGCTCAGCCGCAAATACCCCCTGTGCCTACAAGCAGTATTTACGTACAGGACTACGCTGGAGTATTGTCTCCTGATGCCAAGTCGCGCATTAATAATCTGGGCAGCAGGTTAGCGACTAAAACTAAGGCCCAAATAGTGGTAGTTACAGTTAAAACACTGGACGGAACGCCAATCGATGAATTTGCTTTGGGACTATTACGAAATTGGGGTATTGGCGATAAGACACTGAATAACGGTGTGCTGATGCTGGTAGCGGTAAATGACCGCCAGTCGCGGATTGAGGTGGGCTATGGTCTGGAAGGTGCTTTGCCTGACGCTAAGACCGGACAGCTCCAGGACGATTACATGATACCTTATTTTCAGCAGGGCGACTATGAAAAAGGCATTCTGAACGGGTATTCCGCGTTAGTCAATATCGTGGCGAAAGAATATAACCTTGAATTGCAGGCCGACGCCAGACCAGGACCGAAAAAAGCACATAATACCGGAATCAGCTGGAGCAGTCTGCCATGGTGGCTGCAGATTGCTCTCGGCGCCGGGCTGTTGCTGCTGTTTGTTCTGGATTGGCTGTTCTTTGGCGGCGCTATTACCTTTTTCATTCTGTCAATGCTCCGCTTCCGGGGCGGTGGTGGCGGTTCGGGCGGCGGCTACGGCGGCGGTTCAGGCGGTGGCGGTGGCTCTAACCGAAATTGGTAAAAATTTAAAAATTACCAAAATCAATGTTGTATTTTCCCAGAAATCATGGTAAAATATCACTATCCTACGGATGATTTTGATTCGTACTTACGAATAATTATTTTTAAGGAGTGATGACCATGAACAAATGGGTATGTTCAGTATGTGGTTATGTTTATGATGAAGCACAGGGTGATCCCGATCATGGGGTAGCTGCAGGAACAAAATTTGAAGATATTTCTAATGACTGGGTTTGTCCGATCTGCGGCATCGACAAGAGCCAGTTCGAAAAACAGTAAAATTCTTAAAGAACCTTCCATATGGAAGGTTCTTTTGACAATATAGGAAAGTATGTGTTGTTGAGGCTGACAGCCCGATAGCGTTTCAGTAAGAAATGTAATCATTCGAGCGGAAGAAAAGCGATTAACCGCCAAGGACGCCAAGGAATTTTTATTGTTTCACGTTAAGCAAATTTTGTTTCGTTATGCGAAATATTTCTAAAAGAGGTTAGCATTTAGAAATAAATTTCATAAATATAATCTGTTATTTTCTTAAATTTTTTTGGCGTTCTTGGCGGTTAATAAACAAAAAGGGGCCGGATAATCCGGCCAAGGAGAGAGGGAGTAATGTTATATTAATGTTCGAGTTTGGCAAGGTGAGGCAGCCAGCCGCGTTTAAGCATAAGCTGCAGCAGGCGGTAATCCCAGTCTAAACCGTCATCCAGCAGTTCGCGGTACATGAGCGCAACATCCAATTGGTAAGATTGATGCAAAGCCGTCAACAAAGCCATTTGACTGGCTTTGGCAATACTGCCGATAGCTATGGCGATTTCCCTGTCAGTTAAACGGGCATCTTCCGGAATGTCAAGCTTGTTTCGATGGAGTGACCGCTTGGCAAAACAAAGATTGGGCAGTGCCCCGCCGCTCTTTTGCAGAAGATCTTCTGATTGTTCAATGACCGACTTATTATGATGGCCAATGGCTTCTTTTATCAAGTCTTTAAGGGCTGAATCCTCAGCATGGTTATATAGCACTTCCAATACTGCAGCGTTGTACCTGCCTTGGGCGATGACACCGTATAAACCGGCTGCCTCAAGATAATTAAGCGGTTCTTTGTCGAAAAACATGGAGAAAATATTGCGGGTTTCTGAATTAACTCTTTCCAGGATACTCATTAATTTACCTCCTGTTATGCTACTATTCCTTTTAATAGCATCACCAAACGGATAAATTTTATGCTATATATCGCCGTAGAGAATTTGGTGCGAAAGTAGGTAGAGAATTTGATGTGATATAGTTGGTCTGGCAAAAAGGGTGGACGGGATCTCGCTGCCATCTTCGCAAGTTGCTCGATCCCGTCCACCCTTTTTGCCGAGTGCCGGAAGGGATTTCGCTGCCATCTTCGCAAGTGCTAAAGTCCGGTACATCCTTTTTGCCGAATGCCGGCAAATATAGCAGGATTTTTATCGTTTTTGGGGAATTTAGTATATAAACGCGAAGTAGCACAGGAAGTGAAAATAGATGATTAAAACTTATACCACAATATCTACTAACTGGGGCTGCATGGCTGCAGTATGGTCGGATACAGGGTTATGGGCGCTTAGTTTTCCCCAGGCCGACGAGAGTCGGGCAATGGCTGATTGTGAACGGCAGTGCGGGGAAACGGCTGATTGGAGCGAACACATTACTGAAAAGATAAGAAGCTTTTCCGAACTTCTGACTCAGCAGATTAAAATTTACTGGCAGGGCTTTGCGGTAGATTTTAGTGTGCCTATTGATTGGCGGGGCTATACATCTTTTCAAAGGGCGGTTCTTCAATATACTGCAACTATTCCTTACGGACAAACCAAAACATATCGCCAGACAGCTGAAGCTGCAGGTTCGCCCAGGGCAGCGCGGGCTGCCGGGGGTGCGTTGCATATAAATCGAACACCTATTGTTATACCCTGCCATCGCGTAGTTGGGTCTAACGGCAATCTAACCGGTTTTGGCGGTGGCTTGGAGATGAAAAAAGCATTACTGCTGCTGGAAAGCGGAGAATATGTTGCCCAGCGGACGGATAATATATAGATATATTAAAAATTGTAAGGACTATAAAAAAATATTGCCAGCAATTTGTCTGAAAGGATATAATTATAATTAGCGTAAGCTTCTGGGTGGCAGAAGAAGACTAAAGCTGCTCAATGGGGAGGAATTGCACGGTGTGTGGTTTTTTGCTGCGCATTGTTATTAATGCGGTAGTATTGTTTATCCTGATTGTTAAGGTGCCAGGCATTTTTGTCGACACTTTGGGCAGTACGCTCCTTGGCGCAACAATTATCGGGTTGGCTAACGCTGCTATCAGGCCCTTGTTGTCGGTTATTGAGGCACCTGCCAATTGGTTTACTCTCGGCGGGCTGACTTTCTTTACCAACATTTTTACACCGCTGATGGTAATAAAAGCTTTGCCTGGTTTTCAGATTTACAGTTTTCTGGCGCCATTGGCCGGAATTCTACTAATGACAGCCTGCAGTTTTACTTTATCGAAAGTAATTCAAGACCGGTGATGGGAATTTTATCCGCAGTGAAATCATAGTTTTTCGGATTTTAGGCATCTTATGCTGATTTTTTAAACCACAGAGTACACAGAGGACACAGAGTGGAACGGCTCGATATGCATCTCGCGAGATGTATATTAAATTTCCCTCCGTGTCCTCTGCGTCCTCCGTGGTTATAATATTTTGAGAAACATGTAAGTGTTTTCTTTTCCGAAGGAGGGACTATATGTCAATAAAACTTATAGCTGTTGATCTGGATGATACATTGCTTAATGAACAGCAGGGTATTTCACCGCGGACTCAGCAGGTTATCCGCAGAGCAGTGGCCCAGGGAGTAAATGTTACGGTCGCAACCGGACGTATGTACCGTTCGGCTTTGCCTTATGCCACACAGTTGAACCTGGATGTGCCGATTATTACTTACAATGGCGGGCTGATTAAATGCAGCCTTTCCGGCGAAACTCTTTTTCACCGGGAGATTGAACCCGAAATAGCAAAGCAGATTCTGGCATTATTTCAAGAACAGGGTTGGTATATTCAAGCCTATGTGGATGACGTGCTGTATGTTAAGGAAAGGAATGACAAGGCCAGATATTATGAAAAAATTGCCGGTGTAAAAGCGGAAGTTGTGGGAGACAGGCTGTATTCATTGTTTAACGGGGCTATAAAATTGTTGGCTATGGCTGAACCAAGCGAAATTGAGCAGATCAACAGAATAATACAAAGTCGCTTTGCCGGTAAAATCTATACCGCTGTTTCCAAACCAAATTATCTGGAAATGACTCATCCAACAGTCAATAAAGGTAAAGCTTTGGAATTCCTGGCCGCCAGGCTGGAAATCAACCGTGAAGAAATTATGGCGGTAGGTGATTCTAATAATGATCTTGATATGATAATGTATGCCGGTTTTGGTGTGGCTATGGGCAATGCTTCGGATAAAATTAAGGCCGCTGCCCAGGCCGTAACTTTTGCCAATAACGAGGACGGTGTGGCAGAGGCGATCGAAAAGTACGTTTTATGTCTTCCAGCCAAAACTTCATAAGCTAATTTTAACGCAAAATATATAGGACTTTTGTCTTAATTTTCATGACATTTTTCGATATTCTTCTGCTAGTTATTGCTAAGTTTGACTTTATTATGGTAAAATTCAGGTAATCGGCTACGGTAATTTGTCATAGCAGGAGGAACCTTATGATTGTTAGCCAGGCAGAGGAAATATTGGAAAAATGTTTGAAAAGGGACCAACAAACTCAGGAGCATTGCCGGAGGGTTGCAGGATATGCCATGGCCTTGTGCCAGGAGATAGGTCTGGATGATAATGAATGTCAGGCAGTGTATACGGCAGCTTTGTTGCATGATATCGGTAAATGCAATATCCCAGCGGACATATTGACAAAGCCTGACCGGCTAACCAGTGATGAGTTTACAATTATCAGCCGGCATCCCGGTTTCAGCGCAAAAATACTAATGGAATATGAATTGTTTGAGAAAGTTATTTCTTATGTCGTGCACCATCATGAGCGGATTGACGGGAAAGGTTACCCTTATGGTCTCAAGGATTACAAAATTCCCCTGGGAGCTAAAATTATTGCTATCGCCGATAGTTTTGATGCAATGACTTCACAGCGGGAATATAGTGCTACCAAAACTTTACCACAGGCAGTTGAAGAGTTAAGGGAACTTGCCGGGTTGCAGTTTGATGTGAATCTGGTGGAACCTTTTATCAATATTGTAGTTAATATGCAGGCAATATAAGTTGGCAAGCGGTTATTTAAGAGTACATTGAGGTGTACTCTTTTGTTATGATTGAGCATATATGCTAGTTGTAAGCGTCGGGGGTTTTTGCTTTTTTATTCGCTTTGCCATATAATGTATATAATAGCCTATACATCATGAGGGGATGATAATATGAATTTTGTTGCCGATTTGCATATTCATACTTTGTCCAGCGGACACGCTTACAGCACAGTAATGGAA
>JAEYSJ010000306.1 GCA_023434855.1 Bacillota bacterium | reverse complement strand
AAGCTACCGCGGGGGTGGGCCAGATAAACCAGGATAAAATCAACATGGAAATACCAACCACCCAATAAGAAATACTGGGGTTGGCCAACAGCCCGCGGATGGGTGCAACCATAAGCTTGTCTGATCCCATATCCTCCATAGTTTTGGTCATCATAACAACCAGGGCGATAACAATAATAATATTGAGCAAGTCGGTTGTCGAGGCCATGATGGCATTAAAAGCCACCTGCAGTCCCCCTAGCAGGTTTCCTTTTAGAATTGTACCTACCACCAGTAATCCCAGTGAAGTAGGCAAAAGAGCATCCCTACGGGTAGCCAGACAGCCTAATGTGATAAGAACAAACAGCATGAATACCCAGTCTGCCAACGACAATGTTGCAACTTGCATAATTACCCTCCTTTACCTGCCGGTAAAATTTCTTTCCCGTTAGACCACCGGCTCGGCAAATATACCGGACAACCCGGCTTTTGCAACTCGGTCTCTAATAGCTTGCACATCAGTTGTATATAAGCCTTTTTCTTGCATGCGCACAAAATATTGGGCACCGGAGAAGGTATATTTTAAAGCCATGCCTTTTTCGGTTTTCATTTCCTCATTGACATGGGCGATAGCATCACCTATGGCCAGGCTTTCCGGTAAAACCAGAAGTTCCTTGCCATATACATAACGGGCGGCATTATGCCCGGCCAGTGTACCTGTTACGATTGCCTCTGTATGCCCTACCAGCAGTCCCGCTTTTTCTCCGCCGCAGAACAGATTGTCCACACCTTGTACTTTAAGTGCATTGTCCCGGGGTGAAAGGTTAAAATAACGCATTGAATTGCCGATACCGCCGGAATAAGGATCTTCAAATCTGGCATTTTCAAAACCGGGAATTCGCCGCAGTTTTTCCAATGGATAATAGGGTGACATGAGTTTGGCATGGCCGGTATCCAGGAGAATGACGTTTTCCGCGAACTCTTTCAAAGCATACTGCTGGCAGGCCTTTATAGACAGCGATTCCGCTTTGCGTAAATTTTCCGGAATGGGAATAACTGCTACTCCTTTAGTGTTAAGTTCCTGTTGAATAGCTTCGCTAAGTGATTCTTTAAGCAATTTGCATGAGCCACTCATAGCACCCAGCGACCCATCGCCCTTTTTACCGGTTTTTTCTGCTACTCCGGCCCGGCTGGCAATACTGATGCGCGGCCCAAAGGTTGGGCACCGGTAAACGCACATGGCACAACCGTTACCGTATTTGCTGCAATTGCCCTGAGGACCTGCGGTACCGGTAGTTTCAACAAACACATCACCATATATCTCATCATCATTGTCAGTAATTACCGATTTGATTTTTTGGCCCTCTACGGTGATGTCCCGTACTCTTGCCGTTAGTTGGTATTCAATCCCAAATCTATCCAGCACCTTGCGAATGGCTGGTTCAATTTTTGCCACATCATATAAGGTAACATGCTTATGTCCGGGAAATTCAATATTTCTGTGCCGCGCCGATTCTTCTACCGCATCGAATATCTCGCCGGCACCTAGAGCATAAGCCTCTTCAGTAGCTGTAAACCGTCCATTGTTTCTCATAATACCACCAACAAGGCCTGTACCTAAAAGCATGTCGGTACGTTCAAGTACCACAACAGTATCTACACCGGCCTTTTTGGCGGCCACGGCAGCCGAACAGCCGGCCCAGCCGCCGCCGACAACAACAATTGTAGCCATGCTAACTCTCCTTCTCTGCAATTTTAAAACAGGTGCCCTGGCAAAAACGACGTAGGGAAAATCAGGTAGCACCGTTAAAATCCGTTTACCGGTTTTAATCAATAATTCCCGCATAGCTGCAGACAATTTCTATCAATTTAACCTGGGCCCGTACTGCGTAGCGCATGGCGTCTTCCACAAGCTGACCTTTGCTGTCACAGGTACCAAGGCCAGGTGAAATATAAATATTGCCGTCATAAGCCACGGTTGGTATGACACCCATTTGAGCCATCCCTGTCTGGAATATATTGCTTCCCGCGTACATATCCTCAATGGAAAAGATAGGAATACCCATCTGTCCTTCCTGCCATGTTTTTTCATAATTTACTTCCACTGCCGTAGAGTTATAGGATTTTGAAATAAGAATGCCCTCTTTCAACCGGGCAGGCAAATTTATCTTGCCAAACTCTTCCTTAACAATCCTCTCCAGATCATCAACCGGTTTAGTCAATACGTTTGGCTGGTCTTTCAACACTTTGAGGGCCTGAATTTGCGTTAACAAGGCTTCCTTGCCGGCATCAAAAGTAACATATGCTGCTTTGCCATAGGAGGCGGTAGTACCATAACGGTCACCATGCATACCCAAAGCCCGCCGGATGGGAACCATATATTCCTCACGGCCGATAATCAGACCGCTGGTAGCCGCACCGGTAGCCTTATCCATACTATAGATGATTACGTCGGCTCCTGTATTTATTGGATTACAGCCAACAAAGGGCAGACCCCAGGCATTGTCAATAACATAGGGCAAATCATAGGCATGGGCTAAATCTGCCAAATATTTTTGCAATACAGGTGTGCCATTTTCATCTTTTACAGCATAGCCGTAGCCGGGTGTTTCATAGCCCAGACTGGTAATACCGGCCAGGAAAGGAGCATGAATGTCGGCATGCTGCCCTAAAATTTCCATAGACTCATCAGGATCCACACCAGTCAACAGCGGCACCGGGTGATATTTGATGCCATGGACGTCATAACGGGCGCCGGCCAGCGGCACAATAACAGTATCAAGATTGTTCTGCCGCTTTCCATAAAACCCCAATTCACCGGCAGTAGTACCCCTGTCGGCATAAATATCTTTAAACCGCGGCGGGAAAGGCCGTCCGTACGATCCCTGATGATGCATATGCTTCTCATATGGCGCAATATAGCGGGAACGGTAGTTGTCCCCCCGGCCTAACAATGGTGGACTGAACAACGAATCAAAGGTAACCCATAACCCTGCTTCGCAGGTGGAAGTAGGCGCGGCATCAAACTCATCGCCATACACTTCTTTAACCAATTCGCGAATTTCATCAACCAGTTTGGCTAAAGGAATAACTTCTTTGGCTCCCGCTTCACCGGCATGCATAATGTCATCCCGCAAAGGAGCCGGGCAACCGGAAATAGCACCAGTCAAGCCAAACTTGCCCTTTAATTCTTTGGGGATGCCAATTTCTTCCCCAGCTTTACGGGCATCAGCATAAATATTAGCAAGATTTGTTTGCAAATGACGATACATTTGAAACTTATGTTTAAATTTAGCCATATTGAGTATCCTCCTAATTCCTGGATTTATTTAACTTTAACAATTAGTTCCACTTCTACGGCGGCGTTTATCGGCAGTTCGGCCACACCTACAGCTGAACGGGCATGCTCACCCGCTTTTTCAAAAATTGAGCCAATTAGTTCCGATGCGCCGTTAATTACTTTGGGCTGATCGACAAATCCGGTCGCACTGTTAACAAATCCAACAACTTTGACAATCTTCTCAACATTGTCCAAAGAGCCTGTCACACTTTTAACAGCTGCCAGACAATTAATGGCGCATACTTTGGCGGCTTCATAGCCTTGTTCCAAAGTAATATCTTTGCCAACTTTCCCCTTGAACTTTAATTCACCCGCCACAAAGGGAATTTGTCCTGAAGTATATACATAGTCCCCAACTTTGACAGCAGGCACATAAGCTGCCACCGGCTTGGCCGGCTCCGGCACATTGATGCCTAATTCTTTTAGCTTAGCCTCAAAACTCACGACACTTCCTCCTTTTTTTTCATTTAGGTTATAAAATCTAGCCAATCACAACATCTGCTTCCAGTACGAGGCCGATTTCCCGGCCCGGGAACCTTGCACCGTTTATTACAATATTTAAATGGTTAGGCATATGCGTCTCGTCGTATCCGGCTATTCTACCGATTGCGGTATTGCCAATATGTATTTCATCCCCGGCTACAATTACCCCGCCGCTGGTAATTTCGAAAAAACCCAGATAAGCAATACGGTTCACAGTTGCCCCGGGTCGTACGTTTTCATCGGTAACTATCAACTCATGTATTTCTCCGGTTTTTATCACACGCGACGGTGGTTTTATTAAGGTCAGACCGCGATCATCATAAATACCGTCTAACACTACCGCCAGTTTGCCGGTCACAGGACGCTTGGCATAATAGGGATTGGTATTGCCAAACATATTGCGGGCATAAGGGTCAGCCATATATGTTCCTCCTTTATGCTCATTCATCCGCACCACCAGGAAAATACCTGCAGCAAACGAAGCCAGCTTCGATTCTTTCTTATTTTTCTAAAAAGCAATAGTAAATATACTAATTAATTCTGTACAATAAATAGAGAGGCCACAGCGAATCTACGCGATTCTCTGTGGCCTCTCTATTTTCTATGCCTTGAAGCGGGCATTAGCCATTTCCAGCATATCTTCCGCAGTATATTGGTTCCATACTCCATTGATATATTTTGCATAAGACTGACCGTTAAAGCTGCCGTCTGCCTGCTTAATAATCGCCGCATGCAATAACCGGGTAAACTCGGCGTCCATTTTTATCTCTCTTACAGCCTGTAAAATGCCTGTACCAGCGTCTACTATCAATACCTTCAGGGCAGCACCGCCAACCGTTGATTCATCGGGCACCCCCCGGAGCTCACGCTGAACTAAATGCCAAGAGTAAACAGCATCTGTCCAGGATATCACTTTGCCAAACCTGAATAAGAAGAAAATTGCCGGTCCGTCTTCATAAAAAGCAAACTCTGCCTCACCTGAGCGGATAATTTCAAGCTTTGTCTCGTCCAGTTCCGGCAACACCAACAACAAAGAATGGCCGCATACATCAAAGCTATAGATCATTTCCTCCTGCCAGCTTGTTTTACCTGGCTCATATAACTGTCCTATTTCAACATGATTCATATAAGTACCTCCTGCTTAGACTGCTCAGTACGTTTGAAACCCACTCTAACTTGATAAATTCACAATTTCTTTGAATCTGGCAATCTTAATACTATCCATATAGCATTAAGATTGCCAATTTCTGTCCTGTTATATATTTTTTGAAATAATTTGCACATCTTCCCGCTTCACCCAACCGCCACCAATCCAGAATTCCAGTCCGGCCCGGTTATCTTTAAAAATAAACAAATGGCATTTGGTTATTCCCTCTTTACTAAGCTTGGCCAGACAACAGTTTGTCATCTGCCGGCCCAATCCCTGCCGCCGGTAGTCAGTCCTCACAGCAAGGTGATGCAAGAACCCGCGTCGGCCATCGTAACCACATAAGACTGCGCCGACAATTTCTTCCCCTGCCTGAGCCACAAAACTAAAACCTGGATTCCTATCCAAATATTTCCCAATATTTTCCCGGGAATCAGCTTCACTTAGTCCCATACCCTCTGTATTTTTCCATAGGTTTATTACATCATCATAATCCGCAATATTCATCTCCCTGATGCTTATCAGATAGACTTTATTTTCAACTACTTTTTTACACTGACTGGCATGTGCATGTTCTGGTAAATCAGCATCCTGAGCAAACTCCATAAAAATGAACTGATCACTATCCCCCCGGGATAGATGGACGTTAATACCTTTAAAAGGCATATCCGCATCCGGTAAATTTAAAACAGGCTGGGGTAAAATTTTGGGATCATAATTACTGATACTACAGCAAAAATTATTTTTCCTGCCGCTTGTGGCAAAATGCTCCACATATTCCACTACAGTACCATCCGGATGCTGAACAGTCATCATATTTCTGCCGTCGGAAACCGACTGGGGACCGCTGATAATTTTACTGCCGTTTTCCTGTACAAAGGCTTTAAAATCATCAATTGAGTCCACCAGCAGAGTAGCCCGTATATCCTTATAAGGTTTTAACGCTTTATCCGAGCCGGCAATCAGTAGAATATCGCCAACCTGCACCTGTTCAATCCCCGCTCCAGGCACCTGGAACCTTAGACAAGCTTTAATACCAAGCAGTTTTTCATAAAAAAACAAAGCACTGTCTAAGTTTTCTACATAAAACCGGACTAATGTTTGAATCACTTTCATGAACACTTTCCTCCATTCGCCTATCTCTTATTATCGGAAGCAGTATCGTTTGTCGCAAAACATTTTACTTATCTTTCGCTAAGCTTACCGCCAATTCCTTCCAGGCCTAGCATCATAAACAAAATAGCCGCCACTTAACAAGTGACGGCGGCTTGTATATAAAATTACTTACTCCCACTCAATTGTAGACGGCGGCTTGGATGTTATATCAAACACTACCCTGTTAACGCCTTTCACCTCATTGACAATGCGTCGCGAAATAGTATCAAGCACTTCATAGGGAACACGTACCCAGTCGGCGGTCATACCGTCTTCACTTGATACAATTCTCAGGCCAACGGTATAGGCATAAGTGCGTTCATCACCCATGACACCCACACTCTTCATCGCCGGGAGAATGGCGAAAGATTGCCATACTTTGCGGTATAAATCAGCAATTTTAATTTCCTGGTGCACAATTGCATCGGCCTCCCGGAGAATATCCAGGCGCTCTTCGGTCACCTCGCCGATGATGCGAATAGCCAAACCTGGACCGGGGAAGGGCTGACGCCAGACAATATCCTCCGGAAGATTGAGTTCCCTGGCTAACGCCCGCACTTCATCCTTAAACAGGTCACGCAGCGGCTCGACCAGTTCAAATTTCATATCCTCCGGTAAGCCTCCCACATTGTGATGGCTCTTGATAACTGCTGCTGTTGCGGTCCCGCTTTCAATGACATCAGGATATAATGTACCTTGCACCAGAAAGTCAATTTGGCCCAATTTCTCAGCTTCACATTCAAAAACACGGATGAACTCCTCGCCGATAATTTTACGTTTTTGCTCCGGATCGGTGACCCCTGCCATGCGTTTTAGGAAACGGTCAGCCACATCGGCATAGACCAGGTTCATGTGAAAACCGTCCCGGAAGGTTTTCACAACCTGTTCCGGTTCGCCTTTACGCAAAAAGCCATGATTAACAAACACACAGGTAAGCTGGTCGCCTACTGCCCTGTGTACCAAGACGGCAGCTACCGATGAATCAATACCGCCGCTTAAAGCACACAATACCCGTTTATCGCCCACCTGGTCCCTAATGGCTTTTATTGCCTGGTCAACAAATGACCCCATATTCCAGTCACCTTTGCAGCCGCATATGTCAAATAGAAAGTTGCGGAGCATCTTCATGCCTTCAGGCGTATGTACTACCTCGGGGTGAAACTGCACGCCATAAATATGACGGTTGCTATCAGCCATAGCCGCGACCGGCGTACTGTTGGTATGAGCGGTAACGGCAAAGTCTGCCGGCGGACTTTGAATATAATCGCCATGGCTCATCCACACCTGAGTTTCCGGGCTGATTTCGGTAAATACACCTTCGTTTTTATCCACATACAGGCGGGTATTGCCATATTCCCGGGATGTGGCATGTGCCACCTCGCCACCCAGCAAGTGGGCAGTCAATTGCATACCGTAGCAAATACCCAAAACCGGCATACCTATTTCAAAGACCGTCGCATCGCACTTAGGCGCCCCATCACCGTAAACGCTGGATGGACCGCCGGAAAATACAATTCCCTTGGGCTTAAGCTTTTTAATTTTTTCCACAGGAGTATTATATGGCACAATTTCACAATATACGCCACATTCACGAATACGTCTGGCAATCAACTGACTGTACTGACCGCCAAAGTCCATCACCAGCACCATTTCTTTCTGCTTTGCTCCCACAAACATACCTCCTCTATATAAATCCGTAGTATATCATATTTGCCTATTGATTGTAAATTCCTTCCGCACCAGTTTCTTATCGGTTCATGACAGCGTATACTCACTAGCAGATATTTTTCCTCAAATAAATATCTTTACGCAGGAATTAACCAATATTATAACAACTTTGTCTAATTCGTGATATATGTAATATTTCCTGCCGTTATTTATCAAAAGAGTACAGAAAAAAGACGGCCCAGAGGCCGCCATTTAATGTCTCAATATTCCTTTTTCGGCATGATTGTTCAATAAGTCGCTGACCGTAACAATTTCATAGCCTTCAGCTTTAATTTTTTCCAGCAATATAGGTAAAGCGTCTGCCGTCTGTACCGGAGTATCTGAAGCATGCATTAGTATGATTGCACCTGGTTTAATTCTTTTCATGACTCGTTCAATAATGACATCCCGCCCGGGATTCTTCCAGTCCAGTGAATCTACGTTCCAGATAATACTCTTATAACCGACCTCTTCCGTTGCTTTTAATGACGCCTGACTGTAATGACCATTAGGCGGCCGGATGAGGCTGGGCTCTACTCCGGTGACTTCCTTAATTAACTCATGTGACTTTTGAATATCTTCCCGCACCCACTCGGGCGTCATATCACCATAATTTTCATGCCGGTAGCCATGGCTGGCAATTTCGTGGCCGTCAGCAACCATCCGTTTGGCTACTTCAGGGTATTTTTGCGCCCAAGGCCCCATTATAAAAAAAGTGACCTTAACATTGTTTTGGTGCAAAGTGTCTAAAATGGATGGCGTAAATTTATTACCCCAGGAATGGTCAAAAGTCAAGGCTACCACTTTATGCTCAGTACGAGTACCTGCTATTGCTATCGGCCCGCTGGATATGACATCAGCCACCTGGACATACATTGTGCCAATGGCCAGCAAGCCAATAATGCTATAAAACAAATGCCGGTGACTAAACAACTGCCGCAGATTAATAATCATGCGCTTTCACCCTCCCGCCGCATCATGCAAATGTACAATAGTATGTATGCGGCGACAGGCAGGATTATGCAAAAAGAGCAGTATAACGCTGACTATTTTTTACCTGCTACAGCAAACTGAATATATGGGTATTTTTTCAAAACATAGACAATAAGCCTGTCGGAAATGACATAAGCGAGTTTCAGGGTAACTACTACGGTACCGGCCGTAATCCACCATACCCATTCACTGCGGCGGATACTGCCCGGAATGATCAGGCCGGCCAGCACCATAACCAAAATAAATGACAATGCCAACGGTATTGCCGTCTGCACCATACCGAAACCGAGTTTGCCATTCACCATTGTTGCAAAGTTTTCCTTATAATCATAAAAAAAGATCCTGATATCGTTGAAACGTTCATCAACCCATTCCTCATCCTGCCCGGTGACCACCAGCTCGCCGGAAGCCGGAGCATAGTTTTTATAGGTGATGCCAATCGTCCCTTTTCCCGCTACTGCAGCGTTAATAATAAGCTGGTCAATACGGGGAAGGGTTTTAAGTAAGGAGATAAGCTCAGGCCATTCAGTTATTACTTGCCTGGGTCGATCTTCCTGCTTACCTAAAAAATCACCACCGGTGCCCACTACAGCCTGCCAGCTAATATCGCGATCAGTGCACAAAATATGCCATAACTTATCCATTAATTCACTAGTTAAAATACAGGCCGGCAAGCGACCTTTGCGGGTTAGCTCCTCTGACACCTTTTCTACCTCCGGATAAAAATAATTGTAAACCCTAAAACCCCTTCTTAAAAGAAGGGGTTTTGCAGGTTATATCTATTAACAGTGCTCTGGGGAAGGGGGCTTACATCATGCCGCCCATGAAATGACAAACTGTAACACCGTTAATTAAATGTAACGAGAAAGCGGAAATTCAATTTTTCTTTTGGTTCTTATTGTAACATCTTTAACGGTAATATACAACTTTTCCTTAATTGCGTGGTCAAAAATGTGGTCATTCAGAACTCAGGTCATACCTAAGTCAAAAGGGACGTTTACTCTATCCCATGGCAGTACAACATAATGACCTCTATCGAGGTATCAAAATATGCATTCCTTCCCTACCCTTCGGGCTGAACAACCGGTGCCTTCGGCGTTATCTTTCGCCGATACTGGGTGCCAGTTCCATCAACGCATTAAATTCGTCGTTGGTTAACGTTATCCCTTTGCCCATTTTCTCGTGGTTTTCGTCCCAGTCACGGATATCCAGCTTGGCCGGACGGTCGTTCCAACTGATCAGATTCAGTTCCCTCCGCCAGCCTTTAGCTCCTGTTGATAACACACCGATGTGCCGAACTATCTCAAACTTGATCTTTTCCATATTCATTCCCATCTCCTTTATAAAGAAGAACATAAACAGCGGCAACATCGGGACCGAATCACCTGTCCGCCTTGCCCTCATACTTTTCAGTACCTTTATTCCCCTCACACTTATATTCTCTCCAATCTCCCAAATACCTACCGATAGTTCGGAACTGTGAGTAATAAAGGCAATTATATTTTAAAGGAAGTGTTTATAATGACCAATCAGTCTAAAAAAGCACCAGCAAGCGCGTGCCCGAAATGTGGCGCAGAAATTCGTGAGGAAAAACGTTCTTACTATTGCCAACTGGCAGGACCAGAAGCAACCCGAAATGATCTCCTCACCGTCTGCATCCATCCAGACCGGTTAAGAAAAATTGTAGAAGGAACGGATATCAAAACGGAAGATGACCCCTGTATGGAATGTAGCAGCCTTGCTATTCTGGTTGAGGACCAAGGTACCCTTGTCAAAGTGGATATAATTACAGCTGGTTCTACCCCATCCATCTCGGAGGTTCATCGCTGTTGGCGTTGCAGCACTGTATTCACATTCAGATCACTATAGCCATTATGCATCACATCTGGCGATCTGAATTCTCCCTGCAGTACTACCGTGAAGGAAGGATTCCTTTGATGAGATCATGATCGTCATTAATCTATCAGCAACACCTAAACCAATATAAATAGCCGAGCCAATTAACTAGCCCGGCTATTTGTGTTGTCCTATTTACCCGTAATCTTTTAATGACATCATCCGTTATATCTGACTCGCCATAAGCAATAAGGTTCTTATCTGCTACAACGGTTAAGCCTTTGGCATAGTCAACAGAGACTCGATTTTTATTTATAACCACTCTTTATATTTGTCCCAATCACCATTTATACGGGCCTTTATTTTAACTTGATCTCTAATCGGAAAGCTAGATATTCGTTTAAACGCCTCTTGATAATTTTCAATCGAAAGCTCTTTCTTACCTAATAATTCGTAAGCTTGTGCTAGGTTAAAGTACACCATAGCATCTTCAGAATTTAATTGTATAGCTTTATTAAAATCTTCAATTGCTTCACTGTATTTCCCGATGCGACCATATCCGTTTCCACGCCCAATATAATATTGATCGTTGTTACCTTTTAACTCAATAGCTTTTGAAAAATCATCAATTGATTGATAAACCAACCCTATTTTCCAATGGGCATATCCTCGTTCAGAATAATACGCGGCCTTTGTAGCATCTAACTCAATAGCTTTATTACAGTCAGCAATTGCCTTATCATATTTTTCAAGTTCAGAATAAGCATACGCACGATTATAATAAGCCTGATGGTAATTAGGTTGCAAGTCTATTGCCTTTGAGAAATCATTGATTGCAAGATAAAATTGAGCCACATTGGAATAAGCTAAACCTCGCATATAGTAATTCTGATACGAATCAGGATTTAACTCTATTTGTTGGGTAATCCTTAAGATAACATCTTTTTGGGTCTCTTCCGCATATCCTATTGGAACAGCAACAAAACATAGAAGTATAACTATTAGTTTTTTTATTGTATTCACTTATCTCATCTCCTAAACTATTATTGAGGTCGACAGATTCCCAAGTCCACTAACCTCATTACTTATTTACCTATTTTCTTCATCACTTCATCGGTAATATCTTGTCCACCGTATACTGTATCACTCTTATCCACGACAATTGTTAAACCCTTGGCGTCAGCCACAGCCTTAACAGCCGCATTGACTTTATCCCGAATGGCCCCCAAAAGTTCTAGTTGTTTTTGGTGAATACCCTGTTGAAGTTGCTGGTACAGAGCTTTTTTTTCGTTGTCATTCATATTTGCTGACTTTGTATTGAAATCGTCTTGTGCTTGTTTAATCGCTGCTTGATAGGTTGCATTGGCTTGAACCGTGTCTGGATGTTGGTCGATGAGGAGTTTATAGTTTACGACTCCAATAGGGGAAGAAGTAACTGAGGCGGCATAGGTAACGCTTGGCTGAGCTATCACTATTACACTGAGCATGAAGATAGCTATTACGAAAAAGATATTGTTTACTCGTCTACTCTGAATTTTAAACATTTATTGTTCCTCTTTTCTGATTAAATTATGTGACTAAAGGTATTACCGAATTTCAGTCGCCAACCTCCGATGTTTTGCTGATGAGCTTGGGCGATAATTTGTAGTGAGATTAGCAGTCAAGAACTAAGTAATATCCATTACAGGTACTCAAATCAATCTCCGGCTGATTACTATCTTGCAATATCAAATCAATCACATAAGAAACAACTTCTTTGGGTGTTATCTGGGGGGGGCAGTTTCCCGGAACCCATTAACCCAATTAATATAGTTTTCCAATTCAATTAATGCTGTTATCATTAAATTCTTGGATTTTTATCATTTTATCAGCACCCCATACACAGTTCCAACTTGCACAAACATTCTGTACGTAACATTACCATTATCAACAATCCACTCAAATCTACCCGCTGCTCCATTTAGCGATCCTTCAACTTGATGAAACTTCATGACTAAACGTTTATGTATATCGACTATACTTGGGGACTGTCTATTCCGTCAACACTTCGCTGCAATGCAGAAATCCCTATTACCCATTCAAGGCATTCTGAGAAACGAGGTCAGCGCATTTACATCCATAGATCTCGTTTCTCAGAAGATTAATTGTAATGTATTTTCCAATCAGTCAATAGATTCATCTTCAACAACTGGGATAACAGGTGATAAAAATGGGTCTTCTTGCTTACATAGTTTTCCACGCACTAACACAAAAACTTGAAATTGATTTTCATACCCTTTCATGTCCTCATCATCCCTGATATATATGATCCCATATGAACCAGAAGCTATATTGGCAATATACCGATATAGTCCTAATATATCATCGGTAACTTGTCCCCTGTGATTAGTTGCACAAGAAATTGTTAAATGATATTCACCATTGATACCGTTCAACTGTAATAACCCTCTATCCCACTGCAACTTACTAATAACTTCTTTAATTTGATCAACTATTTTGTTTAATCCATCGTCATCTACCTCAATAGTATTTTCACGAATATTAGCCCAACCGTGAAGCTCGTACATTATGTTACCTCCTATTGTAAAGGCTTAGTATCAATAACTACCGGGACACCATACCTTTGACTGTATTCATACAATTTGTCAATTACAGACTGAGCTGGTTGCCCTTCAAAATGATAATATACTTTTTTCCCTGTCTCAACTGCGGCTTCGAAGGTTGCTTTCATTTGATTTCTAACAGATACATTAAGCGTTTGCAACGCAGGTTTCGTTTGTGCTATAAATTCGTCACTAACCACATCAAACTCCCTGCGTAGGACATCATTAGCAAATCTTACACATGACTGTCCACCAATTCTTTGGGCTAATAAGTCAGCAGCAGCATCAGGCTTTGGTACTTTAATTAAATCTCCTGAATACCTTCCAAGAGCACCTGCAGCAGTCGCAATCTTTACCTAATTTCCATTAAATAGTACTATTGTAACTGTTCCCATAACCACAGCTGTTTGGAGAACACTAGGTGATAATATTGATGGATCAACACCTTGGAGCTTTTCTATAAATGAATTTTGGAAAGCTGGGTCTGCTGCTAATTCTTGTGCCTGTATTGAAATTTTTTGCAATAGCTCATAATTTTCTTTATCCTCCCAATTTACCGATTTAGGATTAATACGCATTCCATTACATATTTGATCTTGAGCTTTATCTATAAGATTCCAATAGGCTACTTTGTCCCAATCTCCATTTACAATAGCTTCATCTCTTTGGTCTGTTTGCCAATGCGATAAGAAATTATACTTCGTCCCATTCAACGCAGTAAACGCGCCTGTTCCATCACCATTAAGTATTTTATCTGCTACAGATCCCACAAGAAGACTTGCCCACTGATGTAAAGCAGGGTCTTTAATTTTCTTGAGTTCTCCCTGTAGAATTTCATTAAAGCCTGCACCTGTAGCACCAGACAAGAAGTCTCCGCCACCAAGTTGCGCTGTCAGTCCACCAACGAAAGCATGGAATAGATCTTTGTAAGTTCCTCCTTCTACCCATAGTGAATATTCTTTTTTCAATGCTTCTCTTTCTTCGTCATTCTTAGCATTAACAATCTCTGTTGCAATTCTATCTTTTTCTCTATAAGCAATATCTCCAACTAGTTTATTTGCTTCTTCACTAAATACCTGAGCTAATTCTTGTTTCTCTTGAACACTCTTCTTGTCAAATATTTTACCAAGAGCGTTTAATGATCCAGACGGATCACGACTTAATTTACTTAGATCTTGTGTTTGGTTACCAGTAATCGTAATTGTACCGGGTGATATTGCTGATTTTGTTGTACTATCTGCATTTCCTGATACAGGCATACCAGGATTGGGTGTAAACCCATTGGTGCTGGAGTAGCCAATGCCATTACTTGTCGCCTTGTAATCCGCCTTATTCTGAATATCCGAGTAAGTCAGTGTACCTGTACTTAGCTTATTCTTATCCGGCGTAGCATCGCTGGAAATAACTGCCCCCTTCAAGTCAGTATTCTTACCAACAGTGAGATCAAAACCGCCGTCACCGGCGTAGATACCTGCCTGACTAGTAACACTGGCATAAGTTGAGTCAGTTTTGCCTGTATTGAAAGAGCCTGTTCTGCTTCCTGTGGAGTGAGAACCAGCAGTAAAACCTAAGCCTATATTTTGATTCTTCTCCGTATAGTCATCAGTATCCTGTATGCTGGCTATGTTTAGACTACCTTTGACATCAGCTACAACTTTATCGCCATTTACCTGAGAGCCTATAATATTGGTATCACTACCTGATTTAAGTGTTAGTGTGCCACTGGCATTGATAACGCTTCCTGTATTGGTAGTAACATTTTCATTTTCGTTGTCTTTTCCGGAATTGAAATCACCAAAATATCCAACATTTTTAGTAGATAATCCAACGGAAGCTCCAAGGGACCATGAAGAAGAACTCGTGTTACTAGTTGTCTGCTGTTTATTTTCTGCTCCGTCAATGTTGAGATTATTTGATGCATCCAAGGTGACGTCAGTTGCATTAATTTTTGTTCCTTCAAGGTTAACATCGCCCGCAGTGGCTTTGATGTTAACTTTGCCTCCTGCGTTGATGTTGGACGTGTTGACTGTTTCAGAATGTACTGTCTGTTCGGATGTCATTTGGGTACTGCCAATACTGATATTGACTGATACGCCCTTTTCCAGATTATCTTTTGTCAGACCGCCACTAAGGCCGTTTTTAATGTCTTTGACATCATTGTAAGCCTTATATTCGTAAAGAGTTTTAAGCCGATCGTCTTGCACCTGACCTGATCGCTTAATATCGTTATAAGCACCTGTGGCAGTATCAACAATACCTCCACTTAAGGAAACGGTCAGGCCGGTTTGTTTGAATTCATATTTATATTGGCTGTCATAGGTATTAACGGTATTGTCAATGGTAACGTCTTTCCCGGTGATATTGGTGTCCTTACCGCTATACATGATGGTACCTGCGCTGTTCACCTTATTGTCAGCGGTAATAAGCATCGGGACGGTTCTTCCGCTTCTGGGTAATAAGCATCGGGACGGTTCTTCCGCTTCTGTACTAGGCTTTAAAAACAGTACTTTGATTTATCCCTATCACACGTGCTATTTGTCGCTGATTCGCACCTTCTATTTTCTTAATTTGCCTTATTATTTCATCCCGCTGTTGTTTATCCATCGTTTGAATCATTGTTATTGATTGTCCTTTAAGTATTTCTCGAATTTCTTCATACAAACTCTCGTCACTTTTTCTTTGTCTTATTTCAATGTCCAGATATTTATCATTATCTTCCTGCTGCATATATTCTTTAAATTGAACTATGGCCGCTTCTTTGTTTTCCGCCATCATTCCTAAAATAAACGCTGTATTTGTCAGTCCCGTCAGACTCTCCTGTTCCCCATAATACGCACTGCAGCTGCTCCATTCGTATTGTTCCGGTTGTGCTACTAGCTGAGCTTTTACAGGATTATTATGTATATACCTTAATACGCTTAATAAGTATTGATCATCATTAACAGTTTCACTTTTATATCGGTCTTGGAATACATGTCCTACACGGTCATTTTTCTTATTGTACCACCATGCATAGCTTGTTCCTATGCTTTTCATTATTAGGGATATTTCTTCTTTTTCCTGAAGCAGGATATGAACATGGTTTCCCATTAAGCAATAACCATATATTTCGCACTTTCCCAATCCTTTTACACGGCTCATTATTTCGAGAAAGTGTCTATAATCTTCTTCATCATAAAATATATCTTGCCGGTTAATTCCCCTAACCATAATGTGGTATATTCCGCTTGCACCTTTTTTTCTCGCGTTTCTTGGCATTTATCTTCACTCCGTTAATTATTTTCTTTATATTACCATACTTTATCAAAAGAAGCAATGGAACCGTCCCATTGCTTCTTTCTAGGATTGACATGGAATCACCTCACACATAAATTATAATGAAATGGAAATTTTATATAGACAGGGATTTTGTTTAAGTAATATAATGTAAATAAATTTCATAAAGGAGTGTTTTTTGTATGATTAAAAAAATATTATTTTTAATAACGTTAATAATTTTTGTCACTTTACCTTGTTATGCTGAAGAACAAAAGCCACCGGATAAAGCTGTGATGGGAATTGTAACTATAACTGATATTGATTCAAAAGCAAAATTTGACGCAAAAAAAGTAAGTCAAAAAAAATATACCTTTGATCAATTTGTTGATGAATTTAACGTGTCCGAACCAATTAAACAAGCATTTACCAATAAATACATGTCTCGCTCTGTATTAATAGAATCAAATAACAATGATTTGGTAAATAATTTCAAGAATGAATATGTCAAACATCCGGAAATATTACAATCGGTATTTACTCAAAATGCTGAGAAATACAACTATGATTATATTTTAGTTAATGTTTTAAAGTTCAACAGAATAGAAAAAATAACAGGAAGTGCATTTCTTACACTATCTATGCAAATGTACTGGCAGATTGATTCAACAAATAATTGCTATTTGTATGATACTAAAAATAACAAAATCGTTTTTACTGACACTATTACAAATAAAGTAGAAAGCCAATATCCAGCCGGATCATGGCTTTACCATGTTTCAGAATCAGCTGAAGAAGATGCTTTACGCACAGCCTTAGATAAAATATCTAAATCAATAATTAATCAGGAATTAAAAAAACTTCCTGTATTGCAATAAATCAAGAGGCTAGGTGAATACGCCTAACCTCTTTTATCTTACCGTTGCAAGCAAATCCCGCATCCCGTTAACATTCCGGGAATCCGAAGCACAGGGACGAAGCACAGGGACGAAGCACAGGGACGGTTCTTCCGCTTCTGTACTACGCTTTAAAAACAGTACTTTGATTTATCCCTATCACACGTGCTATTTGTCGCTGATTCGCACCTTCTATTTTCTTAATTTGCCTTAATATTTCATCCCGCTGTTGTTTATCCATCGTTTGAATCACTGTTATTGATTGTCCTTTAAGTATTTCTCGAATCTCTTCATACAAACTCTCGTCACTTTTTCTTTGTCTTATTTCAATGTCCAGATATTTATCATTATCTTCCTGCTGCATATATTCTTTAAATTGAACAATAGCCGCTTCTTTGTTTTCCGCCATCATTCCCAAAATAAACGCTGTATTTGTCAGTCCCACCGGATTTTCCTGTTCCCCATAATACGCACTGCAACTGCTCCATTTATATTGTTCCGGTTGTACTACTAGCTGGGCTTTTGCAGGATTATTATGTATATACCTTAATACGCTTAATAAGTATTGATCATCATCAACAGTTTCGCTTTTATATCGGTCTTGGAATACATGTCCTACGCGGTCATTTTTCTTGTTGTACCACCATGCATAGCTTGTTCCTATGCTTTTCATTATTAGGGATATTTCTTCTTTTTCCTCAAGTAGGATATGAACGTGGTTTCCCATTAAGCAATACCCATATATTTCGCACTTTCCCAATCCTTTTAATCGGCTCATTATTTCGAGGAAGTATCTATAATCCTTTTCATCGTAAAATATATCTTGCCGGTTAATCCCTCTAACCATTATGTGGTATATTCCGCTTGCACCTTTCTTTCTCGGGTTTCTTGAATCTATTCTCACTCCGTTACTTATTTTCTTTTTATATTACCATACTTTCTCGAAGGAAGCAACAGAACCGTCCCGTTGCTTCCTTCAAATACCGGGGTACAGTCCACATCATCAGCAGACAGCCTGCCTTCATCCTTGCGCCGGTTTGATATTCCGACTCCAAAATAAACATCCTGGTCTATTGACTGCGCCGTATCTGCTATTGTTTGAAGATTACTCACCGGCAGCCAGACAGTGCGCTTATCCTGTTTAGTCCAGAGTGTCAGCCATCCTTCGGCATCGCCGAAGAATTCGGCTAGAAATTTGAGCGTGTCAATTTATATCACTTCCCTTGTTGCCACTTTCTAGGCTTTTATGATATTGTTGTATATAATTGTTTCGAAAAGGAGTTGTTTATTTGAAACGCATATTATTACTTTTTATATTGTTTATGGTACTAATGACACCTTGTGTATTCGCATCCGATATGATCGCGTATGAAAACAAAGATTATCATTTTAAGTTTTCTTATCCCTCTGAATGGAAACTAAGAACATTTAAAAGGGACAATTCTTTTGTTATCACAACACATCCTTTCGTAAAATGGAACGAGGTACCAGTACCAATTATCGAAGTAGACATCAAAGATTATCCTATAAAGGAAATTAATGAAGCCTTTGTTAATAACTTAATAAAAGACATTCAAGATGATCCATTAGGTAAAGAAGTTGGGATCTATACAACCGTTGATGATTATTTTCTTACAAACCTAAAAAACAAAAAAGCTCTCTTTATCAAAACAATTACAATTACCCCTGGTCTTGATACTAAGGTTGTCGGGGAAGGATACATTCTTTTTCATAGCTCTTACCGTTATGATATTAGTACTGCTGGAACACTCGATGACTTAAAAAACAACCGAAAAATCTTGAACGATATTTTAAACTCCTTTGAATTTCTGCAATAGAGATATTTACTTTTAAAAACTTCTTGGTTACACAGCATCTTTTGGCCTATACTGGATTTGTGCTCTTAAATGGACGGATATCGACTTTAAAGAACATACAATCAAGATAGCACAAACCTACTATAATCCCAAAGATAATATTTTGCAGTACGAATTGCAGCCACCAAAAACCAAAACTTCCCGCAGGATAATTACTGTTACCGAAAAAGTAATTAAAGAATTACAAATACATCATGCCAAGCAAAACAAGTTTAAAACGCTAAACAATGATAGGTGACACGATGAGGATTTTATTTTTTGTATTGATAAATATCCAGGTTATCTGATTTATAATAATCTTATTGAAAATAGAATGGCTAGGTTGTTAAGGATAACCGGATTAAATCAAGACCTCACACCCCACAGTTTGCGACACACGCATACTTCTTTGTTAACTGAGGTGGTTGTAGGGCTTGAAGAAATAATGGAGTGTTTAGGCCATTCTGACGATGGTACCACTAGAAAAGTATATTTGCACGTCACAAAGGACATGAAAAAAGGAGGCCGCCCATAAGTTTGATCAACTCATGGACAACCTCTAAATTTTTAACTCATTTCGGGTATCAAAACGGTATCAATTTGTTTTTTCAAGGCTCTAAGCCCTTATATTTACTGGGATTATCGGCATTGGCTTACATCATGCCGCCCATGCCGCCCATGCCACCCATGCCGCCCATACCGCCCATGCCGGCTGGAGCGCCTTCTTTTTCAGGTTTGTCAGCAACCAGTGTTTCGGTAGTCAGCACCATCGCCGCAATACTGGCTGCATTTTGTAATGCAGAACGGGTAACTTTGGCCGGATCAACGATACCGGCATCAATCATGTTCACATATTCTTCGGTCAGGGCGTTGAAGCCAAACCCTTTACCGGCTTTCTTAACATTTTCAACCACAACTGAGCCTTCCAGACCAGCGTTGTTGGCAATTTGACGTACCGGTTCCTCAATAGCGCGTTTAACAAGTTCCATACCGGTTTTTTCATCGCCGATCAGATTGAGGGATGCAAGTACGGGCTGAATATCAACAAAGGTAGTGCCGCCGCCGGATACAATGCCTTCTTCCACTGCAGCACGGGTAGCGTTCAGTGCATCTTCAATACGGTGTTTCTTTTCTTTCAGTTCAACTTCTGTAGCGGCACCAACTTGGATAACAGCTACACCGCCAGCCAGTTTAGCCAGACGTTCTTGCAGTTTTTCTTTATCGAAATCGGAAGTGGTTTCTTCAATTTGGGCTCTGATCTGATTAACACGAGCCTTAATGGCATCAGACTGGCCGGCGCCGTCAACAATGGTGGTCTCTTCTTTGGAAACGCGGATCTGACGGGCACGTCCCAGGTCAACAAGTTCAACGCTGTCAAGCTTGCGGCCCAGTTCTTCCGTAATGACGCTGCCGCCGGTAAGAATAGCGATATCTTCCAGCATAGCCTTGCGGCGGTCACCAAAGCCAGGAGCCTTAACAGCTACGGCCTTGAAGGTGCCACGCAGTTTATTGACAACTAAAGTTGCCAGTGCTTCGCCTTCAACATCTTCAGCAATAATTAATAATTCTTTGCCTTGTTGTACAACTTTCTCCAGGACAGGCAGCATGTCGGCAATCGCGCCGATTTTGCGGTCAGTGATCAGAATGTAAGGATCATTGAGCACAGCTTCCATTTTATCAGTGTCGGTAATCATGTACGGTGAAATGTAGCCGCGATCAAACAGCATACCTTCAACCACATCGAGATCAGTACCCATAGTCTTGGACTCTTCAACGGTAATGACGCCGTCCTTACCGACTTTTTCCATTGCTTCGGCAATCAGTTTGCCAATTTCTTCGTCAGCTGCCGAAATGGAGGCTACTTGGGCAATGGCGTCTTTGGTTTCAACTTTTACGGCATTTTTCTTAATTTCGTTTACTAAAGCATCAACTGCTTTTTGAATACCTTTTTTCAAAATCATCGGATTGGCACCGGCAGCTACATTGCGCATGCCTTCGCGAATCATGGCTTGAGCCAAAAGAGTAGCGGTGGTAGTACCGTCACCGGCCACATCGTTAGTTTTAGTGGCAACTTCTTTAACAAGCTGGGCACCCATATTCTCAAACGGATCTTCCAGATCAATATCACGGGCGATGGTTACACCGTCATTAGTAATGGTTGGAGCCCCGAATTTCTTATCAAGCACAACATTGCGGCCTTTGGGACCTAATGTAACTTTTACGGCGTTAGCCAATGCATTTACGCCTTTTTCCAGTGCGCGGCGCGCTTCTTCATCAAACAAAATTTGTTTAGCCATTTATGTAATCCTCCTTAATCTATTAAATTACTCAACAATTGCCAGAATATCGCGTTCACTAAGAATCAGATAATCCTGACCGTCAAATTTCACTTCAGTACCGCCGTACTTGGCAAAAATAACTTTATCCCCTTCTTTAACGTCCAGGGCTACACGTTGACCGTTGTCCAATATTTTGCCTGTTCCTACAGCTACAATCTTGCCTTCCTGGGGTTTTTCTTTGGCAGTATCAGGTAATACAATCCCACTCTTAGTTTTTTCTTCTCTTTCCAGCACTTTAACAACTACTCTGTCGCCTAATGGCTTAAT
>JAEYSJ010000295.1 GCA_023434855.1 Bacillota bacterium | reverse complement strand
TCAGCATAGGCATAAGACTTGTCCCCAAGTTCCTCACATACCCGTACATGATCTTCACCGCGCCCAACTCTGTCGACTATCCTCGTATAGTCCGTATGATCAAGTCCACCAGCCATCATCCTGTTAAAATTTTGGCCTCTGGGTATTTTCCTGTTCTCTGTCACAGGTTCACTCTCCATTATAGTGTTCTCTGTTATTGCATCATTCTTCATCAAATTTTTTGTTAACATTGTCGTCACGTTATTTCACCTCATTCACACTTTTTGATTCCTCTACCTCTTGGCGAACAATCTCAAAACTCACGAGATTTTTCACATCTGGACAGCATGTTTCTATTTTATTGGGATCATCCAGAGGTAACACCCCATCCCATGCTAATACTGCTATAATAGGAAATATTGTATGATAAGCAGCACCGCATAGTCCTCCTGGGTCGGCCGGTGAAACTTTAAATACATCTCCCTCTTTATGTCCGACCTTGCAAACACCTACACTGGAAGTTACTTTAACTAAGATCTCTTTTTCACTCATTTTTTCTCCTCCTTTTATAAGTTCAAATTGTCTTATTAATTTTTCAATGCAAGAACTTTACTATCTATTTGCCGCCCATCGGCAAACATTTTAATAAAGAGAAAAATATTTATTAACCCGCAAACTATTTCTAAAGCCTGCAAAGAATAAAAACTCATATCTAATTGATTGTTTTGGGCAAAATAATTCAATGTAATCGCCAAGGGAATCAGAAAGATTACCGCATTTATGCCAATCCACTTCATTCGTTTGGTTTTCGCTTTGACGTAGAGGTTATTGGGATAAAAGGCGGCCAGCCTTTTGCCGGAAATGACAGTCAAAGGTATACATATAATCAATATTGACAATCCGTAAACAATGGCTTTTTTTACAACTGCAATTAGTTCATGGTCGCCGATAAACTCCGCTGTTAAAGTGGACAGTAAAAAAGACGCAATTGTGGCAAATGCAATCGTTGCTGCTGTCTGATGGAGCAGTTTATAATTCACACTAACATCTCCCTATCGTTAAGAGTACTGGCAAATACGTTCTCCCTATTAAGGAAGTGTATATGTAAGAGTTACATTAGCAACCGCAGTAAACTTAGGGTCCTGGGACGCAGGCTTTAGCTGCCGGCCGCTAAAAACAGAGATGCCTTTGATGCCGTTAAACCGGCCGGTTCCTTTAATGATCGTTCCCTGTCCCTTGTTTGACGGAAGCTCGCCGTTGGCCCAGGGTAAATCTGACGTCCAGGCAACCATGATCAAGGACCCGTCTGCAAAGTCCAGCTTGGTATAACCATTGGCGGTCCCATTTTTCGCACAAGGAACATCGAAGGCTCCGACAAAAGAGTATTTTGCATTTTCTCCGTTATTAAACACGGCCTCTCCTTCACGCTGCTGTATACCGATCATGTGACCTTCTTCATCCCCGACAGGAAGCCATTCAGCAGAAACAATGTAGTTTGTCACTTGAAAATCCAGTGTTCGTTCCAGCCCTGACGACTCATTTTCCATTTTATCCAACTCCTTATACTTTCCAGATTTTTGCCAGCCTCCGGTAGAAAGGGCAAAGGGGACTGTAGCATTCGCAGCAGATGCAACGAAATCCCGTTAACCCTTTCCGCCAAATTAGCTAGCTCGATTATTGGTTATTTACACAAAATTCAAAAGATGCCTAATCCACCACAAACATTTATTGCCTGAATTGTTATGCCTCGTGCTTTATCGGAAGCTAAATAGGATACCATCCCTGCCACTTCATCAGTTTCTATATATCTGCCGAGAGGAATAGAGCTTTCAAATTTCTTTTTTACTTCTTCCACCGGAATGTTTAACAACTTGCTGCTTGCTTCTCTTACTTTCTGTGCCATATCGCTCTCAACAAATCCCGGACATACGGCATTCACTGTTATTCCCTTCTTAGCAATTTCTTTGCCTAACGCTTTTGAGAATCCAATAACCCCAGCTTTAGACGCACTATATGCCGCACCAAGAGGTACCCCCTGTTTGCCCCCTGTTGATGCAATATTAATTATTGCACTGTTAGCGTCCAAATTGCCTTTGTTTAAAACTGCTTTAGTGACATAATAAACACTATTTAAATTGGTATTTATAATATCACGCCAAAGTTCATCATCCATTTCCGCCGTTCTGCCACCACCGCTTCGACCGGCGCAGTTAACAAGCACATCAATTTTCGATACCTGTTGCATCACTTTCCTTATCATTTCCTCTACATCTTCCTGTCGGGAAACATTACAAGGAAAATATATGGACTCCCCTTTAAGCTCCGAAATTTCATGAGCGACTTGTGCTAATTGTTCAACTGTCCTTGATACTAAGACAACAAAAAAACCATCTTTCGCCAGTTGTAAAGCTATCGATCTGCCTATACCTCTGCCCGCACCTGTAATCAAAGCTGTCCTTGCCATCATCTGCTCTCCTCTTAAAATTTCATTTTCTCATTACTTGCTAGCAGCCCTCGATCAAAACAGGCTAACTATACAACTAGTAGCACTTTCTCATCTTTTCGCTCCAAATATGATTTTATAGTTTGCATTGTTGTCATGCTGTTTCTTTCAATAGCTTGTTCAACATATTTTAAGGCTTGCTCCATTGCCAAATCTCCCCAGAAGTTTTTAACCCCTTCCTCTGATAAGGTTATACTGTGCCATGCCTCAAGATATATTCCATGCTCTGTCTCAGTAATGAGCCATTTACCTTCATGCCTTTTTAATGCCGGAGGCAAAGAAGGCTGAAAATACTCGATTAAATTATTGGCATGGCCGTGTCTAATTGATCGCATGACTTCCAATTTATCTTGGGCGCCGATAACCGTCATTTCAAATTCCTGATTATGGCCGTCTTCATAGAGCATATTAATCTTTTTGCAGTGAGGCAGCAGTTGGGGCCATTCTTGAACGTTATATAATAAATTGAATACTTGCTCAGCTGTTGCATTGATTTCAATTCCGTTTTTAAATATTGCCTCCAGCTTCCCTAAGCCTTCCTTTTCTAATATTTGTTTGATAGAACCTAATTCTTGTTTGCTGTTGTTTTCAATTGTCCGGAACATAAATTCTAAGGCATCGTCCTTGTTGTCAACATTTTCAACCAAGCCGGCAACTTCATCCTTTACTTCAAAAACATGCTCCAGTGTCAAAAGTACTCCTTTATTCAACGTAATCACGCGCCATGTACCTTGCATATACTTCACAAGAGGACTTGGTTTTGACTGATGAAAATCGATTCGATAACTGTCTGGATATAATTTTCGCTCTGACTGCCACGTAAATTCCGTTTCATTAGACCGCGCCGTTATTTCGATAATTTGAATGTTATCGTTTTCAGATATGATTCTGGCTTTTTTGCATGGTGGAAAATATTCCGGCCATTTTAACACATTGGCACACATTTCATAAACCCTGCTAATATCAGCATTAATTTCTATTGAATGCATAGTAACTTCCATGCCCTAACACCTCCATCGGAATTTTTCTTTTCCTTTGGGTTTCATCCTCCAGGAAAGATTAAGCCTATTCATTAATGGCCACAACCCTACACCAACCTGCATCACTGTCACTTAATTTAATTGGAAAACAACATACTTTAAATCCAGTTGGCTTTGGTATTTTATTTAAATTTGTCAACCGTTCAATATGACAATATTCTTTCTTCCTTCCCAGGAAATGAGCAGGCCATAAATATTTCTCATTTCTATTCTGGATAAATTTACCAATCATTTTGCCAAAAGGGGGATCAAAGCCAAAACTATCTATACCGATGATTTTGACTCCACAATCAATCAAATAGTCTGTTGCCGCTAAACTAACACCGCGAAAATTTGTAAAGTATCGAGGTGTTCCTATATATTCATCTCCCCCTGTTTTTAATAACACAATGTCAAAGGGTTTTATCCGGTAATTTATCTCCGCTAATTTTGCAACAATCTCCTCTTGGGATATGGGTTCATTAGTGACAGAATTTTCCATATCAAGCAGTACCCCATTGCCAAAACACCATTCCAAAGGAATATCTGTTATTGTCTTTGCTTTCTTTCCTTCTCCGTCTTTGTCACCGAAGTGAAATGGGGCGTCCAAATGAGTGCCGGTATGTGTGGTAAGTTCATAAGTAAATAATGAGAGGCCCTTTCCTTCCGGGAAATCTCGATGATCTAACCCAAAACCCAATTTTTGTTTTATAAGTTCCTTAATTGTTAAAAAAATGTTTGAACCTCTCATGGAAACTAAAGTTTTCCCAAGTAAATCCGCTCCTGCTTTGTGATCAACGATTTTCCTTTTTACCGGACTGGGCTCCCAGCTATTCACGTCAACAGCAACACTTAAATCAATGATAGTATACTTACAATTCAGATTCATAGTATTCTCGTCCATACCTTACTTTTAGCTATTAACCGATCCAATTGCTAAACTTGCACATATACCGCCATTTCCCCGTCCGTTAATTATTACGTTGTTAATCTCTATATTTCTTTTAGTACTATCAATTATGTTCAAATCCATTAAGGGATCTTGTTCTTTATAATTAATTGTAGGCAAGGCTATATTGTTCTCGACAGACATTGTTGCCCAAAATGCATCTAATGCCCCGGCAGCACCGTACAAATTACCGGTCATCGTTTTAGGGGCGGTGACAGGAATTTTCGCGTACACAGTGCTCATGCTTTTCTTTATTGCCTGGTATTCATTTAAATCACCCTGAATTGTTCCTAATCCATCGGCCACAATTAAGTCAATATCACTCTGGTCCAATTCTGCATCAGTAAGTGCCTCAGCGATGGTATATTCAAGACCTAATTCATCATCAGCCAGGAAACGTGGATGACATGCTCCGGCAATTTCGCTAAAACCCTTTATTTCTGCGTAAATTTTTGCGTTGCGCTTTTTTGCATGCTCATATTCTTCAAGTAACAAAATTGCAGCACCCTCTCCGGGGATCCAACCGCTTCTTTTTTTATCAAAGGCCTGATAAATACCATTTTCAGAAATCCTGTGAGCGGGTTCTTCAACGCCTTCTGTGCAAATTGCAGCAAAGGTAAACGGAGTCATCAATCCCTCGCTGGCACCAGCCAAAATAAT
>JAEYSJ010000264.1 GCA_023434855.1 Bacillota bacterium | reverse complement strand
CGATAAAGGGGCGGCGATCGGCACACCATTTATTGTGCCCCGTCAGGCTGCCTGTGACTTATGTCTGAAGTGTATCCCGGTTTGTTCCAGCGGTGCTCTGCGACCACTGGGGAAATCCGAGGTGAAGATGGGGTTGGCGGAGGTTAATCATAACAGTTGTCTGGCGTGGCAGGGCGATGAATGTAAAGTCTGCTATACTAACTGCCCCTTTTATAATCAGGCAATAAAACTTGAAGATCATAAACGGCCGATCGTGGATAAAACAGTGTGTGTAGGCTGTGGGATATGCGAACATGTTTGTATCGTAGAACCCGCGGCAATTACTGTACAGGCAGGGTGCCGGTCATGAAATTCCTGATTGTACGCAGAATGGTTCAATTATCTGCGGCAGGACTATTGCTGTTGCCGGCCGTGTGGCCTGCCAATCCTTTATGGGTCGGGACCTATCTATCGTCGCAAGTATTTGGAGTTGCCCTGACAGATCCTTTAGCGGCCGTTGAAGTAACGCTAGCCGGCAAAGAGGTATGGTGGCCCCTTATATGGTCAGTAGTGCCATTGCTTATTATTAACATAGTATTAGGCCGTATATTTTGCAGTTGGATTTGTCCGTTAAATACTATCTTTGAGTTTTCTGCATTAGTAAGGACTTCTAAAAATAACAGCAGGAACAATGAACTGTGGCCGTATCTGCTGCTTGCGGTATTGCCGGGACTAGCACTTATGATAGGCTTACCGCTTTTTACAATACTATCGCCAATCGGCTTAGTGAGCCGGGCTGTAATTTATGGACTTGGCTTTGAATTGATCTTCATATTGCTATTGGTTGCTGCTGAACTCTTTTATAAACGGAAAATCTGGTGCCGCAACTTGTGTCCGGTAGGGGCGTTATATGGTTTAATGGGTAACTGGCGGCAGCTTACTGTTAAGATTGACCTGGCTGTTTGCCGGAACTGCCGAAAATGCCATGCGGTTTGCACACAACAGGTAAATGTCGGCAGCAATTCACTCATTGACCGTCTTACTTGCACTAACTGCGGCGATTGTATAGATGTATGCCCGGAAAAGGCAGTTCATTTTTCCTGGAAATGAGCCTGCTTATAAAAGTCCATCTGCGTCGTTGCCTGGAATTTTGAGGTCCTCAACGTACTACCTGTACGCCTCCGGCCTCAAAATCCCAGGCGCCTAGCATCTGAACATTTCTAAGCAGTCTCTAAATTTATGGTTTTTAAGTGGATTCGGAAATTAAAACGAAAAGGGGGTGCCGGACATGGTGAAATTGTGGAAAGCAATACAAGGTAAAGAAAGACTGACAGGGCGGCATATGCTTTTGCTTGCCGGCCTAATTGTCTTTGTGCTGCTTGCTGCCGGCGGATCGGTAGCTTACACTTCCCGCTCCGAGTTTTGCGCTACTTGCCACGAAATGACCCCAATGGCCCAATCCTGGCAAACATCTGCACACAAAAACGTGGCTTGCGAAGATTGCCACTCAGAGCCGGGCGTTAAAGGGGTAGTAAAGGCAAAAGCCAAAGGGATGCAGGAATTATATTTGCATGTTATTGGTTCACAAATTATTCCCAGGGCCAATGATCGTGACATTAACTGTTTCAGCTGCCATCAGGATAAAGTAAAAATGGATACAGATCGGGCGCTGGCTGCAAAAGATCCGCATACCGTAAAACATTTTAGCAATGGAATGACCTGTATTACTTGTCATAGCGGTATCGTACATAACGAAAAGCTTAATAATACGCTGCCCAGCCGTGATACTTGCTCCAACTGCCACTTAGATACAATGAAAAAGTAACTTAAATTTTTTCACAGTTTGAAACGGAACGTTTTACTTAGGAGGGAAAATCTCATGAAGTTTTCACGCCGGGATTTTTTGAAGGCTATTGCCGTTAGTACGGCGCTGGCAAGTTCTGGCTGCTCTTTTGCTACTGGTGGTAGGGAGATGCAAGGACCGACACCACAGCAGGATGTGGAAAAATGGATTAAAGGAGTATGCAGATACTGCGGCACAGGCTGCGGTGTGTTGGCCGGCGTCAGCAAGGGCAAGATCATAGCGGTAAAGGGAGATCCGGATAACACTGTCAATAAAGGCCGGTTATGTGTAAAAGGAATTCTATTGCCGAAGATTATGGATACCAAAGATCGCCTGCTGCATCCCATGGTTAAGCGGGATGGACAGTTTGTTAAAGTAACCTGGGATGAGGCGTTGGATATTATTGCCGGGAAGTTTAGGGAAGCGATTGCCGCATTCGGGCCGGATTCTGTCGGTTTCTATGGTTCGGGTCAGAATGTCGCGGAAGAAGCATATGTTGCCAATAAATTGTTTAAAGGGGCTATCGGCACCAACAATATCGACGGAAATCCCCGTACCTGCATGGCCAGCGCAGTTGCCGGTTATGTATCCACCTTTGGCAAAGATGAGCCTATGGGCAGCTATGCTGACATCGAACAGGCAGATGTGTTTTTTATCATCGGTTCGAATATGGCCGAAGCTCACCCTATTCTCTATTCCCGGATGGTGGATCGTAAAAACAGCAACCCTGATGTCCGGGTCATCATTGTTGACCCGCGCCGTACCCGTACAGCCGATGTTGCCGATATATTTCTGCCATGCGTTCCGGGAACCGATTTGGCACTGCTAAATAGTATGGCCAATGTAATTATTGAAGAAAACCTTTTTGATGGTGATTTTGTCAGTAAGCACACCAATTTCCTACAGGGCGAAAGGAAAATGACTTTTGCAGAATTCAGAGCATTCATAGCTGATTACTCTCCTGACAAAGTTGCCGGGCTTACCGGTTTGCCTGCAGAGCAAATCCGCGAGGCGGCCCGTTTGTTTGCAGCCAAAGACCGCAACACCATGTCCATGTGGACGATGGGTCTCAACCAGCGGATCAGGGGAACATGGGCAAACAATCTGGTGCATAACCTGCATCTTTTGACAGGTAAAATTTGCCGGCCAGGCAATACGCCTTTTTCGCTTACCGGCCAGCCAAGTGCCTGCGGCAGCATTCGCGAAGTCGGAGCATTGTCTCATTTGCTGCCGGCGCATCGTCTGGTGGCCAATCCCAAACACCGGGAAGAGATTGCTGCAATATGGGGAACAGATCCGGCTAAAATGAACGCCAAACCGGGTTATCACACCATAGAAATGTTTCGGGCAGCAGTCAGTGGAGCCCTCAAGGTGCTATGGGTTGTCTGCACCAACCCGGGACAGTCGATCCCTAACCTTACCCCGTACCGGGAAGGCATGGAAAAGACCTTTATGATTGTATCTGAAGCTTATCATCCTACTCGCACCAGCGAACTGGCGGATATTGTCCTGCCGGCGGCATTGTGGATGGAAAAGGAAGGCGTTTATGGTAATGGGGAACGCCGTACGCAGCATATTGCTAAGGCAGTAGAGCCGCCAGGTGAAGCCAAACCCGATGTTTGGGCGCTGATAGAACTAGCCAGACGGCTCGGCTATGGTGAATTATTCCCTTATAAAACCAATGAGGAGATCTGGGAAGAGTATCGCAAATGTACTATCGGAACCAAAATGGATTTGCCGGCGTACGCCCGGTTGAAAGCGGAACATGGCATTACCTGGCCCGTTCCCGGCCCTGATTCACCAGGCACCAGCATTCGCTATGCCGCTCCTTATGACCCCTTTGTTGAGGAAGGAATTAAATTTTATGGGAAGCCCGATGGACGGGCGGCAATTTTCGCCAGACCCCACGCCGGTCCTCAGGAAATTACTGATGAAGAATATCCTTTCTATCTTTCCACCGGACGAGTGCTGGAGCATTGGCACACCGGGACTATGACCATGAATGTCACGGAATTAAAGCGGGCTATGCCGGAAATGTACGCCGAGCTTAACCAGGCAGACGCTGAAAAAATGGGAATACATGACGGTGATTTAGTGAAGATCACTTCCCGCCGCGGCGAATGCCGGCTTAAGGCAAAAATAAACGGCCGTGGTCAGCCGCGGCCGGGGATGGTGTATGTACCGTTCCATGATGCTGAAATTGCCAGAATGATCAATTTTGTAACAATTGACGCTTTTGATGATATTTCCAAACAACCGGAATATAAGATTTGTGCTGTTAAACTAGCAAAAATTTAACTGCCGGTAACGTCTTCATCAGCCATGGTAACATAGGCTGGGAAAACGCCAAGCACGCCTGTGATTGCCTCAATTTTCCGGGCAGTATCAACGGCGGCGCTTAAAGAGACCGACTCCACCACAATAATAATTTCCTGTTTCGGGCTCACACCGTGGACAGAGACGCCGCAGATGCCTGCCAGTTCTTCTGTTACCCTTTGTACAGCATTTGGCGACGTTTGTATTATCATACTCGAAATAGCCATTGGTTTGCGCCTCCTGAGGTTGATATTTTGTATAAGAGCGTTTATAAGCAGTCTCTATAAAGTAAGTATAGAATAGTTGACTATATCCTACAATGGGGTAATTTCTTAATAAAGTATTACAAATAGCAGTATGTTTCATTTGATTAGGCTTCAGGAAGGCCGGCAATGCGCCGCACTGATAGCCGTATAGCAATATTTTGGAAAATATTTGCCTGCCAGCGGTATACTTAGCCGGGAAAAGACGTGTATTACTGCTGAGAAAGGAGTTGGACTAGTGAAGAGACGACATATTATTGGTTTGTTTGTTATTTTAGGGTTTCTTTTTTTCATCATGTCATCCTTTCGCATTGCGCTTACACCCTATGTTAATTTTGCTCAGGCAAAAACCGCTGCCGGCAATGTTCAGGTGCGCGGGGTGCTTGGCGCGGAGCAAATTAGCGTAGCCGATAATGGCAGAACAGTAAAGTTTTCGCTCAAAGACGAAACAGGAGAAGAAGTACCGGTAGTTTATCGCGGTGTTAAGCCGGACGGTTTTGAACAAGCTGCCAGTCTTGTCGCGGTAGGCAAATACCGTGATGGTCAGTTTTTTGCTGACAAACTGCTGGTTAAATGTCCATCGAAATACCAGGGAGGTATGAAAAAGCAATGACAGGGTACATAGCTATGTTGCTGGCACTTGTATTAACAGCAATTTCCGTATTTTATTATGTTAATGCCTTCCTTGCCGCTTCCACCCGGCGCAGCGGGCGGAATGTGTCCGGTCTGGCAGGAAAAGGCTTGTTATTTTATCGCCTGGCAGCCTTATTTATTGCCGGGGCTGCCGGGTACCTGTTATATATTATTTTAAGTGATAAGTTTCAGTTTGCTTATGTTTTCGGCTATTCTTCCCGTGATCTCAGCACCGTTTATAAATTTTCGGCTTTCTGGGCCGGACAGGAAGGGTCGTTTCTTTTATGGGCGTTGTTTCATGTGATTTTTGGTCTAATTCTGGCCCGTAAGAACCTTCCTGTTGCTATGGCGGCTTATGGCATTATCCAAATCATGTTAATGACAGTGTTGCTGGCCAAAAGTCCGTTCATGATGCTGATTGCGCCGCAGCCGGATGGGGCCGGACTAAACCCGTTGCTGCAGGACCCATGGATGGTTATCCATCCACCGGTAGTTTTCCTAGGTTACGCCGCTCTGGCTGTCCCTTTTGCCCATGCCATCGATGGTCTGTTGACCGGGCGCCATCAAGCTTGGATCAAATTGGCTTTACCCTGGACGTTGTTTTCATTGTCGGCGCTAGGGGCGGGGATATTTATCGGCGGGTTTTGGGCTTATAAAGTATTAGGATGGGGTGGCTACTGGGCGTGGGATCCTGTGGAAAACTCTTCCCTGGTTCCATGGCTGGCGTGTGGGGCATTACTGCATTTGTTGTTACTGGCCCGTGCGCGGGCAGCTGTGGTCAAACCGGCTTATTTTGCGGCAATCATAACCTTTGCGTTGGTTATGTACGGCACTTTCCTTACCCGCAGCGGCGTATTAACTGATTTTTCCACCCACTCTTTTGCTGACGAAGGAATTGGGGGGCTTTTGGCCAGTTTTGTCTTAATTACTTTGCTGGCGGCCCTGGGACTGCTTATAATTCGTTGGCCTGATTTGCCTGACGGCGAAGTATATCCGGCGGTTAAAAGCCGGGAATTTAACCTGGCCGCCGCTGCCCTTACTTTTACTGCCATTGGCGTTATTGTTCTTGCAGGTATGTCTACGCCGCTGGTTACGATGCTTCTCGGTAATCCGCAAAATATCAACACTGCTTTTTATAATACTACAACCTTACCCTTGGCCGCTGTCATGGCGTTGCTGTTAGCTGTCGCACCATTTACCGCCTGGGGGGGCAATAAAGTTTTCTCGCGCAAGTGCTGCGGATTGCTGGTGCTAGCTGGAGTGGCAATTATGCCGGTGTCCTTTGCGGCCGGTATCCATCAGCCGGTGGCCCTGGTTACTGTGGGTTTGTCCTTCGCGGCACTGATTGGCAGTTTGGCGGCAACGGTGAGACATAACAGTTTAACGTGGCCGGCAGTACTCGCCCATACTGGTGCAGCGGCAGTGTTGATCGGAATTGTATTTTCTTCTATGGCAAGTCAGTCAGTGGTGATCAGTCTTGATACCAGAGAAAGCCGACAGGCGTTGGACGTGGAAATTACTTATCTTGGCAGCCGGCCAGCTGTTGACAGGCAGGGATTTTATCAGAGCTTTCGGTTGGCAGGAGCAGTTAACAATGAGGTGGACTCCTTTACCAAACTCAATAAGGAAGGGCTTCCTGCCGCACGTGAACCGGCCATTTTCCGGGGGTTGTCCGGTGATATTTATGTGGCACCGGTACTGCTGCAGGAGGACCGGCCGCTGGCGGAACTTACTCTGCATAAAGGCGAGCAGTCCCAAGCGGCGTCAATGATGGTCAAATTAATCCGGCTTGGCATGTCCGGCAGCGGAGCCAGTGGTGATGTCCGGGTTTACGCATTACTCGAGACGTCCAAAGACAGGGAGGTCCAGGAAGCCAAGCCTGAACTTGTTTTCCATAACGGCCAGATTGTACCGGTGCCGTTCAAAGTTTTCAATCAGTATGAAATTTTGCTTACCGCAGTTAGTATCGGCGAGAGCAGCGCCACCATTGAATTGCGGGATTTGTCGGCACTGCCACGGGACCAGCGAATTGATGTTGAAATAAGCCGTAAACCATTGATTGGGCTGGTCTGGCTGGGGACTGTACTGATAACTGCGGGCACAGCCTGGGCCGCCTGTAACCGCCGGACAATCTGTCCTCCGCAGAAACCAGGGAATGCTGAAAGGCTGCATATAGAATAAACTCTTGACTTTAAGTGGAAATCATCACTACAGATTTGAGTGACTGGAAGGAGTAGAGCAATGATCATTTCCTGGAATACAACTCAGGGCTGCAATATTAGTTGTGTCCACTGTTACCGCGATGCCGGCACCAAGAGCGCCGATGAACTCAACACTGCTGAGGGCAAAAAACTGTTAGCTGAAATTGCCCGGGCAGGTTTTAAAATTATGATCTTCAGCGGCGGTGAACCTTTGCTAAGACCGGATATTTTTGAACTTATCGGCTACGCCCGCAGTCAGGGACTTCGGCCGGTTATTGGCACCAATGGTATGTTAATTACGTCGCAAGTCGCCAATAAACTGAAACAGGCAGGGCTGGCCGTTGCCGGCATCAGCCTCGATAGTCATGAGGAGGCGCAACATGACTGGTTCCGCGGCTTTAAGGGCGCCTGGGAACAGACAAAAAAGGGTATAGAGAATTGCCGAATTGCCGGGCTGCCCTTTCAGATTCATACCACTGTTATGGACTGGAACAAAGATCAGGTTACTACCATCACCGATATGGCGGTTAATCTGGGCGCAGTGGCGCATCACATTTTTTTCCTTGTGCCCACCGGTCGCGGCAAAGATATCGAAGATGCCACGCTCAAGACGGCCCAGTACGAGGCGTTGTTGGAACAAATACTGGATAAGCAGGCAAAGACGCCGATTGAGCTAAAACCGACTTGTGCACCTCAGTTTATGCGCATTGCTCAACAGCGTAAGTTGTCAATGCGCTATACCAAAGGCTGTCTTGCCGGAACGTCATATTGTGTTGTCTTGCCTAACGGCGATATTCAGCCTTGTGCTTATCTGCCGCTAAAAGCCGGAAATGTAAGGGAAACGGCTTTTGACACCATATGGCGTGAAAGCACTGTCTTCCACCGGTTCCGGCATGAATCTTTAAAAGGCGGCTGCAGCCGCTGCGGATTTGACGATATCTGCGGCGGCTGCCGGGCCCGGGCCTATTACTATTCCGATGGCGATTATATGGCGGAGGAACCATGGTGTGATTATGGGCGTTAGGGCATAGCAATAAAAGGAGAGGAGGGGTATAGTTGGATACTGGTCAATATTTTAACCGCAACGCAGTAAAAATGATGGCCATCGGCTTTGTGATTGCGGTAGTAGGGATGGCGCTGGCAGGGTTTTCTTTCGTTCACGCCGAACAGCCGCAATTTTGCGGAAGTTGTCATTCGATGGAACAGGCGTATACTTCCTGGCAAATGTCCACTCACAAACAAATTGCCTGCACTGAATGTCACTTGCCGAACGGCAATATAGCGGCAAAAATGTTCGCCAAGACACAGACCGGTATTAACGATGTTTACCATGAAGTAAAGAAAGATTATCCGGCAGTAATTCAAGTAAGTAACCAAGGAAGAGGATTTATAGCAGACAATTGTCTGCGCTGCCACATTTCTACAGTAGAAACAACAGGAATGGGGGCTGGCGGCCAGGACTGCACCAAATGCCATCGCGGCATGGTCCACGGCATTAACAAAAGCAAAGGAGGGATAAAGGTTGAATAAATGGCAGAAATCTTTAATTGCCTTGCTGGGTGTACTGCTAATTTTCTTCGGATTTGTTATTGTGCGGATTGGCGTGGCTAAACCGGCATCAGCTATTAAAACCGCAAAAATTCCGGCAGGGGAATATGATCCTGCGGTATGGGGGCAGTTTTATCCGCTGCAATATGAGAGCTACCAAAAAAACTATGATATGTCGCCATCGCCCACCGGTTATGGCGGCAGTGTCAAAGTGCAAAAATCGGAGCAGATGCCTGAGCTAAAAATAAATTTTAAAGGCATGCCTTTTAGCGTCGATTATACCGAGGACCGTGGGCACGTTTATGCCTTGGACGATATCCGGGAAACTAAAAGAATAGGCCCTAAGTCACCCGGAGCCTGCATTACTTGTAAAACACCTTATATTGAAAAGTATTACAATGATCTGGGCTGGGGTTATGCCAAGGTGCCGTTGACCCAATTGCTGGAACAAACCCCGTCCCATGGTTCCATTAGCTGTGCCAACTGCCATAATCCTGATAATATGGAACTGAGAGTAATTAATCCCGCCTTTATTGAAGCTATGCAGCGGCGGGGAGTTGATGTAACAAAGGCAAGCCGCGAAGATATGCGAAGCTATGTCTGTGCCCAATGCCACGCAGAGTATTACTTTGAGCCAGGCACAAGCAAAGTTGTCTTTCCCTGGGACAAAGGGGTAAGAGCTGATCAAATGTATCTTTATTATGCCGATAAGCCCAATGGCTTTGTCCAGGATTGGCAACATCCTGATTCCAAGGCCCCTATGCTGAAGGCCCAGCATCCCGACTACGAAACCTGGTCGACAGGAACCCATGCCAAGGCAGGTGTGGCTTGTGCCGACTGTCATATGCCTTATATGCGGAAAAATGGACAAAAATATAGTTCCCACTGGATGACCAGCCCGCTTAAGGACTTGGATGCCTCCTGCGGCGCCTGCCATTCCCAGGGGAAGGATTGGCTGATGAATCAAGTGAAAACTACCCAGGACTATACTTTTGAGGTATTGCATACTGCCGGCCAAAATGTGGCCAGAGCACATGAAGCAATTAAAAAGGCGGATGATAGCGGTAAGGCCGACCAGGCTGAACTGACTAAGGCCCGTGAATTAGTGCGTAAGGCTCAATGGTATTGGGATTTCGTTGCTGCTGAAAATAGCATGGGTTTCCATAATCCTGACCAAAGTTTGAATACCGCTGCTCAGGCTAACGAAATGGCGCATCAGGCCATTGATGCTGCTAACAGGGCGGCAGGGGTCACGATATATTAAGTTCTTAAGACGCTTGGTGCATCCTTAGAGCCAGCAGATTGGCTTTGCCCTCTTTGGGGTGGCGGTAAGAATAAATTTGGTAAAATAGGATGGTCCGATACACATTATTCAAAAATAATGGATGGAGGAGTTTTTTTCCCTTGCGGAGTATTATAAATAAGCAAGGAGGTGGTTATATGCCATTAATAGAAAGCATTCAAATTTTTTGTCCGTTTTGTAACAAGCTGTTTGATTCTCCAGTGTTCTTTGACGATATCGAATCATTTAAAGCATCAGATTTTAAAGGCTCAACTGCTAAATGCCCGTACTGCCAGCAAACAGTGGCCTTTAACAAAGAGGATTTGATAATAACTCTTGAAGATGGCACGAAATTCAACAATCGTCCTGAAAAATAATAAGCAGTATGTACTTAAAAAGCCCGGACACTCCGGGCTTTCGCTTTATGCGCACGAATGGACGCCATTTCTGTAAAAAGTTCTCTTTTTAGTAGCTTCAGCTACCGATTTTTTACTTGTATTTTATTACAATAAAATTAGCCTGTAAAATAAATAGCTGGAGGAGTGGGTAAAACATATATCACAATAATATGATGTAACGGATTACAAAACAGTTAAAGGGGTGATTTTGGTGAGCAGTATAACAGGTAGTATCATTGACAAAATGATTAAGTATTTTCAGGGAGATGTTAAAAGAATTAACCACGCCCTTAAAGTATATGGATTGGCTAAAAGCATAGCAGAAAATGAAGGAATTTCAGAAGAAGATTTGCAGATACTTGAAGTTGCAGCCGTTCTGCATGACATAGGGATAAAAATCAGTGAGCAAAAATACAATTCCGCCGCTGGAAAGTATCAGGAATTGGAAGGACCACCGGTAGCAATAAAATTTTTAAAAGAGTTAGACCTGCGGGAAAGTTTTATTGACAGGGTATGCTATCTTATCGGACATCATCATACGTACTCAAAAATAGAAGGAATGGACTTTCAAATTCTTGTCGAGGCAGATTTCCTGGTAAATATTTTTGAGGATAACATTGCTGAAAAACAGATAAATTCCGTAAGAGAAAACTATTTTAGAACATCTGTTGGAAAATATTATTTGGATAGTATGTATCCGGTTCAGATGGGAAATGGCGTAGAATAAACCGGCAGGTTTTCTGACAACAAATGGCGAAATAATTAAAAAATATGTAAATTTGTGGGGAAGCACTATGGGATACGGTATTGGCGTGGAACTAATTGATGTAGGCAAAAGTTTTCATTATAAACAGTTATTCAGCGGGATTAATGCTGTAGTAAAGCCGGGAACTTGTTTGGCTATCACCGGCTGTAACGGTTCAGGCAAGTCAACGCTGTTAAAACTGATTGCCGGGTTGGTTCGTCCTACCGCCGGTATGGTGCGTACTTTGGATAATGGGAAAGTACTGAGCGGGGAAGAACGAGCCGCCTGTATGGGGATGGTATCGCCGGAAATTGTATTTTATAGTGCCATGACCGGTGTGGAAAATGTTTCATTTTATGTCCGCTCCCGTGGCAGCGCTTGCAGCGCGGGGGATGCGGAATACTGGTGCCGGCAGTTCGGGCTGGACAGTTACCGGCATAATTTGGTTCAGACCTATTCAACCGGTATGCGGCAAAGACTTAAATTTGCGGTTGCTGCGGCTGTACGGCCCAGGCTATGGCTTATGGATGAGCCTTCCTCCAACTTGGACAACGAGGGAAAAAGCTTAATCAGACGGACGATTGCTGCCGCTTTAGCCGAGAATAACACTGTCATTATTGCCACAAATGAGCCATGGGAGGCCGAATATGCCAGCCAGAAGATTCTTCTTTCTTAGCGCTGTATGGGCGGTACTGTGTAAAGATGCATTATTAGAGTTCAGAACCCGCTATGCCATCAGTTCGCTGCTCATGTTTGCCCTGGTGGCTTTGTCCACGATCAGCATGGCAGTTGGTGCTGCGGAATTATCGCCGGAGCTGACCGCCGCATTGCTCTGGATTATCTTGTTTTTCTGTGCTATGACCGGTTTGGCGAAAACCTTTGTCCAGGAACAGGAATCAGGTACGATATTTGCTTTGCGTATTTATAGTCAGGGACAGGTTGTCTTTTGGGGAAAATTGCTGTTTAATATAATAACTATGCTTGGATTAACGGTGTTTGTGATTCCCTTGTTTCTGATTTTCCTGAATATCGGATTAAATGATTGGGGAGCATTTCTAATTGTTCTACTTGTTGGGGATATTGGTATTGCAGCAGCTGCTACATTGACTGCTGCAATGGTTATTTATGCGCAAGGGAAAAATGCGTTGTTTACAGTACTGAATTTTCCAGTATTTTTGCCGCAGTTCTTAAGTATTATCAACGCAACAACTGAAATTTTGGCTGGTAGCACACCAGAGTTCCCGCGGCTGGTTTTTATGGCGGGTTACGATATATCTCTGATTATCGTGGCTGCTATGTTGTTTGATTACTTATGGGTCGACTAACAAGGGAGGACTTATGGTAAATTTAGGTTTGTTTTTATGGATTGCGGGTGTTGTATATGCCGTATTTTATATTGTCCCGCCTGCCGAAGGGCTGGGAAACCTGGTGCGTATCGCGTTTTTTCATATACCGGCAGCCTGGGTGGCAGTATTGGCATTTTTGCTGTCTGCCGGGCGGGGGTGGCAGTATCTGAGGACACGGGAGATAAGGCAGGATTGGATTAGCTCGGCGGCTGCTTCATTAGGTATGGTATTCTGCCTGTTAGCCACCATCAGCGGCGCCGTATTTGCAAAACTGACCTGGGGGGCTTATTGGAACTGGGACCCCCGCCAGACGACAATTTTTATTCTTCTCTTAATTTATGGGGCCTATCTGGTGTTGCGGACAGCCATTGAAGAAGAGGAGCAGCGGGCAAAAGTGGCAGCTGTTTATTCGCTGTTGTCATTTTTAACGGTGCCGTTTCTTGTCTTTGTCATTCCACGGTTTTATTTCTCACTGCATCCTGAACCGGTGCTCAACGGGGCGGGGAAACTCCAGATGGAGCCTGTTATGTTGTATGTGTTGATTGCGGCATTAGGCGCATGCACTGCTTTGTTTTGGCGTTTACTTGACTACTTGGTACAGATAAAGCAAAATCATTGGCAGCAAATTCAGGAAGCAAACAAGGGGTGAAAGTAACCCTGGCATGGGATCATCTGGTGCCTGTATTAAATAGATCACCGGCGGGTAGATTGGGGGCAGCATTATGGGCGGTGACTTTAGCAAGGAAACTTTACTGGGCAACAAAGTTATTAATGATGGCAAATGGCGTGATTATCTCCAGGCGATCCTTACTTTGTTGAATAGTTTTGCTATCAGGGAATCAAAACAGGATTTCCTGGATTGCGCAGTAAATCTTATACGGCACGAAAGCGGGTGTCAATTCGTCGGTATTCGGGTATTGAACGATGGCGGGTACATTCCCTACCAGTCCTACACCGGCTTTAGCTGTGAGTTCTGGGAATTAGAAAACATGATCCAGATTACCAAACAAGATTGCAAGTGTACCAGACTGGCCGGGGGATGCCTTCTGCCTGTTGATATGCCGATTATCAATAGCGCGGGCTCATTGTGCTGTAACGATATACAGCTTTTCGCCGAATCTTTGACCGACGATCAAAAGAAAATGTATCGCGGGGCGTGCAATAGCGCCGGGTACCGCAGCTTGGCCATCATACCCATTCGTCATGGCAGCAATGTACTTGGACTTGTTCATTTGGCCGATTTGCAGCCAAACAAGCTTACTCCGGTTACAATGGAATTCGTAGAGTCCATTACCGCGTTAATTGGTGAAGTTCTCACCCGGGATAAAATGGAGCAGTCTTTAAAGATCAGCCAGGAGAACCGGGCTATAATGGAAAGCGCAAACGCTGAACTGGAAAATCAGGTAGCAACGAGGACGCGTGAATTACAGGAAATCAATGCAACACTGGAAGAAGAAATTGTGGAGCGGCAGCAATCCCAGGAAGAGCTGCGAGTTAGCCGGGACGCGCTGATGGTGAGCAAAGCCAAATTGAAACAGTATGCAGCTGAACTGGAAAAAACCAATAGGGAACTCCAGAATTTTGCCAACATTGTAGCCCATGATTTCCGGGCACCGCTGGTCAATTTGAAAGGCTTTTCCCGGGAATTGGACTATTCATTGAATGAACTCAGACAGATTTTTCATAATGTTGTAAAACATCTTCCTGAGCAAGATAAAATGAAAGTAGAGGAAGTAATTGCGAAGGACGTACCGGACGCACTGCAGTTTATTCATTCCTCCGTGGACCGGCTGGACAGGATGATTGCCGCTCTCCTGAAGTTAGCCCGTGAAGGCAGACGGGAGATGATATATAAACAGGTTGATTGTGGTGAGCTGATTAATGGCATCTTGCAGTCTTTCGACCATCAAATCGCGCAGAAGGGCATCCAGGTGGAAGTTGGACCTATGCCCATAATTGAAACCGACTATCTTGCTATGGAGCAGATTATCGGCAATCTGCTGGACAATGCCATAAAATATCTGGATCCTGGCCGGCCGGGTAAAATCAGTATATTTTGCACTGATAACGATAATGAATATTTGTTCAGTGTACAGGACAATGGACAAGGCATTTCTATTGAAGATCAGGAAAAGGTTTTTGAAATTTTCCGGCGGGTAGGAAAGCCGGATGTCCCCGGTGAGGGGATGGGCTTGGCCTATGTTCAGGCACTTATCCGGCACATGGGTGGCAAGGTGTGGTGCGAATCAGAACCCGGGGTTGGGACAAAGATGAATTTTGTTATACCAAAAAGGCATCAGGAGTAATTAATTTAGCTATAAAGTGCTAAAGAATTGAATACAGTCTAGATGGTCTGGTATTCTTTTCTTTGGCGCATGATCCCACTTTCCCAAGTTTCATTAGTGGCACGATTAAGCCGTTTCAGTGAAGAATAATTTGCTGACCAATAGATTGTCACTAAGAGGGAGTTTAGAAAAGCACTCCGAAAGTTTACGGCTTTTTCGAAGGAGGGCATTACAATACTAATTACCTTCTATAAAGGAACTGGCCTCCAGACTCATGTCTGGAGGCCTTGATTTTGAGACCGACCTTCCCAGAAGGTCGGTCCAATACGCATGAGGTACGTTCTTTATGCTTACAACCCGGACCCGTATGAATATTGGGACAGTGACAATATGGTGGGAAAAGGCCTGCTATCGATGAAACACGCAGCACTGCGGGCCGGGTTGGGTAGCATGGGCAAAAATACACTGATAATCAATGAGAAATATGGCAATATAATTGAATTCGGCGCAATTCTGACCAATCTTGATTTAACATCAGACCCCATTGCCCAAGAGCTGTGCGTAGAAAACTGCCGACTTTGTTTGGACAACTGTCCGCAAAAAGCGCTTGACGGTAAAACAGCCAATCAAAAGTTATGCCGTGAGCATACCTTCATTAAGAATAAGCGAGGATTCTCGGTGTGTAACTGCAATATTTGCCGGACAATTTGCCCTAAAGCTTTTGGGGAACCTTCTTGAAAAAATAGCTGCCGTTCAACCCAGTACCCGCATGGAACGGGTGGAAAGACGATTTTACCCAGTTTAAGCATTTTGTCATCATTTTGCCATATTTGACCATTAAGATAAATTTGAGGAAACAAGATTAATGCGAAATGATAGTCAAAGGAATTACCGAGTGCGAAGAAATTAGAAGAGCTAAGTGGCTTGAAGACTTTTTATAGGAAAAAGGAAATAATAATGGGATATTATTGGTAATCCAAGCATAACTCAAAATACACAGGAATACTCTTCCTCTGTATTTTGTGTGCTTTTTTATAATTTCAATAAGTAGATGTATTCTATAAAACTGCAATAATGATCTCTGTGAAGATTTAACGAAAGGGGAAGAAAAAATGAATAATTCATTTTTAAAAGATCAAATTGATTAGATAAATCAAATTACAGTACTGAGAATAATTCTATTACGACTAATCGTTTTCCTTATTTACCGATTCCACTAACATACTTGCCGGTTGCTATGGGTGGTGGCTCGACACCACTCTCCGTAACCACATTTACCACAATTCCATCTGCCGCCGCCGGTATTATTGTAGAGATAAATGTGGGGAGCGCCACAGGGGACATGTCGTCAAGGACTTGTCATAAATTGCATTTATATTATTATCAAAATTACTATGGGGGTTCTAATCATATGGAAAGAACAAACGATAGCAAATTTATTTTATTTTGCTCTGTAAATGGCGGTGATTTAGGGGTGAACAGACTAAAGGGTAAGGGGTTGTTAAAGTCCCGCCTAAATGTGCTCGGAGAACTAACCTCGAAATACCCCATTATTTTCCTAATCCTTTTCCTAATCCTATTAATTTCACAACCTGTTTTTGCAGAAGATCTTCCCAAAGTAAGCGGTAGTCTATCAGTAATCGCTTCAGAAGTCGTAGTAAGTGCACAGCAACGAAAAGCGGCCAGTGGTAGAGTACAGCCCAAGGGCATTATAGGCCCATCCGGCTTTGATTGGCCAGATACTCCATTGGGGATAGTGAGAAACCGGAATGGTACTGATTACTTGTTTTTCGCCAGCGATGGGAGTACCCACCGTACCAATCCTTTTACAAGAGCCGGCTCCTTTACCCGCTCAGAAGGCACCCTGAACAATCTACTGAGAAATAGTCCATCACCTATTGTGGAAACAATCTTACCGCAAAGTAATCAATTCTCAAAAAACGCGATTGCTTATGTCGGTGGTGGACCGGTTTATCGCATTCCCAAGGGCCATCCGGGAGCAGGAAATCTACTGATGGTATATCATGCTGAGCGCGAACAATCAAACCAAAGTGGTTTTTATAGCTTTTTGGGAATAGCCAAATCTACTGATGAAGGACATACCTGGGTTGATCTTGGCCTCGTCATTGAGATCAATCAGCCCTTTAACGAAACTAGCTCCGCTGACTTTGAAATCGGCGATGGAAATCTAGTGGTTGATCCAACTAATAAGTATTTCTACCTTTACTTTCCTGACAGAATGAAAACCGGTGTTATCACTTACATGTCAGTAGCACGAGTGTCTATTGACGAATTTCTTTCTGCGGCGTTTCCAGACTCTCCAGGGTGCAGAAGTCTACCGAGCTTTGTTAAATATTATAAAGAAGAATGGAACCAACCTGGTATCGGCGGCTTGTCGAGCATGGTGCTGCCGGGCCCTTGGCCAGCTTATGCCGGAAGTCCCAATGTTGCCTATAGTAACTACCTACATTGTTACGTTGCTATTCTTGATGATACTAGCAACATAAGCTACTCTCTATCAAAAGATGGAATTCATTGGACCAACCCAGTTCTACTAAAAACGTTCGAAAGCGCGGAATATGCCGTTGCCGTCGGCATGAATGAAGATCCCAGCATCCTTGATCAGCAGTTTTATGTTTACTTCACTTACTATCCAACAAAAGGAGCAGATACCGGATGGGATGCCGCCTCGCTGCAGCGGCTGACAATAAGTTGCAGCAAATAGGCCCAGTGGTGGCATCCGTGTCATGTACATTGGCGGAGCATTATACATTGATTTCTGGTGACTATAGGTCTAATAGAAGAAAATAGGACTTTTTTCAGCAAAAGGATTTTTACATCATGGGAGATTCACTATTCGATAGACCACAACGAGGAAGAATTAAATCCGGAAGAGGGTTGTGTAATTATGAAGGTAGGAAAAATTATCATATGCGTAATCGTTCTAGTTTGGGTATTTCTCGCTGCTGCATGTTCGAGTTCAGTCTCGGCTGCGCCTACGTACCACATCGAAGGCCCGAACATTCTATGCGACGGCAAGCCGGTCATTCTGCGGGGCATCAATGCGATGCACATATTCGCAGGTAACGATCCGTTGGACTGGCCGGGAATCGGTATTATTCGGGAGTTTGTTGGTGATCTCAAGAATGCTCCTCTTAAATCCGGTGAAACTTACCGGGATATGGATCATCACTGGAGATTGCGCGCACTTCAAGACCTTGTAGATGACAACCGAAAGCGAGGTCTCGTCACCATCTTGTGTCCGTTTAGTTGGGATGGCTCAAAAGAGACCCAATTTACTGGCTCGTCACCCTGTCAGTCGCCCTGGTACAAAGACTACAAGTCACGTATGAGGGAGTGGGCCGCACAGTTTAAGGGGCAGTCAGATGTGTGGATTGAACTGATGAACGAACCATTCCATCCCTTGAATACTGCCGAAGACGACGCTCTTTGGCTGGCAGCGATGACTGACATGGTGGATAATCTTCGATCAGCCGATTGGAGTGGCATTATTCTTGTACCTGGTTCCGCTTGGGGGCAAGACGAGACAGTGATCGAGAGAATGGGCCCTCGTCTTCTTGCTGGACGCAATGATCTAATTTTCGATGTTCACATTTATAATAGATGGCAAGATCAACCCGACACAATTCCCGCGCGATGCGCAAAGATAAAAGCGTCCGGACTTCCGTTCATTTTTGGCGAATTTGGTACTGGGTCAGGAGACGGAGTAAGAGATACGCACCCGTTCATGAAAGCCGCTCAGGAGAATCATTTCAGCGTATTGGCCTGGGGCTGGGGGACATGGGGTCCAAGAAAACCCAACAACCTTCAATTGAATGACGGTACGCCGAACGATGTTGGTAATTTTGGCTGGGGTTCAGCGTATAAAGCGTTTCTTAACAGTGGCTGCACTACGGAGGTTCGTCAATGATATAATTGTTGGATGAGCGTCTTAATGCGCCCTTTATCAATTACTACCGGTTTAGATTGGTAAAATAATCCTTGAGTATTTAGGTGCCGTTTACAAAACGAAAAAATCATACCTGCTATGAAGGGAAGTGTTCAATATGAGAAAATCACATTGGCCCTTGTTGTTTCTATTGATTAGCGGATTATTGTTGCAAGGTTTATTTTGTACTGCTCAGGCGGCAGGAGAAAGTGAGCCTTATCCATCTTTTCCCCCGGTAATGACATTGGATGGCTTAGTTGATATGTATACTGATGCCCGAGGATCAGTGGTTGACCAAGCTGCAGAAAATAAGAATAAGGATTTGTGCGCAGGTGTTGATAAGTTTATGGGTTATCTCGCAAAGACACTTGATAATCCTAATGCCAAGCCCGGTGACCCTATGTCCGACTGTGCCTACGCTAATTTCCATAAATGGGCCGAAGCAGGCGCCTTGACGGTTGAGCCTAAAGTCTATAATCGCGGAGGAACGATGAAACGAGGACAATATCTGGTTGGGCTTAACATCTATGCACTCAAATTCCGGGCTGCCGGATATGACATAGATCCAATGATCCTCAGTTGGCTGCGCAATTTAAATTATAAAAATATGAACTATTATCAGCATGGCAGCAACCGGGGGAATTTGTATAATTGGTCGGGTGCCAGTACCGCGTTATTTGCCCTTTTGGACAACGACCAAAAGGCGATTGACTATCAAAACCAAGTGTGGCGCGTGGCGATGTCTTCAATAAAACCTGATGGTACTATTGATGGAGAAATGGCCCGGGGCCATAGAGCATTAATCTATCACATGTTTTCATTTTCAGCCACTTTAGTACAACGAGGCGCACGTGAGGCCTTGGGATATAAAGAGTCCGCTGCTGATAGGGATCAGCTCCAACTTCTCGCTGATGAAATTGGCCGTACATTGCGCGACCCGAAGGTAATGGAAATCCCTGCTCAAGCTACACAGGAAATCCCAGGGATCTGGGCATACCGGATTCCTATCGGATTTGGACATGATCTTCTCAACGATGATTGGATACACTATGGCAAAATGCAGGTGGATTTATCGGATCAAGCTAGTGGCGGTAATACGCAACATACGTCAAATATATTGAAACAGCTTAGTCAGAAGCATTGATAAGCATAGCTGATAGTCTGTCGCAAAAGAGGACTAAAGGCAGGAGGCGTGTTTTTCTAAAAGATCCAAAACTTTCAATGTAAAGCTGCAAATCAACGGTAATTACAAGATGTACCAGGAGGTAGGTGATTGATGGCTACTATATTTGGAAAAAATAGGGTCGAATTGCTTGGGAATAAAGTGCAAAATAAGGGGATATCACGTGGCGCATTTTTAAAAATGCTTGTCGTCGGTGGCATGGCTTTAATTATTAAAGAGTGCATACCAGCTGTTGGTTTTATGACCGAGCCACTAAAGACGTTAGCAGCAGGCAAACGCGGGCCTGCCTTCATCGTCAGTCAAGGAGTGAATTTAAATCGCCCATTCTTAGGCGTGCACAAAATAAATAGGGGAGATTATTCGAGTATAGCTTATAATGATGCTCCGGAACAAAGTAAACAAAAAATCATTGAGCTTACCAAGCAATATGGATTCGGAACAATCAGAATTAATGCCGGAGTGCTCCCGCTTCTTGAAGGACGGCCAAACGATGTAAAAGAGCAGCTTGGAGTATTGGATACTTTTATCTCCTCCGCACTTTCTTCCGGACTAAAGGTGATTTTGTCTCTTCATACTTTGGAAAGCACCGGGATATGGACATCGACGGCTATCCTTTCTGATCCGAGCGGGAAGTCCCAACAAGCCTACCGTGACATGGTTGCTTTTGTTGCCCATGAGGAATCAAAGCGAAATTCAGCAGAATTCGCGCTTGCGCTCTTCAATGAACCACCCACCTGCCACAGCGATAAGGACTTTGCTCAGTGGTCAGATTTTCAGGAAAAGCTGTACACTGCAGCGCGTCAAAGCGCGCCTAACCTGACCCTGATATTGACAGGTCCCTGTTTTAGTGCAGTTAACGGTATTGTGAAGATTGATCCTGAACCTTATGACGAAAACACAATATTTGATATGCACTTTTATGAACCGACAATATTCACCCAGCAAGGAAACTACGGCGGCCAAAATTATACCAATTATGTCCACAGGTTAGGTTTTCCTCCGAACAAGGCGCAGAAGGAAGAATTCCTTTTACACTTTCATAAGGAAGAAAAGGCTGCTGATTTGCCATTAGATTTGCAATTGAAATTTGAAAACTGGGTGCAACATGATGCAGATGAATATTTTAACAAAGGCGCTAATTTGGTCACACAGCGTTTGAATACTTTCTTTCAATGGGCCCGTTCGCATCAGATTTCGCCACAACGCCTTATGGTCGGCGAATTTGGTGTTCGCAGGGATTATTTGGGACATGTTGCTGCTGATGAAAGCGACCGGCTTCGATGGTTGTCTGCCGTCCGCGGTCAGATCGAAGCCAACGACGCTGGTTGGGTTTTTTATGCGCTGATCGGACCATGGGGACTAACATCTGAAGATATGTCGGAGCCCGCAGATCCCCAGATTTTTGACGCGTTGAATTTGAAACGGCCGGTGCATTGATGTTTCAACTTTTTTGGAGGCACGTAAATTAATTGTATTAATTATTGACGGTACGCCAAATGATGTTGACAATTATGGCTGAGGCTCGGCGTATAAATCGTTTCTTAGCAGTGACAGCAAGACTCAACGCTTATTAAAGTTTACCTTAATAAATTATTCTGGAAAATGGAGACCGAGATGAAAGGAAGAATATTATTAACTCTTATTTTTATACTGTCAGTAGGTTTTACTGTATTTAACTCAGATTTCATGCCAGTTACACAAGCGCAAAGTGTATATGAAGCGGAAAATTTTACGGCTCAGTCTAATTGTAGTGTAAACAGTTCAAATTGGCCCTATTTGGGAAACGGCTATGCTCAATTTGACGGCTCCGACGCATGGGCGGAATGGAATAATGTGCATGTGGCTTCAGATGGTGATTATCTCCTTGTTTTTAAATACGATAATTCTGCTAACAGTAATTCCCTACTTCAGTTATATGTGAATGGCCGTTATGTGCGCGATCTTACGCTAAAACCTTCTGATATCCGTTCCAGAGCAAACTGGAAAGTTGCCAGAACAGTTGTAAGCTTACATAGAGGGGATAATTTGGTTAAGCTTGTATCGTCTACTGCCAATTCCGGCTTGATGTTAGATAATTTTGCGGTTTCCGCCAATGTTACTGTCAGCCCGCCGTTGCCAGTATATGATGTCGTAAAATATGGGGCCAAAGGAGATGGCTCAACAGTAAACACAGCGGCTATCCAGCATGCGATAGATGCCTGTGCCGGATCAGGCGGGTCGGTCTACATACATGATGGAGTCTATATGACCGGGACACTGGAATTGAAGTCTAAAATGACGCTGTATATCGCGGAATCAGCAACTCTAAAAGGCACTGCAAATCAAAGCGATTATCCGGATTGTATACCCAAAACGAACAACTTCAACTGGATGGCGACAAAGGGCGAATGTGGCAAAGGGTTAATCTACTGCGCGGGACAATCCAATATTACAATCACCGGTGGCGGAACTATTGATGGAAACAGCAATCCAGCGGTTTGGACCGGCCCGGAAAGAACCCGTCCTATGGTGTTATATCTGACAACAAGTAAAAATGTGAAAGTAACTAATATCGATATTAGTTACGCGAATTGCTGGACCTTTTGCCCTCTCGAAATTGATGGTCTAATTGTGGATGGGGTAAATATTCAAAGTACTGATTCACCCAACAGGGATGGAATTGATCCCTGTGACTGTCATAATGTAACTATCGCCAACTCTTCTATTGTCAGTCAAGATGATGGTCTTTGTCCCAAAAGCGGCAGTGCTATGGGCAACGACAATTTTTTAGTTCAAAATTGTACCATATTATCTACGAGCAACCCCATTAAGTTTGGCACAGCCAGTTACCAAAGCTTTACCAATATGACCTTTCAGGATGTCTGTATTCAATTTGGATCTTGGAAGGCGGGTATTTCTTTAGGTATATCCGACGGAGCGAAAGTAGACAACGTCAGGTTTAGCAACATTCGCATGAGTGGCTTGACTTGTCCGTTATATGTACTGAATGGAGCGGGGGCGCGAGACCGGAGACCGAGTGACTTGCCGTCCCATCAAGGCAATGCGAGTCTGCCGGTAGGAAATATTACTTTTGAGAACATCGACGCCAGAAATTGTCAGGGCAATGTCGGCTGTCTTTTTACGGGAACGGTCTTTAACGGTACTACGTATAGAATAAACGGACTTATCTTAAAGAATGTCAGTGTCAATAATAAAGGCAAATTATCTTCGGTACCGCCTGATCCCAGTGAATATGTTGGTACTTTGTATCCTGATTATAATTGGTTTGGTTCCGGGGCACTGCCGGCTTATGGTTTTTATTTCAGGCATGCAAATCATGTCAACACGGAAAACGTATCTTTTTCACTTGCTTCACCGGATATTCGGCAGTCCATTGTAGAAAATGATGTCACCGCAATAGATTCACCCCCGCCGGCACCAGCTCCCGCGCCGTCATCTGGGGTGACGAAGATTTCCAACTTGCTTGTGGACGATAGTCCCAATGCAGCTAAATGGTCAATTCAACGCAATATCCAGAAGGGTGATCGGTTATATGGGGACCGGGAATTTGCCATGACTGAAGTGCCGCCAAGCATAGCCGGAGCCAACTGGATCCGGCCGGCTAATTCCTCAAAGACCTATACTTCTGATAACCTGGTGACATTTACGATATCACAACAGGCAAAAGTATACGTGGCGAGTGATGACCGCATAACAACAAAACCGTCATGGTTATCAAGTTGGACGAACACCGGATTGCAAATCGCCGATAATGAATCCATCCCGCGAACCTTCACTTTATATGCGAAGTGGTATCCTGCTGGAACAGTGTCATTAGGATACAATGGTAACACAACTTATGATACATATATTATTATCGTAAAATAAATTGGGAAATGTTGAATGAGCCAAGGTTAGTCGGCAGTTTAGTCTTTAATCGTTTTTCATCGATTCATTAAATTCAACCGGAGGTAAAAAGAAAGATGACCATTTTTAAAAAGAAAGTTGAACTGCTGCGCCAGACAGTACGGACTATGCTAACGTCACGCAGTGCTATTTTACTACTGTTGATCGTCGGTGTATTAGGCATGCCACTCATTGTCCCGTTGACAGCGACATGGCGTCCACCTGCTTTATTTAGTACTGCTAAAGCCGCAACTCTAGATGCTGTCTCCAGTCCTAAGAGCAATATATATCATAAAGACGTTGTCTCTGTTGAAGGCGCCAATATTACGCTAAATGGGCGTGTTATTGTTCCTCGCGGTGTAGAGATAGCGGCCTTTTGGGTACCATCAAGTTCCCGTACAAAGGGAGATATTATAAGATATGACTATTTTAACAACTCTCATGAGCAAATATTTGAAAATGCCGCAGACAACTGGAAGGCATCCCTAATTCGTTTTCAAGTTTCGGAAAATGGCTTAGATCCGCAAAATCCTGCCTACTCCAAAGAGTACCTGGATGAAATTAATAATGCCGTTAGTCTTGCAAGACAGCATGGGTTTATCGTCATGGTGTGCTTACGTGATCAGCGGCCTAGTGGTGTACGTAAGATGCCCACCGAAACTACCAAGCGGGCACTTTTAACCTTGACCCGTCTTTTTAATGACGATCTTGGAGTAATTTATGAAACATTTAATGAACCGGAGCTTTGGCCAAGACCCGAAAACTGGGAATTATGGCTTAATGGCGGTAATTATCAGGGTAGTAGTGAGCACTATGTTGGAATGCAAGCTCTTGTTGATGAAATCCGCCGTACAGGTTCCCGCAATGTAATCATTGTGGAAGGTTTATGGTGGGGACGAAGCTTTCTAGGTGCGCCGGATATAAGAGATCCGCTCAACAAGCTGGTTTACGGTGTGCATCCATATTATGAGAAAAACTTTATTAGTAAGGCAGACTGGGATAAACATTTTGGGTATCTTGTAAAACAAGGCAAACCTGTATTAGCTACTGAATGGTGTGCATTAACTGGTCCACCGGCCTGCACATACCCTGTTCCTGGAAAAAAAACAAGTGAACAGTTGACAGACGAAGCACATTTATTCCTAAATTATTTAGAATCTTACCATATTGGAATGAACGCATGGGCCATTGATTTCCATGGAACGATTGTAACTGATACTGACGGAGCGCAGCCTACAACTTATGATGGGTTTGAACTTGGTATCGATGGTGGCGGACCCGGTATAATAGTCAAAAACTGGTTTAATCACCTGAGTATGTCTGATAACAAATCTAGTAAATAAAATAGGGCCCCTGCCAAATCGACAAAAGTTTGAAAGGGGCTTGTTTTTTTCGCCATAACCAATTATTGTTAACTATCGGCAAATTTTCTCGAAAATCATTACATCCCACATTTTGCATCCTGAATTAAGGCTTTGCGGGGTCTACAAATACCATGCCCCATGAGCCCTTGATTGTTTTCCTGGCGATCAAATAAAATTAACCGACGACCAAAAGAAAGGTGGCTTATATTTTGAATAAGCAGATTGAATTGCTATGGAATAAAGCGCAGAATCAGGAAATCTCGCGGCGCGCGTTTCTAAAAATGCTTGCTGTTGGGGGTGCAGCTTCTATGATTGGGGGCTGGGCACCAACAACCGCTGCGATGACAACAGATCAGCCGATCGGAAAGTTTAAACCTGCAACCTATGCGCAGCTTCCTCGTTGGCGGGGGTTTAATTTGCACGAACCATACAGCGAATGGGATCTGGATTTCATAACCGAGTGGGGGTTTGATTTTATTCGCTTACCAATTGAGTACAGTACTTGGACTACAAGTCCGGGTGTGTACAATGAACAGTCCTTAAAAAAATATGACCAGGTAATCACCTGGGCCCGGGCACGGGGGATTCATGTAAATCTATGTCTATATCGAGCGCCAGGTTATTGCGTTAGCGAACCTAAAGAACCCTTGGACCTCTGGGCAGATGGTTCTGGCGGTGATAATGCCCGTCAACAATTTGCGGCGCAATGGAAAATGTTTGCCGAACGCTATCGTGGAATTCCCGCAGCCGAATTATCTTTTAATTTGGTAAATGAGCCGCCGGATATTCCAGGCGAAAAGTATGCCCGTTCGCTGGGCCACGCTGTCGCCGCAATACGGGAAAAAGATGCGGATAGATTGATCATCGCTGATGGTCTAGCGTGGGGCGGAAAACCGGTGCCGGAACTTGTAGCCCTTAAAGTTGCCCAAAGCACACGGGGGTACTTACCATTCCAGATTTCCCATTATCGTTCACCATGGTTTCAAGACGCGGACACCTGGCCTGTCCCAACATGGCCGATGCTACTTAACCAATACCTGTATGGTGATGCCAAGGCGGAATTAAAGAAACCACTTATCCTGAAAACTGATTTTCCTGAAAGCAGGCAACTCAGCATTACTGTAGCGCAAGTTTCAGGTAGTGCTGAACTTTTCATCAAGGCAAACGGAAAAATAGTATGGCAAAAAGTATTTAAACCAGGCCCGGGCTCAGGTGAATGGGAAAAATCTGTTTTCGACCCACAATGGCAGATTTACCTTGGGACCTATAACAAGGAATATTCCGTCACTATTCCGGTCGAAACCCGGGAAATCCAAATTGAAGTGGGCAGGGGTGACTGGTTGACGTTTTCCGCAATTCGTATCAAGCCTTTTCCAGGTGTATCAACCAACGAAGTCATAGTCAATCCCGCTGACACCAACTGGGGAGTATTACAGCAGACATATATTGTAGACCATAAGGGTGTTCTCAGCCCAATCAACGGGCACTATTTTTGCAACCGGGAAACTTTGTGGTCAGATTATGTTTGTCCCTGGAAATCCTTCAGCACAAAATATGGAATCGGTATTTTCATAGGCGAATGGGGCGCATATAGTCAGACACCGCATGATGTGACTTTGCATTGGATGAAAGATTGTCTGGACAATTGGCGGCAAGCAGGAATCGGTTGGGCTCTTTGGGACCTCCGTGGTTCTTTCGGGGTACTAGACAGCGAACGCAGCGACGTTGCTTATGAAAACTACCAGAATCATAAACTTGATCGTAAAATGCTGGAATTACTTAGACAGGGCTAGACTGGAGATGAATTTGATTTACATCCCCTTGTTACTTAATGATTACCGGAGGTCTCCTATGCGTAAAAGTTCAATGCTCATCAATTTATTGTTTTTTTTAATATTATTTTCTTGTAGTGCTTCAAATCCCGCCTATTCCCAAGAGATTCAATTTGTAACAGGGCCGGTGGCAACCATAATGTCAACGGCTGATATGAATGCAAACGGATTGATGTTTATGGACGAACCCATCGGTTTTATCAAAACAAAAAATGGCTACAAGGCTTTTTCAGCCGGAGGCAGTTTCAACGGTGTGGGAAATAATGCGAAGTTACCGGCAGGAACATATGCATTTGCGGGCACGCTTAATCATCTGGAACCAGCCGTAAGAAAAGGAGAATGGCCTTCATATTCTCTTACCTCAGGCAGAGTCCAACCTTCCCCGGATGGTAGCGATTTCGATCGGGATTATGCTGGAGGCGGCCCCACTTATAATATTCTGGTTCCCTCGAATAATTCGTCCAGGAGTGTTTTAAAATTGAAGCAGGAAGGTAATTTACGCCATGTCTTGTTGCAAATTTATCATGGTGAATATCAATATTACTACCCTAAGGGAATGCCAGCATATGGCGGTTCAGGTTTGGCTATTTCTCTCGATGAAGGAATCACTTTTAAAAAAATCGGCCAGATATTATATCCATATCTGAGCCGGGAAGATTATCTAAAAACCAATCCGTCAGGGGGGCTATGGGCCGATGGCGCAATGATAGAAGCAGATAATGAAGGACATTATATAAACCACTGCTTTGTGAGTAACGGGCCTCTCGAGAAGAATCGTTCCTACTACTATATTATCTTTACGGATCGAAATTCTATCGAAGAAAGTGGTAACTCGATAGCTTTGGCGCGAGTGGATAATACTGATATGTGGGCGGCTCTTGAAAAGGGAAAAGCCCCAACGGTTCATAAGTACTTTAATCCGGTAGGATCTGTCGTTCACAACACTGGTTTTTTCACAGAACCGGGTATAGGCGGACGCTCGACTCCCATCATTGTTCCTAGGAAGAATGAACACATCAATTCTCCTTTCATCATTTGGAATGTTTACATCAAGAAATATATTCTATCGTATCAAAGTAATCAAAAGAAAATTATGCTGCAAACCTCTGATAATTTATATCAATGGTCCCCGCCGACTGAAATAGTAGGCCTGGATGTAAATTCAGACCAGAAAGTCTTTAATCCTACAATGGTTGGACTGAAGGATAGTCCAGAGATTCTGGGAAAAAACTTCTATGTTTATTATCTTCAACGCACCGCAACCAACAATGGGCTTATAGAACCTAGAATACAAAGGGTAGAGGTAACGATTAGCGATATAATACAAAATTAATAATCCATCTTTTCCCCCGGTAATGACATTGGATGGCTTAGTTAATATGTATACTGACGCCCGAGGCTCAGTAGTTGACCAGGCTGCAGAAAATAAGAATAAAGGGTTATGCGCAAGTGTTGATAAGTTTATGGCTTATCTCGCAAAGACACTTGATAATCCTAATGCCAAACCCGGTGACCCTATGTCTGACTGCGCCTATGTTACAAAGCGCAAGGCTCCTGTCTTTTTAACAAAAGGTTGGAGGCACATTTTTTGCCAAGGTTATATATCGTTGGGAGGATGAAAATGCAAGTAAAGCAAATTTTAAATCGATTTTACGTACACGATATTGAGCAATCTATATCATTTTACGAAAAAATCTTAAATATAAAATGCAGTTTGAGATTTAACTATCCACAGGTTAATTTAGAATTAGCACAGATAGGAAACATTTTAATTCTTGCTGGTTCTGATGAAGCCTTAAAGCCATTTAGGGATACTCAAGCAACATTTTTAGTTGATTCAATTATCGAGTTTAAAGATTTTTTATTAAATAATGATGCTACAATTATTAGAGACTTGAAAAAAGTTCCAACAGGGATGAATATGACTGTAAAACATACGGATGGTACTATAGTCGAGTATGTTGAACATGAAAATTAATATTTCCCAATATTTTCATAAGGGCTATCTGTAGAAACGTTGATACCAAAAGAACGAGTTATCTATCAAAAGAGATTATCCAGAAAACATCAATGAATTCATAGTCAATAAGCAGGAATCGGTTGGGCGCTATGGAACCTCTGTGGTCAATTCGGGATACTAGACAGTGAACGTAATGATGTCACCTATGAAGACTATCAGAATCATAAACTTGACCGAAAAATGTTTGAATTACTTAGACGAGGCTAAATAATTCAGAAACAAATTGATTTTTTCGAGCCTTCAAAAGAACGAATCGTTGGCAGTACGCAATAAGCAGTAATGGCCGGTTAAAGATTGAACTAAAGCCATTAACTGGTTAAGAAAAGAAGGGTGTAAAATGAAATACAGTGTAATAACTGGAGCTAGTTCAGGAATTGGATATGAAACGGCGAAAGCTTTCGGAAGAAGGAATAAGAATCTTATTTTAGTCGCACGACGTGAAACTAACTTACGAGAGTTGAAAAACGAAATTCTCAAATATAATTCTGACATTGACATCATTCTCAAACAGGTCGATTTATCAAAAACAGAAAATGCATATATATTGTTTGATGAATTAGCAAATTTTCAAATTGAAACATGGATAAATAATGCTGGTTTTGGTGACAATTATCCGGTTGTTGATATTGACTTAAAAAAAATTGAATCAATGCTGAATGTAAATATCGAATCTTTAACTATTTTATCTACTTTATTTGTCAAGAAATATCAAAACGTACCCGACACTCAGCTAATTAATATATCTTCAACAGCCGGATATAATTTTGTTCCTGCAGTTTTATATTGTGCCTCAAAATTCTTTGTTAGTATCTTTACGGAAGGATTATCTTTGCAACTTAAAAAAGCAAATGCAAAATTAACGGCAAAAATTTTGGCTCCTCATGCGACAGAAACAGAATTTGGCAAAATTACTACCGGTTTAGAGGAGTTCGAGTATAAGAAATATTATTCAAAATTCCATACAGCAAACGAAATGGCTGAGTTTTTAGTAAAACTATATGATAGTGATGCAACTGTAGGCTACATAGATAGGGAAACCCTAGAATTTCAGCTAACAGGTCCAAGGCTAAATTGGATATAACGACGGACATTTATATTCTTGGTGGAGTTTTGTCAAAATGTGTACACGATGATCGGCCTAGTGGTAGTCTAGTACATAAGATGCCCACAGAAACTACCAAGCGGGCACTTTTATCCTTGACTCGTCTATTTAATGACGATCTTGGAGTAATTTATGAAACATTTAGTGAGCCGGAGCTTTGGCCAGCCCCCGAAAACTGGGAATTATGGCTTGATGGTGGAAATTATCATGGTAGTAGTGAACAATATGTTGGAATGCAATCTCTTGTGGATGAAATCCGCCGTACAAGTTCCCGCAATGTAATCATTGTCGAAGGGTTATGGTGGGGACGAAGTTTTCTAGGTGCGCCGGAGATAAGAGATCCGCTTAACAAGCTGGTTTATGGTGTGCATCCATATTATGAGAAAAACTTTATTAGTAAGGCAGACTGGGATAAACATTTTGGGTATCTTGTAAAGCAAGGCAAACCTATATTAGCTACTGAATGGTGTGCATTAACTGGTCCACCGGCCTGCACGTACCCTGTTCCTGGAATAAAAACAAGTGAACAGTTGACAGATGAAGCACATTTATTCCTAAATTATTTAGAATCTCACCATATTGGAATGATTGCGTGGGCCATTGATTTCCATGGAACGATTGTAACTGATACTGACGGGGCGTAGCCTACAACTTATGATGGGTTCGAACTTGGTATAGATGGCGGCGGACCTGGTATGATAGTTAAGAACTGGTTTAATCACCTAAGTATGTCTGATAGCAAATCTAGTAACTAAAAAGCCGTCAGAATAGATAGACTTTGAAATTGCCGCCTCTGCACTTGGTGACACGGATATTGATAAAACTAATATGCTTTTCGCGGCGTCAGTCATTTGATTTACTCCTTGAAGGTCTTCAGCCATCTTCGCAAGACTTTGGCAGGAAGCTGCAATTTCTTCCATGGATGCAGACTGTTCCTCGATAGCCACCGAAATCGTCTGGGTAGTTTGGGGGTTATTTTCTTTTTTGCCTACAGGCTGAGATGCTTTCGCGTCTTATGAACTACCGCCACCAACTTTATTACTAGTACCTGAATTAGTAACATTAGTTTTATTCCCCGAGTAAACATTGGATTGCACATTAACATTATTCGATGTAGATTTCAACCATATGCCCGAACCAAGCATTCCTTCTATTGCATTGCCTGTTATTATTCCTGGAAAAACGCTCCCGGCAACTACTATGCCGTTGTTAGCTGACGGATTGTTCCCTTGATTAAATGCATTACCAACAATCGAAAATAATCCTGACGAATTAAGTTGTATACCTACAGCACTAGCCGGTATTATAAATAAATTATTTTGAATTAATGTATTGGGAACACATGTATTTAATACTATACCGGCAGATGTACAGTTAAATTGACTACCTATAACAGCCAGCTGATCTAAATTAAGAAGATTTGCTGGTGCGCTAATACCGCAGGTTGCTAAAAAATTGCATTGACTGACCGTAACTCCTTCTACATAATTACCATAGATAATCCCTTTAGAACAATAGTTAAACGTGCAACCAGTAAAATTGAAAACAACAGGAATCACAGCACTAGATCCTTTTAGATATACTCCACAACCTTCAAACGAGGAAGTACCTACTGTCATCAGGTTAGTAAAGTTTATATTTGAGACACCATTAACATATATGCCATTTGCCCAATAATCATTAGCTGCATAACCATCCACGCCGCGAATAGTAACATTGGAAATTGTTGTTAGTGCAGTGTTAGCTGGATTAGCAATAGAAGCTGCGGTTTGGTTAAGATATAATGCCGTTCCTACGTTGCCACCGCCTGTTACAAAAGAAAATCCTTCAACATGCACACTATTGTATTGACTGAGATAATTAATATAAATACCGCCGCCTCCAGCCCATTTTAAGAATGTTACATCAGGCCCATCGCCAACCAGAGACAGGGAAAAGTTACTATTCGGCATGGTAAATGTAATTATTGAGGAAAAAATATATGTACCGCGTGGGAAATAAATTGCTCCTCCATCACTAGGTAACGCAGCAAGCGCTGCATTCAGGGCGGCAGTAGAATCTTTCTGCCCCGTGGAATCAGCCCCAAAATCCAATATGGAAACTGTTTTGGTGGCTGCTGCTATTTGTGAAGATGCGGCTACCGTAGCACCCCCTATTGACGCAAAGACTACCAATAGGGCAATTAATAATGGTAGAATCTTTTTCACGATGACCCCTCCTGTCCGACTAAAATAAAGTTATATAACGATTACTTTAAACTCACTCCATTATAGGACTTTATTTCATTTGTACGAAGAACACCACTGAATATAAAATTTAGCCCTAATTCTAGAGTCTAGCGGACCTTTGTGACAAATTCATGACACTTTTTCATATTACAAATTGCCATTCGTAATTTTAAAATATAAAAATAAATGGTTTCCCATTTCTCTGAGAGCTTCGATAGAATTAGTCCATGAAATGGGGTTGTAAGCATAAAGAACGTACTCCATGCGTATTGGACCGATCTTCTCGGAAGGTCGGTCTCAAAATCAAGGCCTCCAGACATGAGTCTGGAGGCCAGTTTTCTTTATGGTGGGAAATTTTATTTAAATCTTAGTTTAGCTGTAATAAAAATAAGTATTACAATACCAGCACCCAAATACAACCAAAGATTCTGGTAACTCCCCTGAAAAAGTAGTAAACTACCAAAAGCAGTGCCTAAACCCCCACCGCCAAACAAGCCCAATCCGACTAATGCTGAAGGAAGTCCTTTATTTTCACTAGCAACATCAAAAGCAATTGTTGCTAGCGTTGATTGAACGAAAATATAGCCGAAACCCAAGCTGACCGCAGCTAGCCATCCTGCTTGCCAAGAAGGCGCAACAGTCAAAGTAAGGACGGAGAACAAAGCAAGAATACCGCCGGTAATAATTGTCTTTTGGTGGCCAATTTTTTCTCCGAGCCTGCCAACCTGAGAACCGGCAAGCAGACAGGCAAAACCGTAAAACATAACTACAATCCCAACTTGCACATAATCCAGACCTGCAATTTCATGCAAAAATGCACCTAAAAAACTGTATATACCAAGTAATAGAAACCCTGCACCTAATGCAAGCGGAAAAATAACCTTTCCCTTTGGAGACAAAGTTACCCGCTTAATCTCAAGGAGGAAATTACAATTTGCAGATGGGGAAAAATCCTGAGGCAGTTTATTCAATAAAGCGGCCGCGCAAAAAGCCAATAAGGCAAAAGAAACAAAAGCCACCCGCCAACTGATGAAATTAGCAAAAGCGCCTCCCAGACCAACACTTAGCCGGGTGTTTAGCATAATAAAAAAGAAAAGGTGCTAGGTTAGTATATAAGTTTTATTTTGGTAGCTAGGGCTACCGATTTTTTTTTACTATTAAACTACAATGGTTTTAACAAAAATATAGCCGGCAATTACATTAAAGAGAGGATGAACAGACGATGCTAGGATACAAAATGACGAAAGCACAGTTCAGTCAATATCTTGATAATCTAAAATCGGAATATGTGCTATTTGCACCTGTTGTATTAAGCGGCAAAGGGCGGTTCACCGATACTGATACGGTACGCTATCAGCAAGTAGGCACTTTAGAAGAAATTGAGTTTGGACAAAAATCTCATTTTTCAGCCAGGGAAGTTCTGCTGCCCATTACGCAAACACTGTTTTACTTCACGGAAGATCACTGGCTGGAGCCAAAAGGCGATGAAAAAAAGATTCTGCTCTTCCTGCGAAGTTGTGACATTCATGCCATAAAGCGGCTTGATGAGATATATCTCAGAAACGGGTTCGAAGACCCGTATTATAAGGCGGTACGTGAGAAAATCCGTTTTTGTCTCATTGAATGTTCCGCAAGTTTTCCCAATTGTTTTTGTGTGAGTATGCACACCAATGATACCAGCGTTTATGACATTTTTATCAGACCTAAAGACGATCATGTATATGTTGGGATAAAAAATGAGGAGTTTGGCTGTTCTGCCGGAGTGCCTGTATCAATTAGGCCGCAGTTTGTCACCCAAAATGAAACGGCAATGGCCATACCGGAAAATATCGCTGCCGCTGTTGCCGTTGATGGCGTATGGCAGGAATATTCAACGCGGTGTATCGGCTGCGGACGATGCAGCTTTGTATGTCCGACTTGTACCTGTTTTTCCATGCAGGATATCTTCTACAAGGATAACCCCAATTCCGGGGAAAGAAGACGGGTGTGGGCATCCTGCATGGTGGATGGCTTTACCGATATGGCCGGGGGTCACGCTTTCCGTAAGAGCAAGGCGGAGCGAATGCGATTCAGGATTATGCACAAGTTTCATGACTACCAAAAGAGGTTCGGTTATCACATGTGTACCGGCTGTGGCAGATGTGATGACAACTGCCCTGAATATATCTCCATTGCCGGTTGCATAAATAAGCTTAATACTCAGGGAGAGGAGGCAGGAAAATGAGCAACATTTATATGCCGATAAAGAGCCGGATTCTAAAGATAATTCCCCACACCGGGACAGATTACACCTTTATCATGGAATATGCCGGCGATGTCAAGCCCGGGCAATTTTTTGAAGTTTCTATTCCCAAGTATGGCGAGGCTCCCATTTCAGTAAGCGATATCGGCGAGAATTCCATTGGTCTGACAATACGCCGCGTGGGCGCTGTCACCAATACCATTCACAACATGAAGCCTGGCGACACATTATTCCTGCGGGGACCATACGGCAATGGGTTTGATCTGGATCTATACAGAGGACAGGAGATAATTGTTGCTGCCGGTGGCACGGGGCTTGCACCGGTTAAAGGAGTCGTCGACTATTTTGCTCGCCACCGGACGGAAACAAAATCAATGACATTGCTGGCAGGGTTTAAGTCTCCCGAAGATATTCTGTTTAAAGATGATCTAAAGCGCTGGCAGACAGTCATCCCGGTTACCGTTACTGTTGACAAATCTAATGATTCCGCATATCAGGGCCGTACCGGACTTATCACCGGCTATATAAAAGACATGAGCATCAGCAATATCAACGATGTACAGGTAATTGTGGTCGGACCGCCGCTGATGATGAAATTTACGGTGGCAGAATTCCTAAAACGCGGGGTCAGGGAAGAAAATTTAATTGTGTCCTATGAGCGAAAAATGTGCTGTGGTGTGGGAAAATGCGGACACTGCAAAATGAATGACACCTATATCTGCCTGGAAGGGCCAGTCTTTAATTACGCCAGAGCCAAAGATCTGTTTGATTAGCGGGAGGGGTGGAAGCATGGATGTTAATACTAAAAAATTGAAGAAAAATGCCTTCCGGGTAACGAAGGTAAGGAATAAGACGGCTGCCAGGATTCGCGTGCCCGGCGGACATCTGGCAGTGCAATACCTTGATGTGATAAAACGCATCGCTGAAGAATACGGCAACGGAACAGTGCATATCACTACCCGGCAGGGCTTTGAAATTCCAGGCATTGAGATAGATAAAATGGCGGAAGTAAACACGGTACTTCAGCCCATTATCGCCGGTCTTGGGATTAACCAACTTAGTCCGCACACCGGTTACCCGGCGGCCGGTACGCGAAATGTTTCGGCCTGCATCGGCAGCCGCGTTTGCCAGTTTGCCAACTACGACACAACGGCCTTTGCCCGGAGAATCGAACAAGCGATATTTCCTAACGACTATCATGTAAAAATAGCCCTTACCGGCTGTCCCAATGACTGTATCAAAGCCCGGATGCATGATTTCGGCATTATCGGGATGAACGAACCGCAATATGAGGCCTATCGTTGTATCGGCTGCCAGGCTTGTATGGTAAATTGCAAAAAGCGGGCGGCTGGGGCGCTGAAATTGGAAAACTATAAAATCGTCCATGATAAAGAAAAATGTATCGGCTGCGGCGAATGTGTTTTAAAGTGTCCCAGCGGGGCATGGACACGCAGTTTAAACAAAAGATACCTGCTTGTCATTATGGGCCGGACCGGCAAAAGAGACCCGAGAATAGCCCAACCCTTTATTAAATGGGTAGACGAAGAAAGCATTATTAAAATTATAAAAAACACCTACGCCTACATTGACCAATATATTGACAAAGACAGCCCCGACGGTAAAGAACACATAGGATATATTGTTGATCGGACTGGTTATCAGGTTTTCAAAGAATGGGCGTTGCGGGACGTAACCTTGAATAGTGAGGCACAAGTTGCCGAATATATTAATTGGTAAGAGTGTTTTCGGTAAAGAAAGCGGTGTGAATCCTCAAAATGAGGTTCACACCGCTTTTTTATAATATCGAAAAGCATAAGCTCTGGTTGTAGTCAACTGGTGCTAGTGTTTCTAGCCACGGAGTACGCGGAGTACACGGAGTGGGACGGCTCGATATACATGTTCGTACAATGAAATCGGATATATGTATGCAGTAACTTTGATGTAGTGTGGAATGGTGAATGCAGAACGTGCAGGGAAGGAGAGTATAAATAATAACCCTCCGTGTCCTCCGTGGTTAGCCGTATCCCAAGGCCCGCGATAGGAGGTTTTTTATACTCGATAGGGCAAATTATCCAATTGATTCAGTCGTTACAGCATTGGCTCCATAGTTAAGGCAGGATGCTGTTTTTCCTGCAAAAATGCCAACAGTTCCTCTTCATTGATACCAATTGTTTCATCAGCAATTTTATCAACAAAGTTTTCGCCCAAGTCTAGATCAAGAGCTCGCTGGGTAATTTCATTACGCATGGCTTCTTTCAGATTCCTGGACATCCATACTATGCGTTTCAAACCGCCATCCGCCGCGATAAACTTGGCACTGACGATATACCGCCTGCTGATTCCCAGGAAGCCCGGAATTTGCACACCGCCGCCGCAGGCTCCCATCAAGCCGGCAAAACTCATCCCGCTGGGCGTATCGCCGAGATAATCCCGCGCGCTGATCATTACGCCGTTGGCCGGTGGCAGTATTGCCATGACTGCTTCAAAACAGCCGCAGGAGGTTACCGGATTATCCATAACTGAATACAGATTAACTTTTTCCACTGTGCAATTAGAGGCTTTATACATAAAGTCATTGACATTTTTCCACATGCCTTTCGCCGCATCAAGGCATTCACCTTTGCAGATCGGCTGATTAGGACCTGTCGGATTAATCTCGTGGGCCGCCTTGGCATCCAGCCAGGTTACCGCTCCGCACACACCTACCCGCTCCGGTGTAATGATGCAGACATGATTGGGCGAATGGGACTGGCATAAGGTACAGGAATAATAGGTGTCAACTGTTTCATCCTTCAGGCCACGCAGGCGGGCATCGCGCTTTTCGTAAACTTCCCTGGCCAGGGCAATTTCCCTGTCAACTGCCTGGGCATCAGTATAAATTTTCACTTCAACCCTGTCCACAATACTCTGGTACTCCGCCTTTAATTTGGCGATGAGAATCTCACCCAAATGATGAATGGCAAAGCCTGCCGCTTTGGCGCCATTGCTGATGCGCAGCCAGATTAAGTCCCGGCCGGACAGATGCCATAATCCTTCACCGTAGCTAATGAAGTAGTGTATCTGCCGTTCCAGCACGCTTTCAAAATCTTCCTGCATTTTTCGTCCGTAAACGAAAACGACGATGCCGATCGGCCATTCACTGCACTGGGGAATTTCATCGATTTCCGGTCCGATGACAGTTACTTTGCCGTCTTCCAGTTCGCTTCTGCCCACCATCCGCACCAACTCGAATCCTTGTACATCCCGCCCGCCAAATTCAACCCACGCATCGGCTTTACGAATATGCTCTCCTTCAAAAGCCGGGTTTACACTGACTGGCACTGGAATATCCCCCTGCTTCAATTTGATGCCGCGCATCTCAAGGGCCAGCCTGATAATCTGGTGGGCAGACTCAATGCCATTTTCCGTTTCCAGCAAACCGGGAATTTGCATTTCATCAGGCAGGTTCTGATCTGTTGTTACCGGGAAGCCCAGTAGCATTGCGCCGGCACAAAGAGCGGCTGTTTGCGGGTCCCATTCTCCCAGTGCAATCACGAAGGCCGGCACCCGGTTCTTTTGATGTTGCAGTAGTTTATCCCTGTCACCGGCGGCAACTCCGCCGAAGGCCAGACCGATCCTGACGGTAAAATCGAAGGCATGAACCATTTGCAGCGGATTACCCAGTGGAAAGGTAAGGTAATCGGCCCCTAATGGCACATTCTCTTCCTGGCTTTGATCAATGACAGCTCCGGCCAGCATAACCATGATTCCCTTTGAGCGCAAATTTTTCACAATTTGGGCTGCAGTCCCGCTGTTTCTGGCTGCACCGGTTAGGATTGCAACACCGGGGATGGTTCCATCAAGCAGCGACATACCGAATCTGCGTAAAATATAATCCGGTAAGAAGCCGCTTTCCATTGTTTCAGACTGGCTGTTGCCATCTGGGCCGTTCAGCGATTCCAGAATTTCCGCTGCATATAGTGCTGCTTCGCCGGCTTGTAGAATGTTTTCCCGGGAAGGTTCGTCTTGTCCGGCAAGTTTTGTATTTTGCAAGATGGGCAATAAATCGGCGGTTTTGGATATTTCAGCTTTGCCTAAAGCAATTAGCAGCGGCAGCTTATAAACAGTTCCGAGGTAACCCGCCAAAGTTTCCGCTCCAGTCGTCTCAATAACGTAATTTAGTTTCTTTTCTGCAGCGGCGAGCATGGCTGCCGCACCCTGATATACCAGATCGTAGAATTGGTTAGGCATATTTATAACTCCCCCTCGGTTTATAGTTGCTATTGACATAAGGTTAAAGATGGATATTACAAGATAAAAATTATCTATCTATAGTTATATTTAATTGTCACAACCATTTTCTCCTGCTTCTTTATTAAATACCAAGATTTATTCGAATACTAACAACTGAGCATTAAAACTGTTTTGCATGATGTGATCATTTTCGTGTCACCAAAATGTGCGGCTGGCAGGATAATGTTTATTCCAAACGCTGATTTATAGGCTTTTGAATTGGAACGCGAATTGCATATATAGTTTTAGAATGTATTAAGACCAAAATCTAAGGAGGTTGTCTATATGAGTTTTAAAATTACCGATAATGTAACCTGGGTAGGAAAAGTAGACTGGGAACTGCAAAAATTCCATGGCGAAGAATATTCTACTCATAAAGGTTCTACATATAACTCGTATCTAATTCGTGATAAGAAAACAGTGTTAATCGATACTGTATGGAAACCATTTGCTCAGGAATTCGTTGACAATCTGAAACGGGAAATTGCTCAGGACAGAATTGATTACGTTATTGCGAATCACGGGGAAATTGATCATAGCGGAGCACTCCCCGAGCTGATGAAGCTTATACCGGATACGCCTGTTTATTGTACTGCCAATGCTGTCAAATCATTAAAAGGGCAATATCATCAGGATTGGAATTTCCAGATAGTTAAGACAGGCGACAAATTAAATATCGGTTCCCGGGAACTGATTTTTGTGGAAGCACCGATGCTTCACTGGCCGGACAGCATGTTCTGTTATCTGACTGGTGACAACATCCTGTTTAGCAATGATGCTTTCGGGCAGCATTATGCCTCTGAATATATGTTCAATGATTTGGTTAATCAGGCAGAGTTAAAGCAGGAGTGCATGAAATATTATGCTAACATTTTAACCCCGTTTAGCAAATTGGTCGATCTGAAGATAAAAGAGGTTGTCGGCTTCAATTTGCCTGTGGATATAATCTGCCCAAGTCATGGGGTAATCTGGCGGGACAATCCGCTGCAGATCGTTACCCAGTATGCCGAGTGGGCGAAAGACTACCAGGAGAACCAGATTACCATTCTTTATGATACCATGTGGGATGGCACCAGAAAAATGGCGGAAGCCATTGCCAGTGGAATTACGGCGGCTGATGGCAGTGTTAACGTGAAACTATATAACACCGGCCGCCGGGATAAAAACGATATTATTACCGAGATTTTTAAATCAAAAGCCATTATAGTCGGTTCCCCTACCATCAACAGGGGAGTATTATCCTCTATTGCCGGGATTATGGAAGAAATTCAGGGCTTAAGCTTCAAAAACAAGAAAGCGGCGGCATTTGGCGCATACGGCTGGAGCGGCGAGTCTGTCGGGATATTATCAAAGAAATTGCAAGAAGGCGGTTTCCAGGTGGTGAATGAAGGACTGAAAGGACTATGGAACCCTGATGAACAGTCAGAGGAAGAATGTGTCCGGTTCGGAAAACAGTTCGTGCTTCAATTATAGTTAAATCAGACGAAATTCTGCGCATACAGATGAATATATATAAATATAAAAGTACTAGAGGTGCTGTAATTGGGGAGGGATAACGGTGCGCAGAAAGATCGTTAAAATAGATGAAAGCAAGTGTAATGGGTGTGGGATTTGCATTGAAGCTTGCCATGAAGGGGCACTCAAGCTGGTCGATGGCAAGGCAAAGCTTATAGCTGCTGATTCATATTGTGACGGACTGGGGGCTTGCCTGCCGGAATGTCCGACAGGTGCTATCACGATTGAAGAACATGAAGCAGCGATAGAAAAACAAGCGGAGGGTGACAGTCAGCCAGGAGAACAGGCTGGTCAGGCGTGCGGTTGTCAGGGCAATCATGCTAAGGCCGTTGACGGTGGGAATAGCGACGATTCTGCTCCCGAGAGATCATGTCCCTATTCAGAATTGCGTAATTGGCCATGTCAGATAAGGCTTGTTCCCGTAAACGCTCCCTTTTTTGATGATGCCGATTTATTAATAGCGGCTGATTGTACGGCGTTTGCTTATTCTATTTTCCATCGTGAGTTTATGCGTGGTAACATTACGCTTATCGGCTGTCCATTACTTGATGACGTTGATTATAGCGAAAAACTGGCGGCCATATTTAAAGCCCATAGAATAAAAAGTGTCACTGTAGCCCGCATGGAAGTGCCTTGTTGCGACGGCATTGCCAGTGCCACACGACAGGCTTTAATGAGCACATGGACACTTATTCCTTATGAGGTTGTTACCATTACTACATCCGGTTTTATTCTAAAAGAAGTTGACGAATTAAAATAATTAAATACCATAGTTAGATTAATAGAAAGGGTAGACGGGATTTCGCAGCCATCTGTCGCAAGTTGCTAAATCCCTCTCGTTCTTTCTGGCCATAAATACAAAATTAAGGGGGAGTAAAAATGTCAGAGATGTTTTGTTTTCAATGTGAACAAACTGCAGGAGGTAAAGGTTGTACCAAACAGGGTGTATGTGGCAAAAAGCCTGAGGTTGCCGGCAAGCAGGACGAGCTTACCTGCGCGCTCATCGGACTGGCCCGCGCCGCGTCGCAGAAAAAATCGGGCCAGCTGGCTGATGAACTTATGATGCAAGGACTTTTTACAACAGTGACTAATGTAAACTTTGATGCAGCTCAAATTTCCCAATTGATAAATGCCGTTAAGGCGGAAAAAGCCAAACTTGACCCAGGCGCTCAGGAATATTCTGTCAGCAGCCTGTGGACAGGCAATGAAGATATTGTATCACTGCGCTCCACATTGCTGTTTGGGCTCCGTGGCATGGCAGCCTATGCCTGGCATGCCTATGTGCTGGGTAAAAAAGATGACGAGCTTACGGCATGGTTTTATAAAGGTATGCGCGCCGTTGGCGAAGAGCATACTGCAGAAGAATGGCTTGGCCTCATAATGGAGTTTGGTCAAATCAATCTTAAATGTATGGCACTGCTTGATGAGGCGAATACAAGCACCTACGGACACACCGTGCCGACCAAAGTTCCCGCATTGGTAGAGAAGGGGCCGTTTATTGTTATTACCGGCCATGACCTTTACGATTTGAAACAGCTCTTAGAGCAAACAGCCGGCAAAGGAATCAATATCTATACACATGGCGAGATGCTGCCGGCCCACGCTTACCCTGAATTGAAAAAGTACCCGCATCTAAAGGGCAACTTCGGCACCGCCTGGCAAAATCAACAAAAAGAATTTGACGACATTCCGGCACCGATTCTCTTCACGACCAATTGTCTCATGCTGCCAAAGCAATCTTATATCGACCGGGTTTTCACAACTGCCGTTGTCGGGTATCCTGATGTCAAACACATACCTGAAGCAAATGGCAAGAAAGATTTTACTCCGGTTATCAATAAGGCATTGGAACTCGGCGGCTGGAAAGAGGACAAGCATTTTACCGGAATTAACGGCGGTACTGAGCTGCTGACAGGTTTTGGCCGCAGCACCGTGATGAGTGCGGCCGGCAAAATAATTGATGCCGTTAAAGCGGGGGCCATTAAACACTTCTTCCTGGTAGGGGGTTGTGACGGCGCAAAACCAGGCAGAAATTACTATACCGAGTTTGTGCAAAAGACTCCTAAAGATACCATTGTACTGACTCTCGCTTGTGGCAAATACCGGTTTAACGATTTGAATATCGGAGAAATCGGCGGTTTTCCGCGCATTCTGGATATGGGGCAATGCAATGATGCCTACTCGGCTATTCAGGTTGCTATAGCCCTTGCGAATGCCTTCAACTGTAGCGTAAATGATCTGCCATTGACTTTGGTGCTCTCCTGGTATGAGCAAAAAGCGGTATGCATACTGCTCACACTGCTGGCCCTTGGCATAAAGAATATTTATATCGGCCCATCATTGCCTGCGTTTGTATCCGGCAATGTACTGAATATCCTGGTTGAAAAATTTAATTTGAAACCAATCAGCACACCGGAAGAAGACATCAAGGCCATTCTTAGCAAATAAAATATAGGTACAGTGAAGGCCCTATAACCGGTTAGCGGTTATGGGGCTTTCATAATGCTATAAGACTATATAAGTTTTCGGGTAGTAGATAGTTTTGCGATAATGTTTTTGAACCACAGAGGACACAGAGTGGAAGGTTGCGATAGCTATCGCGCAAGGATAAAATATGAACAGGTACTGACGGTGATAATGTTAAATTATTGAATCAAGAACGTAGCGGGGAATACAAGTAATAATAAATCCCTCTGCGTCCTCTGTGTCCTCTGTGGTTAGCCGTATCCCATGACCGATGTGGGGTCAAGATCAGTTCTAAACTGAATGGTTTTCGCTAATTTTTGTTGCAACGGTCCCTATTCAACATTTCCCCAATTAATTGGCTAAAATTTTGTAGAAAATTTCAAATATTACACAGGAATTTGGGCTTTTGTGCCTAATTATGGAATTAGTACCTTTTCCTTCGCTATACTGGTTTAGCTGCAAAGCGGAAATGCAGTTTATTATGAGGTGGCATAAGATATGAATGGCGTGAATCTTGCCAGTACCGGTAAGCCTATCGAAAAGTTTGCCAATTCTACTCAGCAAAAAATAATAATTATGCTAGTGGGAATCAGCTTATTATTATTGGCCGGCTATACAGGTATAAAAAACTTTTTGTTGTTCCATGTTTTTACTGAAGGGTTTACTATTGTCGTCAGTTTTTCTATTGCTCTCATTGTTTTTAATACTCATCAGAATATAAAAAGTCAGTTTATTCCTATCCTGGGAATCGCCTATGCTTTCGCCGGCGTTTTCGATACATTGCATACCCTTGCTTATAGAGGGATGGGGGTATTTCCTGATGATTTCGGCAACATGCCGACACAAATGTGGGTTATTGCCAGATATCTGGATAGCATAGGCATGGTCATTGCCGGGATTTCTTTCTACAAAATTATCAAGTCTTTCTATGTCTTAATTGCCTATGCTGTTGTATCGGCAATCATTTTGGCAGCAGTATATTATTGGCAGGTTTTCCCTGTGGCATATATTGATGGACAGGGACTAACTCCATTTAAGGTTTACAGTGAATATATCATATGTCTTATACTAATCACCAGCGTTGTTCTGCTAGTAAGGCACAAAAACAGGTTTCAACCATTAGTATACCGGCAGCTGCTGATTTTTTTCCTTTTCTCTGTTTGTACCGAGTTTTCATTTACTTTTTATAAGACACTCAGCGGTTGGGCAAATGTCACCGGTCATTTATTCAAAATTACCGCTTTCTTCTACTTATACCGGGCGGTGGTAGTGACGAGTTTACAAGAGCCTTACGACCAAGTCCACAAGCAAGCCCGTGATTTGCAGGACATCAATGCAACACTGGAAGAAGAAATTACGGAAAGACAGGCAGTCCAACAGGAGCTTTGCCAATTGAACGCCGCGCTGGAAACCAGAGTGCTTGAACGCACAAGTGAACTACAGGATATTAACGCAATGCTGGAAGAGGAAGTTTCTGAACGGCAGTTAGCCGAAGAAGCGCTGCGCCAACACCGGGACGCGCTCATGGCTAGCGAGGACAGGCTGAAACATTGTATTGCAGATCTGGAAAGAACTAATAAAGAACTGCAGAATTTTGCCAATATCATTGCCCACGATTTTCGCGCACCAATGGTCAACCTAAGAGGCTTCGCCAAGGAATTGGATCATTCCTTGGCTGATCTTAGGCAGATTATTAAGGAGTCGATAGACCATCTTCCCGAAAAAGTTCAAAGCAAAGCCGATCAACTGATTGCGGAGGACATACCGGATTCACTGCAGTTTATTCATTCGGCAGTGGAACGGCTGGACAGAATGGTTGCCGCACTTCTGAAACTGGCCCGTGAAGGCAGGCGGGACATGATCTACAAGGAAGTTGATTGCAGCAAACTTGTTACTCTTGTCTTACGGTCTTTTGAACATCAGATCGGACAGAAAAATATTTTGGTTGAAGTAGGACCAATGCCAATTATTGAAACAGACTATCTGGCTATGGAACAAATTATCGGTAATCTGCTCGATAATGCAATAAAGTACCTTGATTTTGCCCGTCCTGGAAAAATCGGCATATTTTGCAGCGACGAGGGCGTTGAATATCTGTTTAGCGTACAGGATAATGGCCGGGGGATCGATTCTGCAGATTGTAACAAGATATTTGATGTTTTCCGGCGTGTGGGGATTCAGGATATGCCAGGGGAAGGCATGGGTTTAGCTTATGTCAAGGCCATTATCCGGCAACTGGGAGGCAAGGTATGGTGCGAATCCGAAGTAGGCGTGGGAACAAAAATAATATTTACGGTACCTAAAAGAGCTGTCTCAATAGAGACACTGCCCTTAAATGAATAACAGATATGCGAACATTAGTAAGGGGAAGGTGGCGTTTATGGCAAAGGTATTGGTTGTAGATGATGCAGCATTTATGCGGATGATTCTAAAAACTATCTTGAATGACAATGGTCATGAAGTAGTTGGTGAGGCGGAAAATGGCATTGAGGGAGTTGAGAAATATAAGGAACTC
>JAEYSJ010000139.1 GCA_023434855.1 Bacillota bacterium | reverse complement strand
TGTTGACATTTGATTTTTTATGTCTTATAATAATCTATGTCAACAGAACATGGGGGTATAGCTCAGCTGGGAGAGCGCTTGAATGGCATTCAAGAGGTCAGCAGTTCGATCCTGCTTATCTCCACCAGAGAAATCAAGGGTTTGCAGAGATGCAACCCCTTTTTTTATGCCCGAAAACTACAACCGCGCTACAACTGCTATTTTGCAGGAAACAATGGTTTTATACAGAAAAATATACAAATGAACTAATTTATATTTAGGCTGGGCGAAAAGGTTAGCAATCTGATACACGGGTAATGGGAACTAAGCCTTTTTTCACGTTTTTTAGATATGCATAGATGTTAGCGATGAACTAACATTGTCTACTATAGATATAGGTGGTTACGCTTATGAATGAACCCGTTAATAATCCGAAAAACAATCTTCCTAGACATGGAGCTTGCACACTGGAACTCAAAGGTGGAACAGGTAGAATTATTAGTCAATGTTCTTGTGTTGGTTTTACGGAAATATATAAGGTGGATATGACTTTTCAAATACAGTCTCCAGAGGACCTCGATCCCGAAGAAATTGATCCCAATATGTCGTGGGTTGTAACACCCATGCCAGGAGTAGGTTGTGGGAACGAGATAGTGGCTCGGCTTATGGTGCAGTCTGAGGAGTTTATTAAAATTGCCATCCGCGACGAAAAATCGAAGAATAAGATAATGCACTTTATGAGGCAGTGCAAAGAACTTCTTCTTATCTGTAATTCTATTTCGCAAGAGATGTCATCCGAAGTACAAAAGGTCATTAAGTCGATAAAATGTGGGGAAATTCAATATGATACCAGGAATAGGGTATACAATCCGTTTCCTTATGTGACTGGGCTGGATGATAAGTGTATTAGATTTTTATCAAATGCGAAGAATTTTTTACAGTCATTGGCGGAAGTTTTTAATATTTTTTATGATACCGATTGTCATGGGCCCCATTTTCATAAGATCCGCGATATTTTACTGAAGAAGTTTGGGGAGCAAAATACTTTATATAAACTAGTGAACGAAAATGAGGGAACAATAAAACATATTGTTAGTCTCCGCAATGCTCAGGAACATCCTGAGGATGAGAAGTTAACAATTAAGAACTTTACCGTAGCGCCTGGTAATAAGATTAAGCCGCCCGAATGGGAACTTCGTGGAAGTAGTAAACAGGATATCGGTGAGGAAATGGCTGCAATAACACAGTTTCTATTAGAGTTTGCCGAAGCATTTCTCATCTGTTGTGTTTTCTCTTCTGGCAAACTGGCCGTTCCATATATCTTAAAGGAAGTTCCTGAGTCGGAAAGAAACGAGAATTGCCCAATTAGGTATGAGCCTCAAATCGACATAAATACCTTTCTTCGTAACCAAAAAGCCTAGACAATTTGTCTAGGCTTTCTTTCATGTGAAATTGGAATTTTATAGGGAAATATCTGATCGTTGTAGAATACCAACAATATTCATTTGATGATTTACGAGGTGATTGTTTTGGAGGAAGGGCTTTTTAAATTTATTTCTGATGAACAACTCAGAAAACAGTGTACACAAGACTTAGAGGAATTCTTAAGCTGTTATAATGCCAAAGCATATAAAGCTTCTATCGTACTAATCGGTAGTTTAATCGAAGCTGTATTATATTATTATTTAAATCACAATGAAGATATAAAAAGTTGTATAGATGGGTTTGAGAAAAGAGAATTAAAACTGAAAGATTTACTATTCTTTGCGAAACAGCATGACGTGATTGGGGAAGAGCTTTATAAGCTAGCGGATCAGATACGTGATTTTCGCAATTTTATTCACCCGAAAGTCGCGTTACGAACTAAAACTGAAATTACTAATAATACCGTTCAAATAGGATATAGCGTGTTGCTAGAAATTGTTCGAGTAATCAATTCTCGTTTAAAAAGAGATAAACAAAATAATGCTGTGGAAGTGATAACGAACATTGTTTCTTCAACATTAGGTCGTTTACCAACGGCAGCAGAACTGTTTTTATATAGTCCCATTTTAGCGAAGTATGGAAAAAAAGGTGAAGCGGTAATAGTAGAAAATCTAAAAAGGGGTAGAGCACAATGAAGATGGAAGAAACTCTATTATTACCTCACGATGTTCTTAGTGAGGCATTTAAAGAACTCAAAAGAAAAGGGTTCGTCTACACGCCAACAAATAATCCTAATGATTTTGGGAAACGAAGCGTGGTGTACCGTCTTTTCGGCCACGCTCCAGCGGCTAATTTAAAACGTAACGAAATTACCTTAGGACCATTCCCTCTTGAAATTGATCATTACTACGGCATTGTTGAGGAATTTGGGGACAAGCCTGATGTTTTGAATTTATATTTTACACTTCAGAAGTTACAATATGAAAAACTAGGAATGACAGGCAGGGAGTATAATATCGGTGTGTGGAGCCAAGAAGCTTTAGCTAATGTATTCGCGGTTTTTAGCAAAGTTTTTGATTTTAATAAACCAGAGATATTCGAAAGTTTTGTATGGTTTTCTCCCTCAAAAGAAACAAAAAAAGAGATTGGGAAATCTATGCAAAAGAATTTCAAGCAAGACCATTACTCATTGTGGCGTTCAGTTCTTGAAATAGAGGAGTCACTTTTCCTCTATACGCAAGAAGAGTATAGTGGCCGCTTCTGTAAAATCCCGAGTGTGCTGATGGATAAGTGGTCAGCATATTTACCTACAAGTATTATTGATGTGCTGATGGATCTATATTCACATAGCACTAGTGGGGGAAAAGAGGCTTGCTTTGAAACCAAAGAGGAGTTATTAAGCGTAGTCAGTAAGAGTTTGGAAAGGACCGCTAAAAAAGACCATTGTCCAGACAGAGAACTCTTAATTAAGGAAATATGTGATTATAACCTAATTGATTACCCGATTAGTTCTGATGAAGTATTTGTATATTTAATGAAGGTGGGAATACTTAAAAAAGTTGTTTCTAATGCCAAAACGGTATACTCACTCGAAGAAATCCCTGCAGAGCCAAAGAAGATACTGAAACAACCACCAGGATGGGAAATGCGTGCAAAAAAATACCTGACTGTAGGTAGTGTTCTCTTTTCGTATATGGATTCGAAACAGGCTTTAGAATAGAGAGATTCTACTTATAATGAGCAAATAATAGCCAATATTTAGAAGGTACTCGCTTCTAGTGCAAAAGCGGTTAAATGATCAGTTAAAGGGGTCATAATAATGAAAATAAAACGAACACCTTTACAAGACATGACGAAGATTCAATCAATGGCCGAAGATATGGCGTGGGATGGCTTAATATCCTTTACGAGCGCCCATTCTCTGGCAGGACGAAACATCAATTTAGATCTTGAAGATGAATACCAGCAATTCTTGGCATTAGATATTTTTGATTATCTATACTCATATGAATTACCCCCACTTACGGCAGAAGATATTGAGAGGAATCTTGGTACAGAGGGTAGGCGTCGAATACTTAATAAAGTACTCAAAGAAATGGTTAAAGCGGGGCTTCTGGTTTATACAGAAGAAAAGAAGTATCAGCTGCCTCCTGAACTAGATGCGGAAAGTCGCACCCTGGTCCCACTAATTAACAAAGAGAAGGTTAAAGCTTATCGAGTACAACGGATAAGTAAACTAGATGAAATACTTAACCCCCAAAAGTAACATGAATTTTAGGAGGGATAAGATGAGTGAACCATTTTTCATCATTAGGAACAAACACGGGGCTGTGGAGAACCTCCTCATATCACAAATGATGAACCAAACGTTTATTACGGTTACTTCGAAAACGACTATGGTGAGCAATGGGTGTTTACCTATCATCGTAAATCAAAAGTAGGAGAGCTACGCGGTGGCGATGCTGGGTGGACTCAGCCGTACAGCGTAAAAGATGGGCGAGCAAGCGATTTGATTTTAGGAGAATCAGAACGAATGTGGTTATAATCTTGCTGGAAAGCCGCAACTGCATTTGAAACGTGATAGTGTGAATTTTGAAATCCTTACGGTATTGCCTTAAATAGCGATACAGTAAGGATTTTATTTTTTTAGCGATATACAATTATCGACGTTATTAGATACTGATTGCCAAAATATGGAATAATGGTGTAAAGTAAATATGATAATAACGTAGGAGGAGATGGACTACAATGAAAAGGATTTTGGTTTTAGTATTTATGGTGCTTCTTTCAACTATTATACTCACTGGCTGTGGAGATGAGAAAAAAGCTGCAGAAGTGAAGCCTACTACTACAGAACAGACCAAACAAAAACCGAAAACAAATTATAACGGTGGGCTGCAAGAAATGATGGAATCATTTAATATAGTGGAAAGTAAACATAATGAATACGGGAGTATTTATGCAGGCTTAACCTTCCAAAACCCTAATACACTAATTATTTATGTGAATGATCGATGGAATTATATTTCTAAAGATACACAACTAGGCTTTATAAAACAAGTTGGCATGTTATGGGGTGGTATGACTGGAGCGCGAAAGCTAGAGTTTACTTATGATGATTTCAATATAATCGTTAGACATAAACAATCGGATCGAACCGTCGCGACATGGGACAGCCTTTGGGGACCTAGTATAAAGTAAAATAGAATTACATATCAATTCCAAAGTAGATGAGGCCTGTAAAAAAATACAGGCCTTTTTCTTTTAAGCAGGCCTGATAGGACACGGATCACAGACGATACGGGAGTTGTACCCAAAGACGGGACTACCACAATCAGATAGAGGACTCTTAGGCTCTCTGGTAGAATATGTAAATGTTTGTGGGTTGTCGGGGGCAGTTGTGCCCCTGCTGGCAGCCAGCCTAAGCCAGGACGTATGTAGTCCCCTCATAGTCATGCTAGTTGCTTTAGGTCTAAGTTTGATTAGATTTGTAGGACTTTGGGTGATGCAAAAGGGGGAGACGCCTATGACATTAGGTTCCAAAAGTATTCTGTTCGTTGGTTCATTTATTGAAACAGCGTGGACTATGCTGGGCAACTACATTGTTGGGACATGGCAGTCCCCGATAGCTCACAAGTCACCATCAAAGTAGTTAGGGGGATTGTTATGTTCTGGTCCTCAAATAAAAAGCCTGACCCTGATGCTTTCGTAGACCGTGACGGATATTACGTTACGATGAGAGTTTCACAGCTTGATCTTTATCAGTCATACTTTAATAAAATGCTGGATGCGATTAAGAAACACAATTATATCGGTAGTACTCTTTATCCGCAGGACTTGATAAAAGCCAAAGCTATAGCAGATCAAGCAGATAAGGAAGATAATTTGTTAGCCGATTCCTTATTAGTCATGCTGGTACAATACATCCACGCTGACGAGTTTGACCGTGGTGAAGGTAAGGGATGGGTAAGGGTAGTGTGACTGGCCTGGACCATCGGTTTGCCAACGAGAAAAGAACTTTTTTTCCACAAGCGGCGCTAGCAAAAGCACTGCTAGACGATGCATTGACGGCGATTGAATAATAAAGCAGACGCGAAAAGCTCCTGCCTTTATTATTTTGAAGGATATATGCGTTGGTCGCTGAATATGTTTAATATCCTCAGCGGAAGGAGAAAGTGTTGTGGAGCCAAGTTTCGGTATGATTTCAGGTGTATTCAGATGCTTAACTGGAGTGTGGGAATATGTCAAAAAGCGGCCGAATATAAGGATTGAGCTTGATTATTCTCGTCGTCAGGAAATATCGGACGAACCTGTTGCGGTAATGGCTTTGCCAAGGATAAAAACCGTTGTCGACCCTAAGGTCGTCGTAATTACATTGACCAACATAGGACACCTTCCCGCCGTCATATGTGAATTGGGTGTAGTGATTAAGGGACAAAAAATCACTCTAACACGCGTACCGCCAGGCCCAGTGTCAAGCAATTATGTGAGTACAGTAATTATTCGGTCAAGTATCAAACTTGCAAACCTTTATCAGTTTGCATCGCCTACAGAATTGGAACAGATAGATTTCCACAAACAGTTTAAAGCCGAAGTTTGGGCTGCACTGTTCGACTTTGGGGTGGATGATGTCTATGTTAAAGATACGGTAGGAAATGAATGGTCAATTGAACCGAAACTATTAAAGAGGTTTTACGTGGAATACGACAAAGATAATCCCATACCAAATCCTCATCGAAAGATGGTCTAAGTAAACCTACTCCTCAAAGTAAAGGGCGCTGCATTTGCAGCGCCTTTTTCATGCCAACTTATCCTTTTTTATTTCTGTATTATAGATTTCAAATAATCAATAATTTGAAATCCGACATAGTCTTGTTTATTAGGATATAAGTTCCGATAGTACTCATTCCAATAGCTAATTACTCGTCGTTCTGTGGTCTGGAAAAAGTCAGGGTTATCGTTAATAAAAGATAGTATATTATTTTTGTCAAACAGGCGAATGTTGCTGTTGATTACTTGCAGTATTTCTATGACGTACTCTCCTAATAGCCGCATGACAAATGGTAATACCCAAATTTCATCATTATATGATGATAAGAGTTGTTGTAAGTGCTGTTCACGAATATACCCATTGTGATGTCTGGTAAAAAGACAATACAGGATTTTGCTTTGTGATGGTGTCAGTTGATTTTCGTACAATAGATGTAAATCGTCATAGTATACTCGGTAAGGAATTTGAAGTGGTTCGCCATGTACTAGAACCTTGAAAGATCCCGTAGGTTTAATACTTGAAGTTAACGGTACTTCTTTTAGTATCGTATGAACATCATCTGATAAAACAGTTGGAAAGGCATTTAGTATTACGTTATGGTCAGCTTCCATATTTACACCTTCAATACATTTTGCTAATAAATGGTTTCGTTAATATCCAAAGTTCTCCTGCACAATCACATTAGATGAGGAATCATAGAGGTGGTTCTATAAAGTCTGGGGCCTGTAAAAAAATACAGGCCTTTTTTCTTTTTGCTTAAAAAAGCCTCTTTGTTTGTTATATGTTTTTCAGAATGGCTTCGCAGGAGGGCCATATCGAAAAAAATCTTGGGCTGCTTAAAAGAACGGCAATTTTTATTATACGTTTTACGAGGAGGTGATTCAGATGAAATTACAGATTACCAATTGGGATGAGCTTCCGTTGATGCTGAATACGAAGGAAGTTGCAAGCCTGATAGGATACGGGCCACAGACGATACGGGAGCTATGTCATTCTAAAGAAATTCCACATGCAAGATTTGGTCGGAGTTTTGTCTTTCCCCGAGATCGGATTCGAGCCTGGATAGAGAGTGTCGCAAATAATAATATGAAAAGGATGTAGATAATTATGGAAAAGAGATAACGGTTTATGGGATGGTTTTGACTTATGGAAACAATATCGATTGGAATATAAAGATAACGGAGATACAGCTATTCTCTCATCCTATAAGGATATTGCCAACAAACATTTAAATGCTCTTTTGGCTAGCATTCGGCGTCATAAGACCACTAAGAAAGGAGCCCATTGGGATGTTCGGATTCGAGCGGTTGCTTCATGCGTTAAGGGACAATGGCCAGGAAAATCACTAGGGAACGATAAAACTCAAGTTGCTAAAAAGCGAAAAAAATATGCATCACATAACAGGGATAGATTACACGTGCATTTACTGTCGAAGGATCTCCTGGTGCTACGGTAGCGAACTACATTAAGCATTATTGGAGCCCAAGATTTGGATTGGTGAAGCATAAGAAATATAGCGAAAATCAAGTTGGAGAATTTAATGACTATTATTCTAGCCAATCACTAGTAGACCGCAAATTGAAGATATAAATCGACTTCTGATATTTACGGTTTAGAATGCGACTTATGTCTTGTAAGCTTTTGATTTATGTGGGTTAGTAGGTAGTAAGCTTATTGTATTGTTCTTATATACTTATTACTTACTAACTACTCATATAAATAAATAGTTATAAACTAAGAAAAATGGGGCTTGTTACAAAAAATATATTAACTTTAAGGTCTTAAAGTTAAAGAGAGGGGTTGTGCTTGAACCATTATATGGTAATGTTGTTGACATAATATTACCAGGATGTTGCTATGGCTCGAAGCACAAGAACACATTCGAAAGTAGATGCAGGGCTGTATGTAAGAGTATCTAGCTCAGAGCAGGCAGAGGTAGGTTATAGCTTAGCAGACCAAGAAAGAACCCTACGCCAATATTGCGAGGCTATGCAGTGGAATGTTTTAGAGGTTTTTCGTGATGAGGGGATTAGCGGAAAAAGTGTTCGCAGGCCTGGACTTCAGCGAATGATACAGAGTGTAAAAGATGGAACGGTAAAGAAAGTTGTAACTCTTAAACTAGATAGATTAAGTAGAAACAGTCGAGATTTACTTAATCTAACAGATGAGCTTGAGGAATGCGGGGTTAGTATTAGTTACGTTAAAGACCAAATTGATACGAGTACTGCTGCTGGGAAAATGCTTCGAACAATCATGGCGGCGATGGCACAGTTTGAAAGTGATGTTGCGCGGGAGCGGACATTGAGTGCAAAAGCGGAACTTTCAAAACAAGGCAAATTTGCTGGAGGTAATATTCCATACGGTTACGATTACGATAGAACGAATCAGCAATTTTATTCTAATGAGACTGAAGCTAAGATCGTCACGAGGATATTTAATGAATTTCTAGGAGGTAAATCTGCCTATGCAATTGCCTCCAAATTAGGGGAAGATGGGATAGTAAGTAAGTATGGGGGAACTTGGCAGGCTAATCAAGTTTTAAAGATACTTAGAAACAGATTTTATGTTGGTGAGCTTTCATGGCAACGAATTACAACTCCAAATCATCACTTAGCTATAGTCGATTTGAAGAAATTCAAAAATGTTCAAAAGAAGATAAATGCTAAAAGGCAAAAACGGAAAACAACCCCATGCACTTGATGATGCACCTGAAGATAAATGATTTCGTCACTTTATATTTTATTTGGGTATTAGATATAGGGCAGTAACTTTAAAAAGCCTTAAATGGGCGAATAACACGTATATACGTTGAATATTGGGGGAAGAGAAATGGTACAAAAAGCGAAAAAAAAGAAAAGTCCCAATGGACATGGATGTATTAGACAAAAAAAGGATGGACGCTGGGAAGCTAGGATGACTGTACCAGATCCTGAAACGGGTAAGTCCAAAGTAAAAACGTTTAGTAGAAATAAACAAAAAGAAGTAGTGGCTTGGATGAAGAAAATGTCGTTGGATATCAGCGCGGGTAATTATGTTGGAGAGCGAAAGGAAACCGTTGCAGATTGGATAATAACATGGTTAAACGAGTACGCAAAAAACTCCGTACGTCAAACTACATGGGAAAGTTATGAAAGTGTCGCTAGGTGCCATATTATCCCTGTGATTGGAAATGTTCGGTTGCAGGATCTAAGACCAGAACAAGTGCAGCGGCTATATAATGAAAAGTTGGCAAACGGGAGTTTGAAAAAACAAGGGGGACTATCTGCTACAACCGTCCGCTATATACATGCTGTTCTTGACATTGCTTTTAGGCGGGCTTACAAGAATGAATTGATTGCAAAAAACATAATGGAAAAAGTAGACCTGCCTCCCGCAAAAAAGCACGAAATTAAACCACTTACAAAAGAAGAATTGATAAAGTTTATTGAAGCTACAAGAGGGCATAAATATTACACTGCTTATCTTTTAGAGTGCTATACAGGTATAAGGCGCGGGGAGCTTTTAGCATTAAGATGGCAGGATATAGACTTTGAAAACCATACAATCACGATTAAACAAGGGTTAGTAAGAACTCAAAAAGGACTTACATTTAACGAGCCCAAAACCGAAAGAAGTTGTAGAAAGATAGATCTATCAGAGAAAATGATCAGTGAGCTAAAAATTCATAATGCTAGGCAGAATCAAGAAAGGTTAGCCATGGGGGCGGCGTACTGTAATTTCGATTTATTATTTTGTAATAGTCTAGGAAGCCCACTCGACCCACGGAATTTTACTAAAGAGTTTCAAGCTGTATTAACCGACGCGGGCTTACCATTTATATCTTTTCATGATATGCGACATACACATGCAACACTGTTGCTTGCGGAGGGGGAAAATATTAAAGTTGTTCAAGAGCGATTGGGCCATACAACGGTAAGAATGACATTAGATACCTACGCCCATGTACAACCTGGAATGCAAAAACAGGCAACCGAAAGACTAGAAAGAGCATTGCAATTGTAGTATTTGGGCAATATGAAATAGATAAAGACAACTAAAAGGTACTTTGTGTATCTTTTAGTTGTCTTTTACTTTTTGATGGGAGGTATTACAAAAAAATACAAGAAATTAGCTTATATTGTAAAACTATCATACGGAGAATTGTAATGGACGCGAAAATTATTGCCTCAAGTATAAATGTTATATTCGGAATTACCTCAGGATTGCTAACTCTGACGGGCTTTTTAGCCGCATTTATTTCTATTAGCAAACAAAAGGCACTTGATGAAGCTAGTAATCTATTATGGAATCTAAAAACCTCTTACTATAAAGATGCTTTATCTCCAATCAAAGATCCTAAAGAAAAGTTTCCGTTACTACGCCAGCTAAATGACTTATTTTTAAAATACGAATCACTACTTGAGCATGCGGGGCCAAATGATATAAGTAACTCACTAGTGAATTTAACTAGGACAGTTATTTCTCTAACGGGATGGCTGTGGTGTGGTGCTCTATTATTTTATTTTTGGGATTTATATGGGGTGAAATGGAATTATGCGCTTATACCTTTTGCAACAATAGCTATAATAATATATTTTTACTTTGAGTATGGCACGCAGAGTTTAGCGAATTCTGTTAAATGTAGGGGTATTCTAGTAGGTATCTCTATTTTGTTCTTGGCATCAAGTACCCTTTTGTATTTTTATTCTTTTGTCGAATTGCTATTTTGTATTTTAAGTTTACTAGCCACTATGTGCGTAGCTCATGTTTTACAACAATTTATTCGTTTTTTAGAAAAACTGTGGAAAATAGAGGAGTTAGGAGAGCTCCCAACTATGGCGGAGATACTTGACTGCTCTAAATCTTTGAGTGGTTATCAGCCATTCGGATTATTCGCAAGTACTGTGTATCTACAAATTCAGAGGGAGCAAGGTCAAAAAGTACGTTTGTATGTAAATTCGATGCCTTTTTTCAATTTTAGTATAGAACCTACAATACTATTACTTAATGAAAAAAAGGAAACAATAAAATCTTGCACGGGGACAAAGAGATTTATCGGTACAAATAGTAGTTGTATTCGGAATCGAACAAAGCTGGTATACGATTTTTCGATTGATGATCAGGTACACTATGTTAAGGTTGATGTTCGCTTTCAAGTAGGAGAGATTAAAATAGATATTGTTTCTGAGCCACAAAAAATTATAAGAGAGTATGGGTTTATTAATCTAAATTCGTATATTATGAGATGGATGACGGAAGAGGAAATGAGGGAAATGTGGCCTGAACCAGAAGAGTGTTATACAGAAGAAATTAAGTGAGTCCTTTTGCTGTAACAATTTAAAAATCACGCTACAATTGCGCTACAATGCCAACAAAAATAACAATAAACAGATAGCTCCTAAGTTAACTCAGAGTGGCGAGAAGTCTTGCTAAATCAATATAACTTATCCTGAAAATAATCAGGAAAAACATATACCCTTTTAATGGCATTCAAGAGGTCAGCAGTTCGATCCTGCTTATCTCCACCAAAATAAAACCTTTGCAGTGATTCTGCAAGGGTTTTTATTTTATATAAACAAAAGGTTCATCCAGCGGCTGCTGGATGAACCTTAACTGCTTTAACGTGCTGGCTATTGAACGTTATACATACCATTACTGCTCATATAATGAAAGATTCCCTCACCATGCTTCTGCTCTTCTTTTTGTATATGATTTAAAGCCTGCCGTATATTGGTGTCTGTGAATTCGAAGATAGCAGTATCATATGCGCCGGAAACATACTTCTCGGTCATCAGCATATCTTTGCAAAGCATGGTATCAACTGGATTAGCGTTAGCGGAAAGTGCTGCAGTTTGATTCGCTGTCTGACTGGATTGTGATTGGGTAGATTGCTGTTGCTGCTGATTTTGATTCATCATCGGGACTTGCCCGCTCAGAATAGAATTGATTGTATTTAGATGCTGTTGCTCCTGTTGAGCATAAGACTGAAATAGTTGTTTGAGCTGCGGAGCATTAGCCTGAGCAGCATACTTCTGATATTTTTCGATACATACTTTCTCATGAGATTGTTGATCCTGCAATAATTGCATCTCTTTTTCGGTAAGTTGTAAGGACATTGATTAACACTCCTTTCGTTTCCTTATAGTTTTACCAAACA
>JAEYSJ010000123.1 GCA_023434855.1 Bacillota bacterium | reverse complement strand
ATATCAATGCGTATTAAGCTTATACCGTCGGCAAGCGGCAACAACGTAAATGGGTATTTGGTAACAGCCTCTTATAGAGTTTGTTTTAAAAAACATAACTTTCCTTAAAATTCTTTAAAGCTGTTACAAAATACCCGGATGCTAGGCCCCCGGAAAATCGCATATCAATGCGTATTAAGCTTATACCGTCGGCAAGCGGCAACAACGTAAATGGGTATTTGGTAACAGCCTCTTATATTTGTTTACATGGAAAATTTAACTTTTATAGGGAAAATAACGATGATAATTGATAGGGACTTTACTCACTAAAGGACAACTAATGTGACCGGGAAAAACAAGATGTGTCAGTAATATAATCAACAGTAAGAGGTGGATAGTTTGGATGCAAATTTCATCAACCCGTTTCTCAGTGCTCTGACAAACGTCATGCCCCAGCTGGGGTTCAAAAGTGTAGCGCGGGGCAAAATTTTTACCAAAGAGCAAGTTGTCGACAGCCTCGGAGTTACCATACAAGTGGCAATTACCAGTCAGCCTGGTGGAAATGTCATCTTCAATATGAGCGAGCAAACCGCAAAAAAACTGTCTTCGACGATGATGATGGGAATGCCTGTCGATAACTTTGATGATGTAGCCCAAAGCGCAGTGGGTGAAATGGCTAATATGGTTATCTCTAATGCAACTACTGCTCTTAATCAGGGCGGGTTTTCCATAAAGATAGCTTCTCCGGTCATAGCGCTGGGGGCGGGGACGGTGAAGGTCAATAACGCTGTATATATTGGCATTGAAATGATCGTCGATGAGGTTCCCGTTCAATTGGCTATCGGACTTAATGCCTAACTAACAGGCAAAATAAGGATTATAAACCTGACTGGGCCGTTAAAATTAAGCGTATACCCAACGCAAATAAAGCAATTGATAACAAAATAAGGATTAACTGGGATTTAACCTTTAATGATAAATGGGCGCCAAGCTGTGCCCCGGCAATTGCTCCCACCCCAATAGCGAGGGCAGGTTTGAGCAAAATATTATTAAGTAAAAAGTGGGAAATTACACCGACAAGCGAGGAGATCGCCAGAACAAAATGAGATGTTGCTGTGGCAACATGGGTAGGGAAGGAAAGCAGGTAAACCATGGCGGGAACATGGATAATGCCGCCGCCAATGCCAAGAATGCTTGATAAAAAACCGACAAGTGCGCTTATCATAATGCCTAAAGGGCGGTTATACGAAAACGTATCTTTGTTAAATTGCTGCTGGTCGCATTGCTGACGGGTACGAAAAAATATCAGCAGCGCTATTAACATCAATATTGCACCAAATGCTATGCGAAAGCTGTAACCTGTAAAATGCTCCGCCAGGTAACTGCCTAAAAAAGCACCAGGCAATGTGGCCAGACTAAACCGGATAGCTGCATCGTAATAAACTTTTTTTTGTTTTATATAAGCAAATGACCCAGATAAAGCGTTCAAGAACACAATCGCCAAAGAAGTTCCTACCGTATGCTGAGGTGTCCAGTGCAACACCAACAGGAAAAAGGGAACAAGTATCAAGCCGCCGCCAATTCCGACAAGTGTGCCAAAGGTTCCTACTGCAACACCTAGTATGAACAAAAATAAAACTGATTCCATATCGTAATCCTCCATACCATCAGGCCGTAATTTAAGTATAAACTAATATACCGGCTTAAACCATACTTTCTACCCGGAAAACATCAATTATTCTACAGATTGTTTATCTAATATTAACTATTGGGTGTTTATTAATTATTTATACTGGTATTATTTCGGTAATGGTTGAAAATTTGAGCATATTTTGTAGAAATTCATGACTTCCCAATTAATTACTGCTATAATAAAAGACAGAATTAATTACAGGGGGCTTATAACCAAATGAAAAAAATTATGATTCCAGCAGCCGCAGCTTTGATAATGGTTTTAAGCACATCGCTTTCTTTTGCCGCTGAACCTGAAGCAACAAAAGATTCGGCAGTGGGTAATGGACAATGCAAAATGATGAATATGGATCAGATGAATGATATGCATAAAAAAATGCTGGATCAAAAGGTAAAAGAGGGGAAATTGACTCCTGACCAGGCTAAGATGATGGAAGAACATATGGCCAACATGATGAAAGATATGAAATGCTGCTGCATGATGGGCTCCGATAATAAGGAAAAGAAATGTGACATGATGGGAGTTAAGGACCCCAAGATGGGTATGGCTGGCAGCCAACATGACAATCACACCATGCCTTAGGTCGGCGGGATAGATTAATCTAATGTATGTTGGAAAACGGTTTTTAACATGTCGCAATATCTGATTTGATATCGACGTTTTCAATAGTCGCTGATAGTATTAATATTAACTTCATAGTTAAGTTGATTGGAAAACCAAAGGCTAAGATTGTCCTGATGATGGGCAATTTTAGTCTTTTTATTTTTGGGGGCTGATAATAACAACTTTTCCCGAGTTATACAATAAATATTGACAGGGTGTATACTGCATGATATTATCATAGCAAACTAAAATCATTAAACTCTTATCCAGAGTGGTGGAGGGACTGGCCCGATGACACCCGGCAACCGGCAGCAATGCAGTGGTGCCAAATCCAGCAGGATAGGTTAATCCTGGGAGATGAGAGAAAGGCGTTAAAAACCCCTTTCTTTTGGAAAGGGGTTAATCATTTGCAGATTAAAGCGTCAGTTATGATATGAGTATAGGGGTGCTTGGTATGACCAAAAGTAACCGAAAATTGCCGCCAAAGCAAGAAGAGAATAACTTGTCTGAAGTAATGGAGCAAATTGAAAGGCTGATTGTCAGTACCTTTCATGGGTCTGTTACGTTGATTGTGCAGGATTCCCGCCTGATTCAAATTGAAAGAAATGAAAAGATCAGATTAAGTGATCTGGCGGCGAAGCATAAAGCTGAAGCATCCGCCAACAGTAAGAAGGAGACGGGCAGTACTAAGAATATCTGGCCCACAATCATGGAAGCTGTCAACGGGCTGAGGTTTGGCCAGATAGCCATTGTAATAAAAGAAGGAAAGATAGTACAATTTGACAAAACCGAAAAACAACGCTTTCCTGATGTTGAAGGTATTTACGGGGACGGAATTTAAAGGGCCTAACAATTAGACAATAAGAGTACTTATAGCTGATCAGTAAACTGAAGGCTGGGCATATTAAACAACAAGAAACAGGAGGAATTGAAAATGACATTACCGGAAAACTTACGTTTTGATTCTCTGGCGGTACATGGAGGACAAGAACCTGACCCGACTACAGGCTCAAGGGCAGTGCCCATTTATCAAACAACTTCCTATAATTTCCGCGACAGTGAGCATGCCGCCAACCTCTTTGGGTTAAAAGAGTCTGGCAATATTTATACCCGGCTGATGAACCCTACTACGGATGTGCTGGAAAAACGCGTTGCTGCACTGGAAGGTGGTGTAGGAGCGCTAGCTTTTGCTTCCGGTCATGCCGCTATCAGTGCAGCTATCTTCAATATTGCTGAAGTAGGTGATGAAATTGTCAGTTCATCCACCTTGTACGGCGGTACATATAACATGTTTGCCTATACGCTGCCTCGTTTGGGCATTAAGGTAACATTTGTTGATCCTAGTGATCCCCAAAATTTCCAAAAAGCGGTTACCCCCAAAACCAAAGCCCTATATGCCGAAACCATCGGCAATCCCAAAATTGATGTATTAAACATCGAAGCAGTAGCCGCTATCGCTCACAATAACGGTATTCCCCTGATTATTGACAGTACTTTTGCCACACCTTATCTATGCCGCCCAATTGATTTTGGCGCCGATCTTGTCGTCCATTCGGCTACTAAATTTATTGGCGGACATGGCAGTTCTATGGGCGGCGTAGTCGTTGACAGCGGCAAGTTCAACTGGAATAACGGCAAATTCCCGCTGCTCAGCGAGCCGGATCCGAGCTACCATGATTTACGGTATACCGAAGCATTAGGCCCACTGGCCTATATTATCCGGCTCAGAGTGCAGATTTTACGGGACTTAGGAGCCACCGTGAGTCCTTTTAACAGTTTCCTCTTCTTGCAGGGGCTGGAAACACTGCATCTGCGGATGGAACGTCACTGCAAAAATGCGCTGGCTGTTGCACAGCACCTGGAAAAACATGAACGGGTTAGCTGGGTGAGCTATCCGGGACTGTCCAGCCACCCCAATCACGATTTGGCGCAGAAATATCTCTCCCGCGGCGCCGGCGCAATCATGACATTCGGCATTAAGGGCGGATTGGAAGCAGGCAGGAAATTCATTGATTCACTCAAAGTCTTTTCCTTGCTGGCTAACGTGGGGGATGCCAAATCCCTTGTTATTCATCCGGCAAGCACCACCCACTCCCAACTTTCGCCTGAGCAGTTGGTTGGCGCCGGTGTTTCAGAAGACATGGTACGTTTGTCAATTGGCATTGAAGACGTGCGGGACCTGATTGAGGATCTTGACCAGGCACTGGCTGCGTCCAAATAAGTTGCCAATCAGGAAGATTATTGCGTACCAAAGGCTGATCAGAGGACTGAAGGCCGGGAACGTCCTTGTTTTAGAGGATGTTCCCGGTTTTTTTCGCAATATAGGAAAGTATAGTAAGGGGAAGAAAACGGTTAACCGCCAAGGTCGCCAAGAACGCCAAGGGATTTTTGTTGTTTTCCGTTATGTAAATTTTGTTCCCGCATGCGAGATATCTCCATTATGGAAAATGATTTGGAAGTCTATGGCGAAGTGAAGATTTGAGGCTGGTTAGCTTGCCCAGCAGAAAGGGTGGACGGGATTTCGCTGCCATCTTCGCAAGTTGCTTAATCCCGTCCACCCTTTCCGCCTATTCCTTGTTAAACACGCATAATAGAATTAGCTGATTGGACAAAAACAAAAGGCTATTGGATGACCAAATTACATTTATTAACCTTTTGTTGTTTCCTAAAACCAGGCAGTTATCGGGAGGGTGTATGGAAAAAACGATAGCGGAGAAATTATCTATTTTACCTCTGTAACATTAGAACTGGCCGGCTATCGTACCGGCAGCATGAATCTGGAGCTAAAAAGGGAAAAATAGCTTTATGCTATTGACAGTAAAGGGAAAATGCGATAAATTTAAATATATATGTTGGCTGATTGGAAGAACCAAAGGCTAATGAATGTTGAGGGAATCAGCATTCATTAGCCTTTCATAATTATTTGGAAGCTGTTTTTCAACATACTCTATCTAGGAGAATTATTATGGTAAAAGCAAATTTTGATGAAGTAATCAACCGGTGCGGCACCGGCAGCAGGAAGTGGGATTATGCAGCGGCGGTTTTTGGTACAGATGATGTGCTGCCGATGTGGATTGCCGATATGGACTTTGCGGCGCCGCCGGTGGTGGTGGAAGCCTTGCGGAAC
>JAEYSJ010000079.1 GCA_023434855.1 Bacillota bacterium | reverse complement strand
ATGTAATTATTTACAATAATTATCAAAATTTGTTATGCTAAAAAGAGGATTTTTGCTACAATTAAAGGAAATTTATGTAATATGATTCTCCTAATTTGTGTTGGGAGGGATATACTTAATGGACTTTCTTGCTACTTTTACGATTGGTGCTGTGGCTGGTACATTTCTCATGGTCATTGTGTATATGTATCTCTATTTAGCATTCCGAGACAAGTTTATGGGATTATGGGCAATTAGTTGGTTTATATTATTTTGGCGTCTTATATTTATTGATTCCGGTGTAGTCGATTTTATGCATAATGACTGGGGCTTTTTGTTGTTCCATATCCTCTTGCTTAGTAGTGCATTATTGATAATATGGGCGACTTATCTTTTCATTTCCAAACCGATGAATAAAATTTGGTGGATTGGTGCAATTATAAGCTTAGTTTCAAGTAATCTGGCAATTCTGTTGAAACTTTCTTTCTTTTATAAGTTGCTTCCAGTTTCATTGTTTTGTGGTGCAGTTTGTATTTGGACGGGATTAGCGTTTATATATCATCTTAGAGCCGAAATATTCAGCAAATATATACTTGGATACTCTTATATTCTCTGGGGCATACATACATTGGATATGCCCTTTTTAATTACTATACCGTGGTTCACCGCATGGGGCTACATCATCGAGGGTATATTAAGACTTTCTGTTGCGATTGCTGGTTTATTGTTGTATTTAGAGCGAACCAGATTGCATTTAGCGCAAAAAGAAACTCAATATCGACTTCTTGCAGAAAATGCCGTAGATGTAATTTATCTCTATAAAGTATTACCGGAGGAAAAAATAGAGTATATCAGTCCATCTGTTGAGGGTATTACCGGCTATAGCCCAGAAGATTATTATGCCGATGCGAAGCTCCTTAGTAGTACAATTCATCCTGATGATAAATTTATATTTGACGAGTTTATTCAAAAATTGCCTGAAATAGGAACTCTTCCACTCACGTTACGTATTGTGTGTAAGGATCAAACGATTAGCTGGGTAGAGCAAAATATAGTGCCAGTATTTGATAAAGCCAATAACCTTGTATCGCTTGAAGGTATTATTCGAGATGTTACTGCCAGAAAAAATCTTGAGCAAAGTATGTCGAGGTTAGATCGAATGAATATCATAGGTGAAATGGCCGCTAATGTTGCACATGAAATACGCAATCCGTTAACTACGGTACGTGGGTATTTGCAAATTATGGGAAATAAGCAAGCCTTTACAGAATACCGGGATCGATTCGAGTTAATGATTGGTGAGCTAGATCGGACAAATGCCATTATTCGTGAGTATCTTTCTTTAGCAAAAAATAAACTGGTAGAGTTGAGGTATCATGATTTAAATATGAGCATTACATCCTTATTGCCTCTGCTGGAAGCGGATGCAATTGCTACAAAAGCGAATGTAACACTTTCGCTTACCGATATTCCCCCAATATACTTGGATGAAAATGAGATCCGACAGCTATTACTTAATCTTGTCCGTAATGGTCTGGAAGCTATGCCGACAGGTGGAACGCTTAATATAAGCACATATTTAGAAAATGATCAGGTTGTTTTAGCAGTAGCAGACGAGGGAATCGGTATACCGTCTCATATATTGGAGAACTTGGGAACACCCTTCTTAACGACTAAGGAATCTGGTACCGGGTTAGGACTGCCGGTATGCTATCGAATTGCAGGGAGACATAATGCTATTATTCAAGTAGAGACAAATGAAACAGGTACTACATTTTTTGTACGCTTTAATTTAACAAAACTTCGAATTGCTTAAGAACAATTATTGAGGAAGCTCTCGAGCCTTGTCATGTGCAAGGTTTGAGGGCTTTTTTTTTCATTATATTTAGAGACATTTAAATCCTAAATTTTGCGCATTTTCTACAAAAAAATGTAGGAGTTGTCTAATTTTTCCCGTATCCATCCTAATAATGGGGGTGATATTTTGTAAATGTTGTAGAATTTTAGTGTTTTTTAAAAAAAGAAAAAGGAGTGAATAGTAATGGGAGTCGGGGTTAGTATTCAGCATCAAGGATTATGTTTAAATTCCAATCCGGAATTAAGCATAGAAATCGGAATTGCGTCAACTGATGAAGAAAAAGATGAAATTTTTCGTTTGCGTTATAAAATCTATGTAGAAGAAATGCTTAGAAAGCCATTTTTTGTAGATCATCGAAATAAGCTGTTATTTGATGAGCTTGATACATGGGCGGTGCTTGTTTATGCAAAAGTGGGATCTGAAATTATCGGCACAATGAGGGCGAATATAGGATCCATAAATGACTTTCCGGTGAATTTGGTTGAAACTTTGCAAATGGATAGATTTCAAAGTTATTTTAAAGACAAAGGTGAGTCGTTAGTTTCTTTCGGCTCCAAACTCATGGTTTTACAACGGTATCGAAATTCGACTGCAACACATCAGCTTTTGGCGAAGGGGTACGAGATTTATTGCAATCACCATGTACAGTTCAACTTTGGTGGTTGCAATTTTTATTTACTGCGTTTTTATGAGCAAATGGGCTATCGCCGTTTAGGAAGGGGTTTTGTTGATCCGGGGTATGGCTTGCTGCATCCCTTTGTGTTATTAGTTGATGATGTTCAACATTTGAAATTAGTCCGTTCGCCATATTTTAGAACTGCTCGCAAAAGAAGTGTTACGGACAGCTCGTCAAGACAGTGGTTTACAAAAGAATTTGCAAGAGATCCAGTAGTCTTGAACAGTCAATTAGTGACAGAAGAAGAGCTTTGGAATCTTTTGCGCAACCGCTTGGGCGAAAGGCCAGAAGATACTATACAAGCGTTTCAGGGAGTTGATGCTGAGATACTCAAAAAACTTTTGTACCGTTGCGCGGTTATTGTTAATTGCTATGCGGGTGACAAAATATTGTCAAGTGGCCTGCTAAGTGAAGAGTTGAATATAGTACTTTCTGGCCGAGTGCTGAATGGAGATAAAATGATTTTTCCAGGCGAGCATTTTGGAGTTGTTGGAATAGCGGATTCTACAATTCAGATGACAGATAGTATATCAGTAATTTCTACAGAAATTATCGTAATATCTCGCCAATATTTCAGGAAATTCAGCATGTCTCATCCCAAAGAAGCTAATCAAATACTAACAAATTTAAAGAACAATCTTTAAAAATATTTAGGAGGAGCTTTAATATGGAAAAGATAGAATTATTACTAGTTAATAGTTACGCCCCGCGCCAAAGAATAGCCTCTGATGCTGCTTTAGAAAACGGCTTAGCTATAATTCGTACTTTCTTGGAGGCAAAAGGCTATTCTGTTGGAGTTATTGATGATCAAAGAGTAACTGCAATGGAAAATGGAGTACCTCAGTGGTGCTTGAATTTGCTGCGTTATTTGGTTGACCTACAGATGAAAGTCTATAACAAGCAAATGAATATTCCTTGGATGTTACTTTTGTTCTTTACGTGGCCATTTCAAGCTTTGTCGCTTTATTATCGTCGTAAATTTATGGATAGTAGAATAGAAGATATAGTTACGATGATAAAAGATAAAAAAATAGCTGTCTTGGGGATCAAAGTATGGTATGGTGATGCCTTTACATGGAGTGAAGTGCTTGCAGAGAGAGTGAGGAGAGCTTGCCCGGATACTCTTATTGTGGCAGGGGGACCGCAAGTCAAAGTTTATGGTGAATATATGCTGAACAATAAAGTTTTTGATATTGTAATTATGGGACCTGGTGAGGAAGCCCTGGCAAAAATATTAGATCTGCAGCGTATATTCCGAAGTAAAATGGAATTGCTGGCTGCTTTTCATAAAGATTTTGGTCATAAGTTAATGAAAATGGGGACATATAGTTTAGAAAAAGTAAATAATAATCAAAAACTATTTGTTATGCCAAAGTATAGAACAGAAGATTTAAAAGGTAAAATTCTTTTTCATACTTTAGTGGATGGATTTGGTTGCTCATGGAATAAATGCAACTTTTGTTCTCATACCAGACAGAATGATAAGTATTATTCACGCTCGATTAATGAAATCGTGGATGAAATCGAATTTATGACAGACCAGGGTATATCCTTTTTTCGTTTTAGCAGCTCGGAAACGCCAATTGAACATGGTAAAAAAATTGCAGAAGAAATATTAAGACGAAATTTGAATGTTAATTTTTCTATGTTTGCAAGAGCAGTTAGGGTAACCCCTGAGCTATTTGATGCCTATACTACAATGATTAAAGCTGGTTTACGGGCAGTATTCATGGGCGGAGAAACCGGACATGATCTTATTAATGAAAAAGTAATGAATAAGGGAATTCGAAGTAAGGATGTTGTTGATACAATTAATTGCATTAAGTTAGCCTCAGAAAAAGTCGGAGCTAATTGCCGGATTGGTTTATCACTCATTTATCCTTGCCCGATAATAGAGGGCATTAGTTTAGCGGAAGTGTTTGAAGAAGATATGCGCCTCATTCAAGAAGCGAATCCCGATACGGTGATTGTAAATCCACCCGTCATGTTCCCAGGGACAAAATGGATGGAGAGAGCAGCAGAGTTTGGATTTGTCGCGGAACCTACTTTCGTTACCAACTTTATGAAATATGAATACTCTATCTATAAACCAATGGAATTATGGGATGATTTAGGATATTCATTGCAAGGGATGAGTAGTGCAAAACTCTTAAAAGAAACAAGCCGCCTGAGAAAGGAAGTTGTAAAGCTGGGAATTCCTACAGATATTTCTGACGAATATCTAATGATGACAGAAGCTGTAGGATATAGGTCCAGGCTTGATTTGCTGCAGTTCAAAAGTAAATCCTTACAGGATATTATGTCAGGAAGTACAAAATACATGGCAGCTTTGATTGAAAAAATCAACCAAAAAAGCCGGCAGATGGCATTGCAAGGCCGGATAAAAGAGTAATTCAAAAAAGGATCAGTCAAAATGGCTGATCCTTTTTTTACTAGCATGGTTGTTTGTACAGGCTTTTTACATCAAAGCCACTATCCGGGGAAGCATAAATCCTAGCTGTCGTAAAAAGTTCGCTAGATTATCGGCTACGGCATATAACCAGTGAATTTGCAAGCGTATTGATATTGCTGTTTTTTGCCAAATGGCGTATTATTGACAGGAGAACATGAGGTGATGATTTGAGTAAAAAAATCCTTTATTTCCTATTGCTGTGTGC
>JAEYSJ010000254.1 GCA_023434855.1 Bacillota bacterium | reverse complement strand
ACTTTTTACGCCCATAGCGCTTGTCATCTTAGACGGCTGGGGTATTGGGCGTGCCGATGACCCCTTTAATGCCATAGCTCAGGCAAAAACACCGTATATAAGTTCATTGACTGAAACGTATCCCAGCACCAATTTAGCCTGTTCCGGTGAAGCGGTAGGCTTGCCGGAGGGTCAGATGGGCAATTCAGAAGTAGGGCATTTAAATATTGGTGCCGGGCGAATCGTTTATCAGGAATTAACCCGCATTTCCAAAGCGATTCGGGATGGTGATTTTTTTGCTAATCCGGTGCTGTGCAAAACTATTCAACAGACTAAAGAACAAGATGGAACACTGCATTTGATGGGGTTGCTGTCAGACGGTGGGGTGCATAGCCATATTACCCATCTATATGCTTTGCTGGAATTGGCAAAAAAATATGGTTTGTCACGTGTATTCGTGCATGCGTTTTTAGATGGGCGGGATGTGCCGCCATCTAGCGCTATCGAATATATAGATGCTTTAGAAGACAAAATTGCCGAGTTGGGTATTGGGCGCATTGCCACTATTGCAGGACGCTATTATGCCATGGACAGGGATAAGCGCTGGGAAAGGGTGGAAAAAGCCTACGCCGCGCTGGTATACCGCGAAGGTGTGCATGCCGCAAGTGCCCGGGCAGCAGTTGAAGAGGCCTATACGCGGGGAGAAACTGATGAATTCGTGTTACCGAGCATAGTTGATAATTGCGGCGATTGCGGTATAAAACCTAATGACGGAGTTATATTTTTTAATTTCCGGCCCGACCGCGGCAGAGAGTTAACTAGAACTTTAGTAGACAAAGACTTTAGCGGTTTTAATCGCAGGCAGGGCTTTTTCCCTTTAAGTTTTACCACGATGACCCAATACGATGAGACGTTACCTGTATCAATCGCTTATCCGCCGCAATATTTAAAAAATACCTTGGGTGAAGTGTTTAGTCAACATGGTTTACGACAGCTTAGAATTGCTGAAACAGAAAAATATGCTCATGTCACATTCTTTTTCAATGGCGGTGACGAAGATCCCTATGAAGGTGAAGACCGTATCCTGATTCCTTCCCCTAAAGTGGCAACATATGACTTAAAGCCGGAAATGAGCGCCTATGAAGTAACAACAAAGGCCGTCGAAGAAATAAAATCAGGCAAATATGATCTTATCATTCTCAATTATGCTAATGGTGACATGGTAGGTCATACCGGAAAGCTGCCTGCGGCTATTGAAGCAGTAAGCGCAGTGGATAAATGCCTCTGCAGCTTTGTCAATGCAATGCGCGAGCAGGGTGGCATTACTTGCATAACCGCGGATCATGGCAATGCCGAAATTATGGTTGATCCTGTCACCGGTGAGCCGTTTACTGCCCATACTACCAATGATGTTCCATTTATCCTGGTATCTGAGCAGCATAAGGACAGAAAAATGCAGCAAGGAAAACTTGCCGATATAGCGCCGACGATTCTAGGGTTAATCGGCATCAAAGCTCCACAAGAGATGACTGGTCAGAGCTTAATAGTAGACTCAAGTAAGTAATTTGAGGAGGAAATATAAATGACAGCGATAACTGATATTTTTGCCCGGGAGATATTAGACTCGCGGGGCAACCCAACTATAGAAGTTGATGTGGTGTTAGAAAATGGCACTTTGGGAAGGTCAGCCGTTCCTTCCGGTGCATCCACTGGCATGTACGAGGCAGTTGAACTCAGGGATGGCGATAAGAGCCGTTATTTGGGGAAAGGTGTACTGCAGGCTGTAGAAAATGTAAACAGTGTTATTGCTCCGGAAATAGTCGGCTTGGATGTATTTGATCAGGTTGGCATTGATACTTCAATGATACAACTTGATGGCACACCTAACAAAGGAAAGCTAGGTGCTAATGCTATTCTCGGCGTTTCTATGGCAGTTGCCAAGGCTGCAGCCAGCAGTTTGGGATTGCCTCTTTATCAATATTTAGGCGGAGTTAATGCCAAACAGTTACCTGTGCCTATGATGAATATTCTTAACGGTGGTGCCCATGCCGACAATAATGTTGATATACAGGAATTTATGGTAATGCCTGTGGGTGCGACTTCCTTTGCAGAAGCATTACGGATGTGCGCTGAAGTATATCATAATTTGAAGAAAGTGCTAAAAGACCATAAGTTAAATACCGCTATCGGTGATGAAGGCGGTTTTGCTCCTAATCTTGCGTCCAATGAACAGGCTATTGAGGTTATCATTGAGGCGATTAAGGGAGCAGGCTACAAGCCGGGCGAGCAAATTGCAATAGCACTTGATGTTGCTTCTTCGGAATTATTCAAAGATGGTAAATATCATCTTGAAGGCGAAGGGGTAGTTAAAACCGCTGCTGAAATGGTTGATTTTTATGCAAATCTGGTTGAGAAATATCCGGTTATTTCTATCGAAGATGGTATGGCGGAAGATGACTGGGAAGGCTGGGCGCTGCTGACTAAGCGTCTGGGTGGTAAAATCCAGTTAGTTGGCGATGATCTTTTCGTTACCAATACTCAACGGTTAAGTCGTGGCATTTCAGAAAAAACGGCTAATTCTATTTTGGTGAAAGTGAATCAGATTGGCAGCTTGACTGAAACCTTTGACACAATTGAAATGGCCAAAAGGGCTGGATATACCTGTGTTATTTCCCATCGCTCCGGCGAGACGGAGGATGCAACCATTGCTGATATTGCAGTAGCAGTAAATGCTGGTCAAATTAAAACAGGCGCACCGGCCCGGACGGACCGCGTAGCTAAATACAATCAACTTCTGCGAATCGAGGAAGAATTGGGTGGCACAAGTCAATACAACGGGCGTGATGTATTTTATAATTTTAAAAAATAATCGGCTGAAGCAAATAACCGTCAGACTGTTTAAAGTCTGACGGTTATTATTTTCCTTCGCCCATTATAGACAATTATTTCAGAAGCTAAAGCAAGGATATATTCTCTAATTTGATACAAAATAAAATAATGAAATCAAGGTTGTTTTGCAAAGGGAGCAGATTTTAGGGAGGAGGTGAAAAACATGCCAACCGGTTATCTGTTTAAATGCCGTGAATGCGGATTTATGTGGGACCCTGAGCAAAGTGCAGATGTTTGCTGCTGTGAAAGATGCGGGAGCTCAAACAGAATGCAGGTAATCCAGGAGGAGGGGCGTTTCGGCTGCACCAGTAAAATGAATACTAATGCACTCGATATAAATGCTAAAAGTTTGAAAGACAGTTCGTCATAAAAGCAGCCGGGGAGATTTTCCCCGGTTTATTTTAAGAATATTTGCAATGATAAGTGATGTATAAAAAGATGAAATATTTGACACAAACATTTGCAAACCGGATTTTAATTGTGATAGAATATACTAGTACTAACAATGGTAGGGGGTGTTAAGGATAGTGATTACAGGGCTTATGATTCTGGATGCTATCATTTCAATCGCATTGATTGGGGCAGTAGTGCTGCAATCAGGCAAAAGCGCCGGATTATCCGGTTCGATTGCCGGTGGAGCTGAAACCATATTTGGCGGCAAGAAGAAAGGAATAGATGAAATGTTGGCCAAAGCGACCATGGTTTTGGGTATACTTTTTGGTGTGGTCACTATGGTCTTGGTTAAGCTGATGCAGTAGTTCAATTTTAGGGGCAAACGTGTCCTAAGTTTAAGGAGGAAGAATTTACAATGGAGTTATTGTACTTTGCGCCAATAGCTGGTCTAGTGGCGCTTGCCTATGCCGCTTATTGTATGTCCAGTGTACTTAGTGAAAGTCCCGGAAATGCTAAAATGCAGGAAATCTCACAGGCGATTTTCGAGGGAGCTATGGCTTACCTTAATCGTCAATACAAAACACTTATTCCATTTACTGTTATAATTTTCGCTATCTTATTTTACGTAAGCGGCTATAAACTTGCCGTCTCATTTTTAGTGGGTGCAGTATGTTCGGCAATTGCCGGATATGTCGGCATGACCTCTACTACGAAAGCTAATGCCCGCACTACCGAAGCCGCTCGCAGCAGTTTAAACAAAGCTCTTGGCGTATCATTCCGGGCAGGCGTTGTTATGGGTATGTCCGTTGCCGGTCTTGGTTTGTTGGGAGTATCGGTATTGTACATAATCTTCCGTGATCCTGTGGTTATCAACAGTTTCGCCTTTGGTGCCAGCGCGATTGCTTTCTTCGCCCGTATTGGCGGCGGTATTTATACCAAAGCTGCTGACGTTGGCGCCGACCTCGTCGGTAAGGTTGAAGCCGGTATTCCGGAAGACGATCCCCGTAATCCGGCCGTTATTGCCGACAACGTGGGCGATAATGTCGGCGATACCGCAGGAATGGGTGCCGACTTGTTTGAATCTTATGGTGCTACCGCTATTGCTGCGATGTTAATTGGTAATACATTGTTTGGCATTAACGGTGTGTTGTTCCCGCTCTTAATTGGCGCAGCAGGTATTGCCGCTTCTATTATCAGCACTTTCCTTGTCAGGACAAGTGAAGATGGCGACCCGCAGGCTGCTCTGAATCGCGGTTTGTGGGCTACTAATCTGCTTACTGCTATTATGGCCTATGTTTTGGCTAACATGATTTTTGGCGCTAAAGGCTTTGGTATCTTTGTGGCTATTGTTTCCGGATTGGTTGTCAACGTGCTTGTTGGTATGATTACTGAATACTACACTGCTAATACTAAGCCGCCTACTCAGCACATTGCTGATGCTTCACAAACCGGCCCGGCAACCAATATTATTTCCGGTATTGCTACCGGTTTGCGCAGTACTGCCTTGCCGATGATTGTATTCACTGTAGCTATTTGGGTTGCTTATAGCCAAGCTGAAATTTATGGAATTGCCATGGCGGCAATGGGCATGCTGTGTACAGCCGGTATGGTTGTAGCTGTCGACTCCTTTGGACCGGTTGCCGATAATGCCGGTGGCATTGCCGAAATGGCTGAACTGGATCCCTCTGTACGTAAAACAACAGACAAACTTGACTCTGTTGGCAACACCACCGCTGCTATTGCCAAAGGCTTTGCTATTGGCTCGGCAGCCTTAACAGCGCTGGCGCTGTTTACTGCTTTTGGTGAAGAGGTTGCCAAGAATCCAAAACTGTCCGGTTTACTGGTTAATGGTCATCTTGTAGTCAATCTGACTGAACCTGGTGTAATTATTGGTATCTTCCTCGGTGCCACTCTGCCTTTCCTGGTATGCGCATTTACTATGGAAGCAGTAGGGAAAGCTGCCTTTGAAATGATCGGCGAAGTACGCCGCCAGTTCCGCGAAATTCCCGGCATCATGGAAGGCACCGGTCGTCCTGATTATGCCAGTTGTGTAGATATTAGTACTAAAGCCGCTATTCGCGAAATGATTGTGCCAGGTTTATTCGCTGTGGGTACACCATTATTGGTTGGCTTTGTACTTGGTGCAAAATCTCTGGCTGGTTTCCTCGCTGGCGCTACTGCCGCCGGTGTGCTAATGGCTATCTTTATGTCCAACGCCGGTGGTGCGTGGGATAATGCTAAGAAATATATTGAAACAGGCAAATATGGCGGCAAAGGCACCCCAACCCATGCTGCCGCTGTAATCGGTGACACCGTAGGTGATCCGTTCAAAGATACCTCCGGTCCGGCAATGAACCCGCTTATTAAAGTAGCCGGTACTATTTCTTTAATTATAGCACCACTACTATTCTTCTAAAAATTATTTACGTCCCCTACCTAACAAAGCATCAGGCTAAAACCTGATGCTTTTTGTAATATCAGAAAGTATAAGTTCTTGATCGTAGTCAGTCTGCGCTAATGATTTTATAAACCACAGAGGACACCCTCTATGTCCTCTGTGCCCTCTGTGGTTAGCCGTATTGGCGGCAAATTCTTCGCGGTTCCGCAAACTACTACGTTCTCTTTACTTCATAAATTTGCATTAAAATGGTATAATTAAATATTATATATATTTTTAATGGAAAACATATGGAGGCTGATGTTTTTGGCGATAATGGAGGGAGCCGAGCCGTTTTTATTGCCTGGCGGCGAACGTGGTATTTTATTGATACATGGGTTTACCGGTTCACCTTCGGAAATGAGGTTGTTGGGTGAATACCTTAATGGTCAGGGCTATACAGTTTTGGCGCCGCGCTTGCGCGGACACGGAACCAGTGTGGAAGAAATGGAAAAGACTGATTGGTTCCATTGGTATAGTGCGGTTGAGGATGGTTATCATATTTTAAAAGCACTATGCCGGGAGATTTCAGTCGTAGGCTTATCATTAGGGGGACTGCTTTCACTTAAAATAAGCGCAGAGTATCCTGTTTGTAAAATAGTTTCTTTAAGTGCGCCTATATATATAACCGACAAGCGGTTATGGATGCTGCCGTTATATAGGATGTTTCAAAAATATGTGCCCAAAAGGCGTCGGAGATTTTCGGATATTGATCCTAAATTTTCGATTGCTTATAATCATACGCCTCTTAGCAGTTTGACCAGCCTATTGGAATTAATTAAACATGTTGAAGAATTAATACCGACTCTATCCCAGCCTGTCCTTATAATGCAGTCACGGGCCGAGCATACTGTTCGTCCCGAAAGTGCGCAATATATTTACGATCATGTGGGCAGTCGCGACAAAAAGCTGATTTGGTTGGATAAGTCTGGTCATGTTATTACGTTAGATGTTGAGCGTGACAAGGTGTTTAGAGAAGTCACTGCGTTTTTGGCATAGCAGCGAAAGCAAATAAAAGGAGGTTGTGTCAAAAAATATGAATCAAAGCGACAAAGCTAACCAGTGGTGTTTTGCCTGCGGGCCGCTCAACCCAATTGGACTAAAGCTCAAGTTTAAAGAAGAAAATGGTGAATATATTACAACCTTTAAAGCAGGGGCCGAACACCAAAGCTATGATGGTATCGTACACGGTGGTATTGTCAGTACACTTTTGGACGAAATAATGGCAGGGTATATTCATGCCAAAGGAGTTAAAGGGGTTACTGCACGGCTTGAAGTGCGTTTTCGCCAGCCTACGCCAATTGGTGAAGAACTCATCGTTACTGGCCGGATAAAGGGACAGCGAGGCAATATGTACGAGCTGGCCGGTTTAATAAAATTGCCTGACGGCACAGTTACTGCAGAAGGCAAGGCAACGGTAGCGGTGGTGGAGGACGATGAAACATGACGCTAAAAGAAAAAATTGTTGCTTTTATGTATACCGAAGCATATAAGCCATTGACAGCGGAAGATTTGGCTGAAGAAATGGGATTAAAGGCTAGAGAATTAACAGAATTTTGGCAGGTTTTGCAACAGCTCGAAGATGATGCGGTAATCATTAAAACAAGATATGGCAAGTATGGTGTGCCGGAACGTATGAATTTAGTTGTAGGCCGTTTTTCCGCCAGCAATAAAGGTTATGGCTTTGTAATTCCCGAAACTCCGGCAACAGTTGATGAAACGGACGTATACATTCCGGCTGATGGCACATTGACCGCTATGCATAATGATAAGGTGGTTGTACGGGTCCATCAGCGCCATTCCGGTCAGGGTAAAGCGCGGGAAGGCGAAATTATCCGTATTGTGCGGCGTGCTAATTCACGTATTGTCGGTACATTTGAAGTAAGCCGTCATTTCGGTTTTGTAGCTCCTGATGATGCTCGAATGGGACATGATATATTTATCCCCAAAGATGATTTTAACGGCGCCAGAGATGGTTGTAAAGTAGTGGTGGAAATCACCAGGTGGCCGGAAAAGAAGCGCAATGCCGAAGGCAAGATTATCGAAGTCCTGGGCAGTAAAGGTGATCCGGGTATTGAGATTTTATCTATTATAAAAAAGCATAATCTGCCTACTGAGTTCCCCCCGGAAGTCGAACGGGCAGCCACCAAAGCTCCTGCTGTCATTAGTGAAGAGGAAATTACTGGACGTCGCGATTTGCGAAATTTACCTATAGTGACAATTGACAGTGAGGATGCTAAGGATTTAGATGACGGTGTACATGTAGAAAGACTAAAAAACGGCCGATATTTATTAGGGGTCCATATCGCTGATGTAAGCTATTATGTACGGGAAAATACTCCACTGGACAAAGAGGCGCATTTACGGGGTACAAGCGTATATTTGGTGGACCGGGTAGTGCCAATGTTACCCCAGCGGTTATCCAACGGCATTTGCAGTCTTAATGCCGGGGAAGACCGTTTGGCAATGACAGCCTATATGGAGATTGACCATCGTGGCCGGGTGACCAATTATGAAATTTTTCCCAGTGTTATTCGGGTGAAAAAAAGGCTTTCTTATAATGTGGTTCGCCAGATTCTGGTAGAGCATGATGAAAAAATGCGAAATGAATATCATGAGCTTTTGGAGCAGCTTGATGACATGGAACGATTGTGCCGGATATTAAGGGAGCGGCGTATGCGGCGGGGTGCAATTGATTTCGATTTTCCTGAACTAAAAGTAAAGCTGGACGAAGCAGGACATCCTATTGAGATTGTTAAACGGGTGCGGAGCTTATCGGAATCAATTATTGAAGAATTTATGCTTGTAGCTAATGAAACGGTTGCTGAGCATATGTTTAGATTGGAAGTTCCCTTTGTTTTCCGGGTGCATGAGGAGCCTGAACAGGAAAAAATGACCAAACTTAATAATTTGTTACATAACTTTGGCCAGAGCATAAACAAAGTAACTGATGTGCACCCGATGGCTTTACAGAAAGTGCTTAACCGTATTGCCGGGCGCCCGGAGGAGCGAATCATTAGCACAGTAATGCTGCGTTCTCTTAAACAGGCTCGTTATGAAGCCGAAAATCTTGGACATTTTGGATTGGCAGCTACCCATTATACTCACTTTACTTCGCCTATCAGGCGATATCCGGACCTGATTGTGCATCGCATAATTCGTGAGACTTTTAAGACAGGTGATTTATCAGCTAAAAGACGGGAAAAGTTAGCTGCTTTGCTCCCGGAAATTGCCTTGCATTCTTCACAACGTGAGCGCGCGGCAACAGAAGCAGAACGAGAGAGTGTTGATTTAAAGAAAGTTGAATATATGTCTCAATATGTTGGCGAAGAATTTGCCGGCTTGATTAGCGGTGTTACAGCCTTCGGCATATTTGTGGAGCTGGAAAATGGGGTGGAAGGGCTAGTACGGGTTTCGAGTATGGATGATGATTATTACCAGTATATTGAGGAACAATATGCGCTCATTGGCGAAAGGACTAAAAAAATGTATCGCCTGGGTGATCCGGTTAAAGTTGTTTTAACTAAAGTTAACCGGGAAGAGCGAACCATCGACTTTGTGCTTTTGGAGACTAAATTTCAATCCGTCGATTTTGCCGCCCGTCGACAAGGCAAACCTCCAAATAGCAAAAGCGGAGTAGTGAAAAAAGGCAATGATAAAAGAAAACGTTCCGCAGGGAGAAAACCTAAGGAAAGTAAGCCCAAGAAAAGATAATTAATTGTTTTTCTTGGCGACCTTGGCGTTCTTGGCGGTTAGACAGTCTTTAACAATGTAGTGATTGCCTAATGCGCATTCAAAGACACTGAGCGATTTTTTTTATTAATACCATTAGATATAGGAATAGAGGTGAGACGGGTGGAAAAAGGGCAAAACATTAAAATAGTAGCTGAAAATCGTAAAGCAAGGCATGATTACCATATTCATGATAAATACGAAACCGGTATTGTGCTGACAGGCACCGAGGTAAAATCTTTACGGGCCGGCAAGGCTAACTTGAAAGATTCTTATGCGCGGATTGATAATGCCGAACTAATGCTGCATAATATGCATATAAGTCCGTATGAACAAGGCAACCGTTTCAACCATGAACCGCTGCGGACCCGCAAACTACTGATGCATCGCTATGAAATTAACAAACTCATCGGTAAAACACGGGAAAAAGGTTATACCTTAGTTCCTCTTAAATTATATTTTGTCCGGGGTAAAGCCAAATTGGAATTAGGTTTGGCTACAGGCAAAAAGACTTATGATAAACGCCAGGACTTAGCAGAAAAAGATGCCAAGCGAGAAATGGACCGCACTTTCCGCGAACGGCAAAAAGAGTAAAAAAGCAGGCCAAAGGGCCTGCTTATCTTAAAGTATAAGAAAGTTTAAGTTTTTGGGTCGTTGTCAGCCTGGTGCTAGCATTTTTGAACCACGGAGTACGCGGAGTACACGGAGTGGAACGGCACGAATATATATTCGTGCAATCAGATCAGGATATTATATGACTTTAACTGTGGACGAATGTAGTACGGTAAACTTAAGACATCACGGGGAATAAGAGTATTAATAATAACCCTCCGTGTCCTCTGTGTCCTCCGTGGTTAGCGTGTCCCAAAGCTGCCGGTTTTCTTAATAGCCATCTTCTTCTGTAGGATGCCCTGCCGGGTAGGTGCTGTTATGGCCAGCCCATATTTGTAAAACGATGATTCCGGCTAGTATTAGCACACCGCCGCCGGCTTGTGTTAAAGTTACTTTTTCTTCAAGAAGTATAGCTGACAATATTACTGTAATAACCGGTTCTATCGTACTAATGATTGACGCATTGGTTGCGCCGATACGGCGCATACCTGCGAAAAAACCCAGAACGCCGATAAGGGTTGCGAAGACGGCAATACCTAAAATCGCCAGCCACCCCTGCAGCGGCAGGGTATAGATAATATTATTCATAATGAAGCCGGTGATCATAAAAGTAATTGCCGCAGCAGCGCATACATAAGTGGTGGTAATTAATGGATCGACATTTTTGAGTACCCTATTGCCAACAACAATATAGCAGGCATAAGTAACTGCGGCCCCTATTGCCAGAAAAATTCCCACAGGCTGAACATCGGCAAAGGATACGCCTAATACAAGGAAAAGTCCGGCAAAAGAGACAGCTAAAGCCATTCCTTTAGACCAACTAAAATCCTCGTCACCTACCGCGAAAGACAGTAAACTGACTAGTGCAGGATAGGTATAAAGCACCATTGCCGAAAGCGATGCAGGCAAATAATGCAAAGACGAGGCAAACAGCGCCGACATACTTGCATAACCTATTACTCCCATCAAACATAACTGGATCGCGAGCTTTTTATTTACATGCATAGAGATGTTGCGCATTTTCAATATTAATCCAAGAAACGAGGCCGCTAAAAGAAAACGGACAGTGAGAATGGTAATGACATTGGCTCCGGCGAGATAGGCAAACTTTACAAAAATGGCCAGAGTGGCAAAACCGGCGGCAGAAGCTGCAACAATTAATGTTCCCGTTGTTTGGTTATTCAGGTGAAACAACAATATCAACTCCTTCTAACAGTAATATTTCGGTCGTTAAAGGTAATTTCCTTCAATATTTGACGGTAAATAAATATAGCTTATTTATTTCCAAGATAGCTGTTAAAAGAAATAAAATATGCAGTTTGCTTTTCTAAGTGTCTGTGATATAATGATATAACATTTAGTTATATATTTATGTTTGCGTGGTTGAAATTCTAGTACGGGGGCGTACTGGCTTCGACAGGGGAAGTTGTGGCATGGGTAGCGAGCCGGGGTTCCATCAGCCCGTCAAAACGGTGGACCTTAAGTAAACGCAAACGAAGAATACGCTTTAGCAGCTTAATGCTAACGTTCTACCTACGCTTGCCTGCGGCCTAGGATAGGACGTCAATTAGCAGGATACCTGAGACCTTATTCTCGGCGGGTCGACTGGGAAACTTTATCGAGATAGCACCGGCGAAGCCTGTCTGTGGGCGTCAACGGTGCGAATTCTAAAACACAGAATGCGCTCGGAGAAGCCTGTGTAGCGACTCCTTTGGACAGGGGTTCGATTCCCCTCGCCTCCACCAATCGTATGTACAAAAAGAACGAGGCGCACCTCGACGTGTTCCTCGTAAATAACTACTTTTTCAATATAAGTCTGGATGATCTTCTTTAGGTCATCTGGATTTTTGCTTTTTAGTGCGGCTATATCCTTTTCAAGATACGCAACGACCATTGACCTGTCTAATGATGCAGATTTCAGCTTGCTCTGATATTCATTTATCATAATAAGGATATCGGCTTTCTCTTTTTCTAACTTATCCATAGTTGCCTTTATAGGATGAATGTGGTTATGGCCAAATTTGAGCGGTAATGAAAAACAATAAACTAGTCCGAATGCAGATAATGCTTCCATTTTTGCGAGTGCAGGTGTACGGTGTACTATGCAATTATTAACACTAAATGATAGCGAGGAAGCATTTAGATGGTAGAGGACGCTTGCTGATTATATTGACAGTTGCAGGGATGCAGGGATAAATATGATAACAATTCTGGAAGGCTATGGCATTGAAAGGCTACCTAATCTGATGTGAGAATAGGTAGCCGTTAGCTAATGCATACCGCAGGTGTGTGGAAATCAAGCCAGAAGGGCTGGCTGTTAAACATTTGGTATAAGAAATACCATAGAAGGAAAGCCGTCTTTTGTAGTATGTTGAGGGAGTTATTAAGATGGTTAAATTGAAAGATTAGCCAGTTGCTTCATTATTTTGTGGAGAAACAAATATGCAAGTATTGCCATTGGAATGGAAACACTGATTGCAAGAAATACATGCCGGGGCTTTGGTCGGATTTTCTAGCCATTGATTCACCAAATCCGATTCTCTAATTAGAGGCCGAGAGAGAGAAAAGTACGTAATGTTTGACGTATTTAACAGGGTTTCCATAACTGTCGGTGTCCTGTTTAATCCAACTAATATTATGGGGATTTGTACTTTTTCTGCAATTTTTGCGGCATAATCGCGAAAAACAGACTCTGGATAAGATTGACTAGTGCTTGGAATAACTACTCCTGTTTCACCGCTTACTTCAATGGCATTTAGTCCTCTTTGGGCAAGCTGTAGGCAGGCATAGTGACTGGAAGTGAGCAAAGTATTTGTTGCGGCCAGGTCTGTACCGTCGATTTTAAGTAAAATTGAGAAATCATTACCGGTTAGTGAGCGGATTTTATCATATATTTCAAGTAAAATACGGGTTCGGTTGCCTAAACTTCCACCATATTCATCCTGACGGGTATTTTTTGTTGGATGGATAAATTGGCTTAAAAAAAATCCATGAGCGGCATGAATTTGTACGCCATCAAATCCGGCCCGTTTTGCTCTGAATGCACTTTGGCCAAACTCTTGGACAATTTGTTGAATATCTTTAATAGAAAAGCTGGAAGGAGGTTGTTTCTCTCCTCCTTTTCCGACGTAGGCAAGCTGCAGTATGATCGGGCAGCTTGCTTTATGAACGGTGTCAGTTAATCTCCGATAGTCTTGTATGAATGAATCGTCGTGAATGGACATATAACCAGAAGCACACGCAGATGAATTCAGGAAGTCGGCGCTTACAAAAGTCGCTCCGGTAATAATCAAGCCAACGCCGCCGTTAGCCAGCGATTTATAAACATGAAGCAGTCTGTCGGTTAAATGGCCTCTGCTGTCAGCCATTCCTTCCCAGGTAGCAGAACGTATAATCCGGTTTTTCAGCTTTATATTGTTCAACCTAGTATCATCAAATAAAGTTTTCATGCTTATCTTCCTCCAATCTCTAATATGGATTAAATTATGATACAATAATAGCACTGGCTCGAATCTAAGGAAAGTACGCACTTATTTGTGCTATAATACCCTTATTCATACTAATGGAATATAGGAGGCGATACAGCATGCTTAGTTTGCAACAGATTCAGTTTAAATGTGAAATGGAGTTAACTGTGTATCTGATCGGTGGTAAATGGAAGATTCCAATTTTATGGGGATTAAAGGACGGTACAAAGCGATTTGGAGAAATTAGACAGCAGTTAGGTGCGGTCACGCAAAAAATGTTGACTCAGCAATTGCGTGAATTAGAAGAATGCGGCCTAATTAATAGAAAGGTTTATGCCGAAGTTCCGCCTAAAGTGGAATATTCACTAACTGGAGATGCTATAGAACTTTTGCCGATTTTAGAGCAAATGTGTGTATGGGGCAAAGGTTATTCGATTAAACATGATGTTAGAATTAACTAAGTAATTGATTCCCTTACAAACCTTGGCAATTCTCACTTAGTAATCGTTGCTGGCCTTCTTCTATGTCTTCAAGAAAAGCAGCAAAGGAGCGATAGAATGGATGCAAGCCAAGAACATACTAGTTGGAATTGTCGGTACCATATAGTATGGGCTCCAAAGTTTAGAAGAAAAATCATTTACGGTAAGCTCAATCCCGTTTATTTGTTTTTGTTGGCAGGCGGAATACTTTGCGGGAAATTGAAGACGTTTTCCGGGTCGTATTTAGCCTTTACTTGGGTCAGCCGGTTAAAGTTGCTGCCATAGTAGGCCTTAGGCCAGTTCTTTATCGAAAGGTCTGGTGTATTGACATAAACGCCTTGTGTAAAGGGGAGCATCGCCTGGCGGAATTTCTCTACCCAGCGGATGCCAGGGTCCGCCCCGTCAGGCGTGCTCCATGTGGCAAAGATTGACATGTTGGACAGGGCCTGGCGGTAGAAATAGGCAGTAGCCTCACTTGGTACCTTGGCCACCGCCCCGCCCAGGCCGTGAAAAAAAACACTGACCGAGGAGGTGGGCGGTTTGTCGATGAAACGCCGGATTGTGGCGATAGCCTTGTCTGGCAGCAGCTCATTGACGAAAGGGCCTACGCTCTTGAAAGGCTCGGGAAAATCCGGTTGGGTTGCCGCTATCCGGGCTACAGCCTCAAGCCAGGGCATCTCTTCGATAGTTACCTTCTGCGGCGATCCAGCCCGAAGCAAAGGCCGCAGCAGACGGCGCAGCTCTTTAGCCGAGCCGAGGAAGACCCCTTGCATTAGCAGCAATGACTCCAGTCCTGAAGCTATCGTAAGGAGGGGAGTGAGTAGCTCGCTGGCGTTGGGGGTTGTATAGTCCTGCCAGGTTCGCAATACCGGCTCCAGATCCCGCAGGTCCCATTCGATATTGGCGTAGGCGACCGTGTCAATGCGGTGTGTGCGGCAGCGGAAGTAGGTGCAGATGCCAAAATTGCCGCCGCCACCCCCGCGTGAAGCCCAGAAAAGATCGGCGTGTTGGTTGGCATTGGCATGGAGGACGCGGCCGTTGGCGTCGACCATCTCCAACTCAAGCAGGTTGTCGATAATCAGACCATACGGCCGGGCCAGACTACTCTGGCCGCCGCCTAAAGTAAAACCGGCGATGCCCGTGGTGGGGCAGAGACCGCCTGGCACCACCAATCCCTCGGACCCAAGCACCTCATATAAGGCTAAGTCCCGAAGACCGGTCTGAATAGTTACAGTACCGTGCTTGTGGTCTATCTCCACCTGATGCATTTCGCTGACGTCGATTACGATGCCATCATCAACGACCGACAAGCCCTCGTAGTTGTGGCGACCAGAGCGCATGCGGATCGGCACCTTCCAAAAACGCGCCCAGCGCACGGCGTTGATTACGTCCTGCGTACTCTGGGCAAAGACAATAACCAGCGGGAATTTGTTGAAGAACGTGTTAAACTCCTGACGGGCTTCATCGTATTGCGGCTCACCAGGAAAGACAATACGTCCAGTCAATTCGAGTTTCTTTCCGTGGTTCATATAAACAATTCTCCTTAATTAGTATATTCCATATTTATAATATGTTAATAAGACAAAAATGTGATTTGGCAAATAGATTAGAGGTAATTTGCACAATCCGAAGACTAAATGGACAACAAAAGAGCATTGTAAAATGAAAAAAAGACATTTTTACAATGCTCTTTTGTTGTCCATTTAGGGTCCGTAGAAAAATAGTAAGCGTTTTAAAAGAGAGTGGATGGAAATGCTAAACTAGCCATGGGATAGTAACTCTAAAGTAATAGGGAATTGTTAAAGTCGGCAAGTGGCTGATGGATAAACAGATTATTGATCTGGCAGGATCGAAACTGGTTAGGGTAAATGATATCCAATTATCGTGGGTACAACACGGACGGCAAAAGAAATTGATAATGTCAGCAGGCTATATTTCCTTGCCTGCCAGTTTGACTGTACAGGAGACAATTGAACAAATACGTCAACTGGCTGATAAGGCTGAAACGATTTATTATATTTACGCGTTGGATGAAAATAATGTATTGCGAGGAGTTATATCACTACGTAAACCGATTCTCGCAAAACCGGAAATTATGCTGGATGAAATAATGCAAACCAACATCCGCAGCGTTTACGCCGATGAAGACTACAAGAAAGCCGTCAGTATTGCGGCAAAGTATACTTTACTTGCCTTGCCGGTATTAAATGACCACAGGCAGATGCTTGGAATTATTACAATTGATGATTTAATAAGAACGATCATGCCTAGTCGTAGTCGCTTTAAAACATTTTTTCAATATGTGCTTGCTGGACGAAAGGGGTGAAAATAATGAGCAATGTTATGGATTGTATTAATAATAATAAATTTTTGCGTAACTTTTTCATACTGTTAGCTGTTATCGAGCCGGGAATTATTACCGCAAATGTTGAGGTGGTACAATATAGTTGCCTGGTCGACTACCATGATCATGGTCGGCCTTACTATTGCATTAGTTATTACTTCTCTTTTTCCTGACTTAATGTCATAAAATAAGACCGTAAGTGTTGGTAAATTAATAAAAATGCAATTTAGGAGTAGGAAAGTAGAGATTTAATGAGATTGATTGTCGTAATTAATAGTATTGATCAGTTATTACATGAATTTCTTCAGTAACAGCTAAAATTAAGAATTGACTGACAACAAATTTAGTATTGACATTAGCCTTTAGCAGTAGTATTCTAATAACAAGCAATTGAATAATTCTTCGTTAGGTGAGGCTCCTGCATAGAATACAGGCCACTGCCCGGAAATGTCGAGAGACGCCAATGGGTAGAACAGGTATTACCGGATTAAGGTTTTACTTAATGTGGCTGAGTGATTGGGTTTTAACTCTACGTCATGCAGTGCCAAAGCTCATACGAGTGGGGAAGGTAGTAGCTATTTTGCGCGCGCTTAGAAAAGCCTTCCAAGTCATGGAAGGCTTTTATTATTTTCTTTAAGATTATAGAATCTTAAAAAGATAAAAAGAAGACTGTATTCATAAAGAAAAAGTAACATCGTATTATATGCTAACAAAAACTAAAATAAATATTGTTCTTCGTTAGGTGAGGCTCCTGCATAAACACAGGCCACTGCCCGGAAATGTCGAGAGACGCCAATGGGTAGAACAGGTATTACCGGATTAAGGTTTTACTTAATGTGGCTGAGGGAATGGGTTAACTCTACGTTATGCAGTGCCAAAACTCAACGTGTGGGGAAGGCAATAGGCCATTTTGCATACTCAGCAAAGCCTTCCAAAGTTGGAGGCTTTGCTTTTTGTGTGTAAAGAAAGGGAGGTGAGACGACTATGAGTAGTGATGATGACCCGCATTTATGCAAAACAAAAACAGAATACGTAAGAAAAGGATTATCCACCAGTAATTGGGATAACAGTTGGTTTAGCATTACCAAGTCGTCTATCGCCAATTACACACGAATATGCAAAAAGGAGGATCTACTATGCAAACCAGCACTGTTCCAACCAAAGCCATCACGGTTAAGGGAAAATGGGCACAGCGTTTAATTACGTTTTTGATGGTAATGGGTCCGGGAATTATCGTAATGGTAGCAGATAATGATGCCGGCGCAGTTTCGACCTATATTCAAGCCGGCGCTGACTATGGTCTCCACTTAATGTGGCTGTTGCTACTACTGCTCCCAATTACCTATTTTGTTCAAGAGATGGTAGTGCGCCTCGGTATTGCCACCGGTCAAGGCCATGCTGCCATGATTTACAAACGTTTCGGTAAATGGTGGGGTGCTTTCTCACTGTTTGATCTTCTGCTAGTTAATTTCCTTACCTTGGTTACGGAATTTGCCGCAATTGACTTAGGTTTGCAAGGACTGGGGTTCAATTCATTATATGCCGTACCAATAGCAGCTGTAGCTCTCATTGTCATGGTGATTACAGGCAGCTATCTGCGGTGGGAAAGAACGGTTATAGTATTGTGTTTACTGGATTTGACTTGGATTGGATTAGTTAAAATGATTTCTCCCGACTGGAGTATGGCGGTTCATCATACAATCATTCCTTCGCTGCCGCCCGGACCGGTCACGTTTGACTTAATCTTTCTTATCATTGCAATCGTAGGCACGACGATTGCCCCTTGGCAGTTGTTTTTCCAACAAAGTTGTATTGCTGACAAGCGGTTGCGTTTTTCCGATCTTAAACATGCGCGAATCGATACATTCTTTGGTGCAACCTGCACAATTGCGATTGCCGGCTGTATGATGCTGGTAGGCAATTATGCCACCCAAAACGGAATAAAGTTTGAAGATCCAGCCCAGATGGCTGTTGCTCTTGCACCAATTGCCGGAGAATTCTTTAAGAATGCGATACTTTTATTAATGATTAATGCCGCTATTTTAGGAGCTACTACCATATCTTTGGCTAGTGCCTGGGCATACGGAGAGGTTAAAGGGTGGTCCCATAGCTTGCAAAAACCATTCCGGGAAGCGCCTGGATTTTACCTTGTATATATCATTTCCGTATTAGCGGCGGCAGGTCTTGTGCTTATTCCAAACGCACCCCTGCAATTAATTATTATTAGTGTTCAAGTTTTAGCAGGATTGATGCTACCTTCCGCAATTGTCTTTTTACAACTGCTATTAAATGATAAAGAGCTTTTGGGAGACGATTTTGTAAACAAATCATGGAACAACTATATTAACTGGATAGTTATTGTAATTTTGTTCGCCTTATCACTAACTCTGGCAGTGCAAGTTATCCTGCCCGACCTATTCAAATAAATAAAAGAGGGGGATTTTAAAATGACCACAATGGCAAATAAAATAAAATTAAACCATAACGAAAAGTGCTTTTATGTAATTCATCCGTTAGATGACCAAGCCGAAGAAAAACGCAACACCGAAGGTTTGGGCCTTATGCCCCTTAGCCCGGCGGTAAAATATTCACTACTTTCGCTGAGACTGTATCTGTTTATAATGGTAGGATTGGTAGCCTACCGGGCAATTCATGAAATTGGTTTAATCTAAGATAGAATTAAGCCGATCATATATAAGGGGGTGGTTGTATGGATAGCATACCGGATTATCGTAACAACAAAAATAGAAGAACTGTTGTTGTCCTACAACCGTCTTTTAGGCGTTGATAGTTCGGCAATAGTCATATTAGGAGGTAAATACAATGACTTTGCTGGATTTTACTATTCGTTTAGCTCTAGCCTTTATTTTAGGATCGTCTATCGGTTTAGAAAGACAGTGGCGGCAACGCATGGCTGGCCTAAGAACGAATGCACTGGTTGCCACTGGCTCTGCGCTGTTTGTCATGATGTCTGTAATGACTGTAAATGATTCAAGCCCGACTCGGATTGCGGCTCAAGTTGTGTCAGGAATCGGTTTCTTGGGAGCAGGCGTTATTATGCGCGACGGACTAAATGTTCGTGGTCTGAATACAGCAGCCACATTATGGTGTTCTGCGGCAATAGGAACGATGACCGGAGCTGGTTTTCTCGCCGAATCATTCATTGGTGCGGTGGCAATATTAGTCGCTAACATTGCTCTAAGACCATTGGCGCGTAATATTAACAAAACGCCCAGTGTTGCTACTGAAGAAGAAGTACAGTATTGCATAAATGTTACTTCTCGAACTGATTATGAAATTCATATTCGTACTTTACTGTTGCATATGGTTAATGGTGAAAACTTAGTGCTGCATTCCCTGCACAGCGAGGATTTGGAAAACCAGACTAAGGTTGTGGTAGAAGCCCATCTTATCAGCATGCTGGGACGCACAGACTCAACCGTGGAAAAAATCGTAAGTCGGGTAAGTCTGGAGACTGGTGTTACTGCTGTAAGTTGGGAGATCATTCCACGCGATGTTGTATAACGGGTAATTATTATTCTGATAAACTAATTTAGTTATTGGTCTCCGGATTGGAGACTTTCTTTATGGGAAGGAGGAGGCTATTATCATGCCAAGCTTGGAAAGCCGGTTAATCAACCAACGAAACAGCCAAAAAAAGCGCATACTGGCGATAACGAGTATTCTATTAATAATAGCGGTAGCGGTGCTATTCGGCTATAAGTATACTGGATCTTCTATGCCCACTGGCTCTTTTATTGACCAAACCAAGCAAGCTATAGGTTTAACAACTCATAAAAAGATAAACATCCTGCTTTTAGGTATTGATGAACGCAAAAATGATATTGGCCGCTCCAATGTAACATGTGTTGTCACAGTAGATACGGATGCCAAGAATATCTCTATGCTTTGGATACCAAGGGATAGCAGGGTAAATATTCCCGGACAGGAATGGAACAAAATCGGTCATGCTTACTCCTATGGCGGGCATCAACTTTCTGAACAGACAGTATCAGATTTATTGGGAATACCGATTGATTATTTTATGGTAATAAACATGGATGGTTTTAAAAAAGTAATCGATGCATTAGGCGGGGTTGATATTAATGTGGACAAGCGTATGTACTATTATGACCCGTATGATGCGGGCGAAGTCGATAACAATGGTCTCATTGATCTCCATCCGGGGATGCAACACATGGATGGCAACACAGCACTTGAATATGTAAGGTTCCGCCATGATGAAATGGGTGACATAGGACGAATTGAACGCCAACAAAAGTTTGCCAAGGCACTGCTGGCGGATGTGATCAATCCATCCGTAATCACCAAAATCCCGAATGTTATCAAAGAAGCTAATTCCGTGTTTAAGACGGACATGCCTGTAAGTGAAATGCTTAGTCTGACTACTGTAATTAACGATGTTTATAATCAGGGTTTGAAAACCTATACGGTGCCCGGTAAACCGGTATATATTGATAATATTAGTTATTGGTTGCCTGATATTGCAGCAATGCGAAAAGAGGTAGCACAGATTCAGGGAATAACTGTGGACGATAAATATGCGAAATATACGCGCCGCCTGGCGGACGAATATACTAAATCCATTGCGAAAAGTAAAGTAGAAGAAGCGCTTTAAATTTACCCATAGAAAGTAAATCTAATTTTTCTTATTGATAACAACAAGTAAGTAATTGTATAAGAAAGACAAGTAAGGGGTTGTGCTGAAACGTAAAGTTACAGTACAGCCCTTTAGTAGTACATTCAGCAGTTCAGACTGAAGAAGAAGTTAATCAGTTAAAACGGGCCTTTCCTGTTCTTCAAGCATGGTTTAAATGGTTACTCTCCTAGTTTTGATGAAATTTTGCAAAGTTTACAGATCACTTCCATCAACATAAATAGTTATAGCTGAAGTCCGCCAATTTGGTGGGCTGAGTGTTTGACTGTAGAATTTGAGATTACCAAACTAAAGATTCTTGGCAATCTTATACTTATAAAATGTACTTACGGCAAATATATGTTTAAATTATAAGTAATGGATAATACTGCCAATTAAAGCATTTGCGCGGATTTGAAGACACAACCCGCAATATTTATATTAGTGATTCGGCCAGTTTCTGCAGTTCCTGACAGGAAAGGCGGCCTTCAACTGTTACTTCTTGATTTTTGATAACAAGGGTAACTTTATTAATACCAACTGCTTTTTCATCTTTCATATCTATCGGCAGCAGTGTATTAAACGAAGGTTTGGTATTTTTGAGGGGCCGAGCGTGCTGAGTAATAATAATTTCCTGCGGGGTGTCTTTATTGTACACCTGGCGTACCAGGCCATTTTCTTTGTCAATGGATATCGAGTCAGGCACTTTCCCCGGCAGGAAAAGCGGGGCTGTTTCTGAAGGGGGATCAGTGGGGTGGGTCATGGCTATGCGCAGGCGCTGACGGTCGGAAGAGGATTTAGGTAAGTACCTGTTTGGAGATTGTTCCGCTATGATCGCTGCTTTCTTTTCAACGGTATCCGCTTGGTTCATCTGCTCGCTTGGCTGAGGAGGTGTAACTCCGGCGGGTGTTTTCGCCGGCGGGGTAGTTGTCGCAGGAGTGTTTTTGTCTGCGGCTTCCGGCCGTTCGGTTGTAGCTTTTGAGGCGGATTGAGCAGCACCAGGAGTTGTAGCCGGTGATTTTTCCTCACTCGGTTTCTCCTGAGTTATTTCCCGCAATTCCGTATTGAGGATTGGCGCAGGTGTAACGGGAAGTTCTTTTGACCAAGGATGTAATAGATTTAAGCCGACTAACAGCATAAGGGAGGCCACTGCGCCCAAGACGCCTGGATGAAACCACGTTTTAAATTTTTTCGGACGATTAGGCGGTGTAATTACTTGCTCCAATATTTGTTCCATAATATGCTGCGGCGGGCGGACAGGCATTGCCGCTTTTTTGATTAATGTTGCTATTGCTAAGAGGTCGGCGGTTTCTTTATGATCGCTTTCCGGATACTCGCCGGAGTTTATTGAATCTAACAAACGGGACAGTTCTTCCATTTCTTTGGTTAGTTTTTCAGACTCGGACATTGGGTTCACCTCCCTGCACAGTTTTCCACAATTCCTTTGGCGAGCAGTAAGGTACGCAGATTCTTCAGCGCCCGTTGCTGCAGCATTTTAATCGCCGCTTCGGATTTGCCAAGGGCGATAGCTGTTTCCCTGACAGGCAGACCAGCAATGATTCTGAGTTCAACAGTCCGCCGCTGTTCTTCCGGCAGTTCTTTAATCACAAGAGCAATTGATTCACTCGTTTCACGGTTTACAGCCTGGGTATCAGGCTGTTCAGTTTCAGCAATTGGCTCCTCATATTCAGCAAGATCGACTACTGCCGGACATCGCCCTTTCTTGCGCCAAAAATCGATGACCAGATTTAGTGCTATACGGTCAAGATAGGTTTTAAAGGAAGTGCCGGTCTTTTGATAGTTAGGCAATGCGCGAAAGGTCCTAACAAATGTTTCCTGGGTTATCTCCTGGGCGTCTTCCGGGTTTCCGGTTTTATAGGACACAAAGCGGTAAACCGGCTGCCAATAAGCCGCAATAAGATCATTAAGCGCATTGCGGTCACCTGATTTAGCTTTATCAATTAGAAGATCTTCGTCCAGCATCCCTCACCAACTTATCTATCAATTTATCGTCAAGTCAAGTTGTCGCATATAGTACAGGCGATAATTTTATTTTAGGGCGAAAAGTATATCCCGTCAACGCCGGCGATAACTGCCGAATTGACTGCGAAAGTGTATTCAAAATATTAAAACGAATTTTATATAAAAAAGTAACGTTCATAAGAATGAATGTAAGGAAGAGTGCTAATTTAGTATTTTCCTTAAATTTCTATTCTCAGGCGTTACTTTTTGTGTTTGTTAACGTTTATTGGTTTAGATAAATTTAACAGACAAACAAGGGGGTAAATCCAAAGTGAAAAGAGTATTGATAGTGATGTTGTTATGCTTAATAGCCGCTTCCGCATGGGCCGCAGCGGCAAATTTGGAGGATAAGTCCAAGAATGCCCGCATTACAGCAGAGATCAAGGCTGATGGAATACCGCTTGAGGATTTTCTTGCCGTTTTAAGTAACCGCAGCGGTATCAGTATTATGGCTGTTCCGGAAGTTGCCGGGATGGAAATCTACTTGCAGGTAACTGCGGGACAAACGCTGGAACAGGTTTTGGATGCGCTAAGGAATGGGTATCATCTTTCATTCCAAATGAATGAAAAAAAAGATGCGATAATAGTACTTAAAGCTTCCTATAATGAGACTCGCTATCGGGTAGCCATGCCTTTTCCTCAGGCAAGCATGGAGTATAAAAGCGGGGTTTTGCTGGCTAGTCCGGGAAATTACTATTCACCGCCGCAAGGTTCTTATAATACTGAAGAATATAAAAGGATTTACGATAAGGGGTTCCAGGCCGCGCTGACAACAGCGCTTTCGACCTTTTCCATTGATGTTGATACTGCTTCTTACAGCAATGTGCGCCGATTTATTAACTCCGGTAAGCTGCCGCCCGCTGACGCCGTCAGGACGGAGGAACTGGTCAATTATTTTAGCTATGATTATGCGCAGCCTGGCGGGGAACATCCTTTTTCATTGACAACTGAAGTGGGCGACTGCCCGTGGAAACAAGGCCATAAATTGGTGATGATCGGCCTTCAGGGGAAAAACTTCATGGCGGAAGAGCTTTCTCCCAGCAATTTGGTATTTCTGATTGATGTTTCCGGATCGATGGGTGAACCGAATAAACTTCCGCTGCTGAAGACAGCTTTTAAAATGCTTGTAAAACAATTACGCGCTCAAGATAAAGTGTCAATCGTTGTATACGCCGGAACAGCCGGGGTCGTACTTGAGTCTACTCCCGGCAGCGAAAAGGACAAAATTATTAATGCCATCGATAGCCTTCAAGCCGGGGGCTCAACGGCAGGCGGTGAAGGGATAAGCCTGGCCTACCAGATTGCCAAAGAAAACTTTATGAAATCAGGCAATAACCGGGTCATTCTGGCTACCGACGGGGATTTCAACGTTGGGGTAAGCAGTGAAGGTGAACTTGAGAGAATGATTGAAGAGCGTCGGAATGACGGGATTTTCCTCAGTGTGCTCGGATTTGGGATGGGTAATATCAAAGATAACAAGATGGAGATTTTGGCTGATAAAGGTAATGGAAACTACGCCTATATCGACAGCGCTCTTGAAGCCAAGAAAGTGAT
>JAEYSJ010000003.1 GCA_023434855.1 Bacillota bacterium | reverse complement strand
CAGCTAGTCCTTCGCTAAAGTTACTCGGATCACTAAACTGCGCCGGAATGACCATTCTGCCGGTTCTGTCAATATAGCCATACTTGTCGTTTATCTTTACAGCAGCCAGTCCTTTGCTGAAATTCCTCGCATAATCAAACTGAGGGGGAATGACCACTTGGCCGGTTTTGTCAATATAGCCATACTTGCCATTTATAACCACTATAGCCAGTCCTTCTTGGAAGCACCACAAAACATACCCTCCAAACTGCGCCGGAATGACAAACTTGCCGGTCTTGTCAATATAGCCATACTTGCCGTTCGTAAACACTATAGCCAGTCCATCGTGAAACCCCCTCGCAGAATCAAACTGCGCCGGAATGACAAATTTGCCAGTCTTATCAATAAAGCCCCACTTGCCGTTTATCATTACAGCAGTCAGTCCTTCGCTGAAATCATCCTCATCACCAAACTGCGCCGGGATGACTACGTTGCCGGTTTTGTCAATATAGCCATACTTGTCGTTTATTTGCACTAGAGCCAGTCCTTCGCTGAAATTCAATGCACCATCAAACTGCATCGGAATGATCACTTTGCCGGTTTTGTCGATATAGCCCCACTTACCGCCTATACCGTATTTTCCGCCTATAATCACTGCAGCCATCCCATCGTGGAAAAGCCAAGCAGAATCAAACTGCGCCGGGATGACTACTTTGCCCGTCTCGTCAATATAGCCCCACTTGCCGTTTGTTTGCACTAGAGCCATTCCTTCGCTGAATTCCCCTGCGTTATCAAACTGAAGGGGAATGACCACTTGGCCTGTTTTGTCGATATAGCCAAACTTGTCGTTTATTCGCACATTGGCCAATGGTCTCGCCGTCGGCCGCTGGGCGAGAGCCGCTTCAGCACTTCCAGCCAAGATTAAAACAATTACCGTTGTAAGCAGCGCTAGGAATCGTTTGTTGTTAAACAGAAATAACATGGTATTTATACCTCCAATTTTCTAGCAATTTAGTATGGTGAGACCCGGCCTCGTTTGGCATAATAATTCCTGCCCAATTGCTTTTTCCCGTGTTGGAATCCAACACCAAATAAGGAAATTAAAGTACTCCCAGTTATGGATATAGGCGGTAGTATCTGCAATATATAAATATAAAATGTTCTATAAAAAAACACCTTTTCCCTTCTGTTGAAATAAATGTAATTTTGTTAGCATATTATCGAGGGACATAAAGGTATGGGAGACAGTAGGGGGCGTTTCTTTTTTGGCACAATAAAGTTGCCAAAAAAGAAACGTCCCCTACTGTCTTTAAAAAACCTATGGAATACTTCCCCCCTTTAAATTTATAGCACGAAAAATTCTCTACGGGAAGGTAATTATGGACTTTGCTGCATCTCTGAAAGAATGGATTTGAGTTAGTAGTTGCCTTATATTTCCGCTTTGTTTTCGATTGGATACCGTTTTGCTTCATGAGGCGATAAACAGTATTTTTACTTGCTTTCATATCATTTGGCAGAGCTTTAGTAATTCGCGGGTAACCTAAACACCGTGGGTATCCTTGTGGATTTTTTGTATTGTACTCAGCAACCGTGCATTTTTCCTGGCCCGATTACTCTCGGGTCGATTAATGTATGAATAATATCCGCTTCGTGATACATTAAGTATCTCGCACATCCTCGCTATCTGATACCGGGAGCGATGCTCATAAATGAACTGAAATTTGGCTATTTCTGATTCTTCGCGAAGTAAGCAGCGGCTTTTTTAAAAATCTCATTTTCTTCTTTGAGATTAGCGAGTTCACAGCGCAACTTACGCAGTTCATCGTCGTCTGGCTTGAGATTTCCGCTTCCGGGAAATGCATTTACGTCGTCCTGCTGGTAGTTCTTCACCCAGTCTCGGATGGTAGAATAATGAACTCCTAGTTCTTTCGCCAAGTCTGAAGCAGTTCTCTCTCCAGATAGGATCTGGAGCACTGTCTGCTCCTTAAATTCTTTATTAAACTTCCTTCCGTTACCCATTTTCGCATACCCCCATTATTTTTATTATAGAGGTATTCTTGGTGTCTATCAAATTTGGGTAACGTCAGTTCACACAGTTTTCGGGCTAGTCTCGTTTTTTAAAGTGTGCGGTAAGTGTTCCATCGCCTACCGCATTTTCGTCTATTTGTCAACCTTTTTGGGATTATTCTCTATGCCTTAACTTAATAACATTGCCTTATTACAAGGTATTTTGGTATTTTTTATACTACGTTTTCATGTTGCTGTCTTCTTAAGCATTATCATTACTCAAATTTTAGCCCTTGAAGAAGATTTTTATTTAGGATGAAAAAAGTCCTAAATATTTCCGGATTTATTCAACAAAACCAGTTTATAACTTTATCTCATTGGGTTACTTCTTTGCGACTACGGCAAATTCCCCGTTCTGCGTTGCGGAGAAAGCGCAGGAAATATTCGAGTTCTTCATGGGCATCAAGCTCCTGCTCCATTAAAGCAATCGCTTGAGCCAAATTTAAATTTGAACGATAGAGCATTCTGTAAGCTTTTTTAATGATTCGACGTACTTCAATACTAATGTTATTACGTGACATTCCAACATCGTTTGTTCCAACTGCTTTAGCAGGATGTCCGTCAGCAATTATAAATGGAGGCACATCCTGTGTTACTTTTGAAGCCCCACCTATCATAGCATTATAACCAATTTTAACAAACTGATGAACGCCAGCTAACCCACCAATATTTGCATGGTCTTCTACTACCACGTGCCCACCTAGAGTAGCCCCGCTAGATAAAATGACGTGATTGCCTACTATACAATTATGCGCTACATGGGTATAAGTTTGTAATAAACAATGTGAACCTATTCTCGTCTCTTCCCCTTCACCGGTAGCTCGATGAATAGTAACAAATTCTCTTATTTGCGTACAATTCCCAATAAAAACATAGCTTTTTTCCCCACTAAATTTTAAATCTTGTGGAATAGCTCCAATGGAAGCGTAGGGAAAAATTATACAATCTTTACCTATTCTCGTCCAATCCTCTATATTTACATATGCACCGATCTTTGTGCCATCACCTATTAGAACATTTTCCCCTATTACAGTGTATGGCCCAATTTCTACATTATTGCCGATACGTGCGGCAGGATGAATAATTGCTGTTTCGTGTATTTTGTGCAGAGGTATCACAACCTTTTCTGGTTTCACAGTACATCAACTCCTATTTCTATTTTGAATATTTTTATAGGATTTCTCCATTTACGCGGTATCTTGATACCGTGTGTATTAATAATTAACAAAGTATAATCCTACCTTTCATGATAATTAGTTACTTTGTCAAACCCCTTATGTTGAGTTTTCTACTGCTAATTTAGGCTAATGAAGTTCAATCCCAATCTTCGCTTTTATTAGCAGTAGATTACAGTTTATACAATACTTCTTTTTGGTGATCTCATTTTCATATAATCCAAAAAAATATCCATATTGTTGCAAGCCAAAAATTGGCAAGAATGGTGATAATTTACGATAATGAAACTGTAGCATTTATTTATTATACAATTTATACTAATTTTCTCGCTAATTATCTATTATACTATTACATACTATTTCCGCGAATAGAATTTCGTTACATAGCTGTACACTTATGACGGAGTTTTTATTACCTACATTTCGGATATCCAAAGTCAGAAACCAGAAAATAATAATTATTAGCACTACAGCGTAGGATAATTTTTCGATGAACAAGAATGGACTACTATAATAAAAGCGCACACCCAAAAGTGATATGATATAAAAATGGGGTGTAATGAAAATGTTAAAAAAATACAATGAAGAATTTAAAAATGATGCACTCAAGTTGGCGTCAGAAATAGGAGTGGCGTTCAAAGCTTACGTAATGAACTTCCTTCTACAAAAAAGAAACCAAGTTACGGCAAATGCTATAAACTTTTGCGTGATAATCATTTATTACATCGGCGCAAAACTCCACGCGGTATTACTAAACGTAATCCGAAAGAACAACTGAGCGAAGATCTGATAAAGCGTGACTTTAAGGCATCAGAAGCAAACAGTAAGTGGTTGTCTGACATTACGGAAATGAAATGTGCGGATGGAAAACTTTATCTGGCCGCCATTTTAGACTGCTTTGATGGCGCTATTGTAGGAATATCAATGACATATCACAAACGGGCAGAGCTGTGCGTATCAGCGTTAAACAGTGCAATAGGCCGTTATGGAAAGAAGCACGGCCTAATTTTTCATTCTGACCGTGGAAGTCAATATACCAGCCGAGAATATCGGGAACATCTCCAAAAACATATACTGTTACAGAGCATAGGTCGTACGGGAAGCTGCTATGATAATGCCCGTATGGAGAGCTTTTTTGCTATATTAAAGAAAGAACTGATCTATAAATTGTTGTATAAGCTGACGCGCGATCAGGTGAGGCAAAAGATATTTGCGTGGATCGAACTTTACTACAACATCGAACGGCGGTACACGGCAAATGAAGAAAATCTACCTCCTCTTGAAAAGCGAGCTAGGTATCAAAAATTGCCGCGTGATTATTGGGGTTTATTTCATTTTCCGTTAACTTGGGGTATACGCTTTTCTTGATAGTTTCACCTATTCAACTTACATGGAATGAATGGATATTGCGCAAAGGTTTAACCCTATAATCTAAACGACACCCCCTAAGCCAAGGGGGTGCACTGATACACGATACTCATATTTTCCGCGTATTAGTATCATCCATCTACTATAATAAGATTAACGGAAAAAGCACGTCTTCCAGGCGTGCTTTTCTCACTCTCGCGCCTCAGCTACAATGGAAGGGATAATTGGCTTGACGTCTTCTATCATGGGCTTTACGTCCGTTTGATAGACTGTCAGCCATCTAACTTCACCGACCAACGAGCCAGTATTCCTATACCTTGATAAAAAGCGGTCGGACGGCGAACTCTTCTTTGCCTATATGATGGCTGACGCCAATAAATTTCTACGTATTTCTTACGCCCGCGTTGAGGAACACCTCGATAAATTGGACGCTGCTACCTGACTTATTGCGATCCGTCTGTTCAACTGCCAGCGCAATTTTCCTTCTAGTGGTGGCTTATTTTGTTATGCCCTTTTTCCACTGCTCAAAAATCTTCAGTTCAGGCATTGCTTTTATTAGCAGGTCTATCAAAACACATGTTGAGACGGTAATTTGGCTGCAACGAAAACAGAGCTATAGTCATCTGCAGTTCTTGCGGTCAGATTTTTGGCAGGAAAGTTTGGAACAGTACGAATGAAAGGTACAGAAGGATTATTTGGCGGTGCAACGTTAAGTATCTGGCAAAAGGAGAAAAAGGTTGTGAGAACAAGCATATTACAGAGCCGATGATGGGGTTTTGTATCGAGTCTTTATAAACACATTCAATACAATCGTTCAAAATAAGGATTACTTTATAGAGAAGTGGAAACTGCGATTACAAAGTGAGAATTTTCTGAGAAAATATAAGGCAATGCAGTTTATAAAAATTATAGTAGATGCAGAGCTAATCAAAGAATTCGATGTAAACATAATGAATAGATAAGAAATGAGCAGAGTGCGTTGCGGTTTAATTATTTGATCGGCTTTTTGGCATAAAGATATAAAGGCATATGGTATATTTATTAAAATATTACAAATAATGTAAATTGTCTAACTTTATTGGTATATATTGACAAAATGTACATAATATAGTAAATTTACTTCGTGAGTAAATTAAGGGCACAAAATTCATAATTTATAAGGATGGGTTACCATATATTGAAGATGTTTTTATTAATGAAAAAGATAACAAAGCAGAAGTTTATTTCCCAGTAAAAAATAAGCCATACTATTTTATTATGTATGTTAGTATAGTGACAAAGTAAAACCGCTTTTGATAGGAGTATCGCCGGATAATATCGTTGAACTTGTAGTGGTTTCGGAAAAATATGGTCTAGAGATAATGCTAAAAGAATTGATTTTATACCTCAAAATCAGTGGGAAAAAGGTGAAATAAGAGGAGCAACAAAATCTGTTCTTTATGAACATAGTGGCTTTATTTTTTCTCTTGAAAATAAAAAGTCAGGTGAAATACAAGATAAGCTAAAACAACTTGTTGATTTTCTTTTTCAACGAAGGGAATCAATTATAGCTTTATCTAATATTGCTACAGTCCAAAAAATATATGTTACCTATTATAGTTTCATGGAGTTAATGAAGGGAATTCATCTTGAAAAAGATATGATAAAAAAATGTCGGAAATAAATTTGGAGGATATAAAAATAATTTAACCATAGTAATGATTTTATTGGTTTTATAGTGATCACAAAATATTAATTCTTGATTTAATTTGCAGAGTGTTCTTTCAATTATGAAGTTTCCTTTCTGATGCTATAAAATTTATTTTTCCTTAATTTGTCCTAATTATACTCAAACTTTGTTAAACCATTGCTATGACTAACAACAAACGGAAAATATTATATCCATAAAATGAAGACATATCTAGGGCAACGAGGTAGGAGATTCGTTTTAAAATGGGGTGGATATATATTATGAATGAAAACCAATATAGACGCTTTAATCGCCATATATTACTTTCAGAGATAGGAGTAGAAGGGCAAGAAAAATTATTAACTGCAAAGGTACTTGTTATAGGAGCTGGAGGGTTAGGATCACCAATAATTATTTATCTTGCAGCTGCTGGTATCGGAACATTAGGAATAGCTGAGTTCGATATAGTTGATTTAAGTAACTTACAAAGGCAAGTTCTTTATGGAACTTCGGATATTGGTTTACCAAAAGCCTTAATTGCAACTAAAAGAGTTAAAGAGATAAATCCGGATATAAACGTAATTATATACAACGAAGTACTAAATTCTGATAATATTTTAAAAATTGTTAGCAATTTTGATTATATTGTAGATGCAACAGATAATTTAGCAACACGCTTCTTAATCAATGATGCATGTGTTTTACTTGGGAAAACATATGTATTTGGTAGTATTTACAATTTCGAAGGACAGGTAACGGTATTTGGTGCGAAAGGAGGTCCATGTTACAGATGTTTATATTCTACCCCAGAGCCGGAACTTGTTCCTGGTAGTTTAGAGCTAGGTGTTTTAGGTACATTACCTGGAGTTATTGGAGCAATTCAAGCTACAGAAGTAATTAAATTAATTTGCAAAGTGGGAAATCCTGCTATTGGACGAATACTCTTATACGATGCTTTAAATATGCAACTAAAAGAAGTAGAACTTATAAAAAAAATGGACTGTCCAATTTGTGGTTCAAATGCTACCATGAGAAAATTATCTAATTATTCCCGAATATGTAATAATGAGCCTGAAATAGAGGCCGTTAATAAAATATCATGTTTTGAAGTAAATAACGCATTGAAAAGAGCTGAAGAATTCTTTCTTTTAGATGTCAGAGATCGATGTGAATACTCGGCTATTAGTATTGAGGGTTCTATAAATCTCCCTATTAATGAATTTTGGGATCATTTAGACAAAATAGAGCAATATAAAAATAAAAAGATAGTAATATTCAGTAATAATGGGTATCGTAGTATGTTGGCCGCGAAAGCATTATATGCAAGAGGTTATAAACAAATAGTTAATTTGGATGGCGGTTTAACAGAATGGTGTAATAACAAACTTCCTTTAAACAAATCAGTCTATTGAGGTGGAAATATTAGACATGGAAGAAATAATCAATGAAATTATATTCCCCAAAGAAAAATATAATGAAGTAATTAAACATTGTCTGTTCAAACTCGATTGTAAAGAACTTGCACAACAACAAGCATATGGTTTCATTGGGGGCAAAATATGCGAACAAGGTTTATATATAGAACAAGTTGCCCCGCTGATAATAAATCACAGAGCAAAAGATGGTCCCACAAAAAAGTATATGGATGATGCACTTAATATGTATGCACTACCCACTACTATTCCCAATGAAGAACGGGCATGGTTTGCCGATCCTTTTGAATCAAAAACGATTATCGACTCTTTTGAAAAAAATAATCTACAATTAGTTGGTACCTATCATATGCATCATATGGCTTTAATGATATTGAAGGAAGTGGCCTTGTGGGAATTACCTTCTAAATTAGATACATATTTGGCCAAAGATACCGAATTATTTATGTTTATAGTTGAAGCTACTGACCCACTAAAACTAAAAATAAGAGCATTTTACGAAGGCTGTTTAAATAAAGAAGTTCAAATTAAGATAGTTTAATCTAATTAAAGTAAAATAAAACTAGGGAATAATCAGAAAAGTACTAAAGTTGATCTAAATTATATTCACATAGATATAAGCAAATAGAATTTTAATACAAAGGAGGAACGACGCTTCTCTTGGTTAAAACCAGATAAACCGCGTCTACATAATTAAATGAATATCTCATTAGTCTATATGACGAAAGTCAAAAAAGTAATAGGAAAATCAAAAGAAGTAATTAATATTAACGAGGTGGTTACAGTACAAGAGTTCATCATCAATAATTTGTGCCAACGATATAAAGGGCTTAGAAGTATTATTATTGATCATGATGGAAGTATAAATAAGATCATCGCGATTTTTGTTAATAATAGAAAACTAGAAGTAGATGATCCTATGCCTTTAGCGGATGGTGATGAAATAGCTATAATGACACCAATTGCAGGAGGATGATTCTTAATCCGTGGTGGTTTAAATTTAATTAATTTTTAAGTGGTTTCCCCCCGTATTAGACATTAAGCTAAACGTACACCTTTTGCGCTTGGTTCTCCGAGTGTTTTGTAGCATTATTGCGAATCATCCCGGTACGTGATATCAGATGTCTAAGCATTATTTGGAACATCAATTGAAATTGCCAAATAAAAAATCTTTGGCTAATTGGTAAGTGTGATTGGAATTTGTATTTGTGACGGGTTTTCAATTCCATGTTTGCAGTAAGGAGTACCTCCTTTAGAGTAAATACGCTAAAAACAATATATAACAGACCATCTAATCTGTATGCAAGGAAGGTCAATTAATGATAAAAAGTTTAATATTATATTGGAGTTCAGGTGGAAATACCAAAAAAGTAGCTAAAACAATAGAAATGACTCTTCTTGAAAATGATATATCTGTAAATATTGTGGAAATCAATGAAGACTTGATTATCGACTTATATGAATTTGATTTGGTTTTTTTCGGAGCACCATCATATAATATGCTTCCTCCGGAACAAGTAATGAAATACATAAAAAATAGTATGAGTAAATATTGCAATAGGCAACTAAGAGCACCTAAACGTTATGGTAAATATGCGGTTGTTTTTTGTACTTATGCTGGTATCCATACTGGAATTAATGAGGCTTATACTGCCGGAAAGTATATGGCACAATTTTTTGAGCATTTAGGGTTCTGTATATTGGATGAATGGTATACAGTGGGAAATATTCGTGGTTGGGAAGAAGGAATAAAATTTGGAAGATTAGGAGACATCTCAGATAGACCAAACCAAAATGACTTACAAATCATACATCAAGAAACATTAGATATTTTAAAAGGATTAAATACTCAATAATAAATATAAATTTGGAAAGGAGTTAGGGACATTTTTTGTAAAAACATTATGGTGTGGAGGATCAAATATGAAAAGTGTTAGACATTTTCCTTGTGGAGCATGGAACTATGCTAAGGATGAGATCGAGAAAGTAAGAAACAATAACGGAATTCTAAACTGTGATATTGAAATAACAAAACATTGTAATATACAATGCAAATTCTGTTATTCATCATCAGGAAAGCCATTAGATAATGAGTTAACACTTGAAGAGATAAAACAAGTAATTACCGATGCAAAAGAATTAGGAGCCCGAACAGTCACTTTAACCGGAGGTGAACCAACAATTCATCCGCAATTTTTTGAGATAGTTGAGTTCATCCGTTCGAAAGATATGTTACCTCAAATTTTTTCGAATGGAACTCTAATAACAAAAGAATTTGCACAAACATTATTTAAAAATAATGTTTATCCTTGCATTAGTATAGAATCTTTAAACCCTTCTGTTCATGATAATTTAACTGGAGTAAAAGGATCTTTTGAAAAAACATTTCAAGCTATAAAAAATTTAATTGAAGTAGGCTATACGAAAGAAATGCCTTTAACTATCAATGCCGTTATTACCAAGATAAATTACAACGATTTAGAAGAATTGTGGAAGTGGGCAGACCAAAATGACATTCAACCGTTTTTATTAAGACTCATTCCGACAGGAAGGGGCCTTGTAAATAATGAATTGGAAGTTTCCTCGGAAAAAGTAAAAAGTTTAGTGGAAAAAATTGCTATTGAAAAAGGTTATGAACCTTCTGTTCCTTATTTTGGGGATGGTGGGTGTAGAAAACATTATATGAGCTGCTTTGTGAGTGTAAAAGGGTTTGTTCAAACATGCTCAGCCATACCTGTTAATTGTGGAAATATAAAATGGAAAAGCTTAATGTCTATTTTACGCGAATCGCCAATTATTCGAACTATGAGGAATATAGATAATGAAATAATTGGAAAATGTTCTACGTGTACCCAAAAATCCAAATGTTATGGGTGTAGAGCTATTGCTTACGCAATGACAGGGGACATGTTCGAATCGGATCCTCTATGTTGGCATTAGGAATATTTATAATCACATTTGGTATGATGAGTGATTCGAAGTTTATTGATAAAATATCCATTCTCTACAAGCGTTCTAGCCGTTAAAGACAATAGGGTGGATACTTCCTGTCGATAAACGGAGATTATTTCTGAATCAATATAATTCTAAGAAAGGAATTATAATAATGCAGAAACGTACTATATTTCTTAAGCCTGACAAAAATAGAAGAGAACTCACTAGCAATCTTATGCAAAAATTAGCCACTGGGCTGGTAGAAGACTCAATAACTAAGCTAAATTACAATCCATGGGCTTTAAACAGAAAACCAAGAGTTTTATTGATAACTCCGTATTATACCAGAATCAAACGTCCATTGGATATTATCTTTGAAAATATAAAAAGAAATACTGAAGGGAGCATATTTCTCGAACAAGATAAAAAAATTATTGATTCTATCAAGCAAAGAGGAGTAACTTGTCTTGAAGAAATGAAAAGAGCAGGGATACCTTTAGGACTTTTAAGAGTTGGTACTGCAGCCAAAAAGGCAGGCTATGATGTTCAAATTATAGATGCTGTGTTTGAAGATTGGAAAAATGAGCAGGAATATTTTACAAGTTCAGAGGGTAGCTCGATTATTCTGTACGGATTAAAGCCAGAAGTACTGAAAGATAAAATAATAAAATATGATCCTGATTTAGTTGGTATCAGCTGTTCGTATAGTCATCAGTGGGGAAATTCTAGAGAAGTGGCTGACTTGGTAAAAATAATAAACCCAGAAATACCTATTATAATGGGAGGAGTTCATGTTAACGGGCTTCCGGAAGACGCTCTCTTAGATTCTCCAATCGATTTTGTATTACTGGGACAGACTGATATTACTTTTCCAGAACTATTGGATGTTTTGACTCATAGGGGACACCAAGAAATAGAGGATGTAAACGGAATTGCTTACAGAAGGCATGGTCAAATAAAATATACCCGTAAAAGAGCATTTATGTCAAATATATCCACTATTGCATGTCCAGATCTTTCGTTTCTTGATTTGGGGTTATATAGCGGTAGATATCATTCTTCAGGTGAAAGAAAATTAGATTATGGATATCTGGTGCATGGATTTTCATCGTTTGGCTGTAATACTCGGTGTAATTTTTGTACAATTCCTCTCGTACAAGGTCCATGGGTATCTACGGGTGAAAGCGAGTTTGATAGTTATCTTATATATTTACAAAAACAAGGTGTTACAGAGTTACTTCTTGCGGATGATCATTTATTACATG
>JAEYSJ010000002.1 GCA_023434855.1 Bacillota bacterium | reverse complement strand
TGTTTGTAGCGCAACATTCCCCAGACATAGAAGAACCTGATATTCATGCCTATTTACCTGCGAATAGAAATATTCCATGCAAGTGACACGAGCTTGTTTTTTGTTATAAGATCGCACTGGCCGACACTTAACTACATATGTTATATATAACTGCTCATAATTGATTCCAGCTTCATAGGCTAAGCTCAACAGCGTTTGACGCGTACCGCAGACAAATGGAGCACCGGTATTGTCCTCCTTTGCTCCAGGGTTGTCTAACAAAACAATGATTGGAGCACCGGGATGACCTTCGCCCCATATAATCCGTTTTCGTTGTTTACAAAGTTCACATCTACTACATCCCACCGCATATTCTGGAACAGGTTCCTCTGGCAAAGTCGTAAAAATTTGCTCGTTCATAAAGCCTCCTTATCGCATTATGGTAAGCATCACATTAAACCTTGTTTACTATATTAGCTTTGACGTAATACGCGGCAAAAATGCCCTGAAGCTCGCCGCAGCAAACTCCAGGGCATTTTTTTATTTTGCATTTTGGTGCGCCGCACCGTTTAGTTTTGCTTCTTCTGCTATTGCCTGTTCAGCAATGCCACTCTGTACATGACACGTCTATGTACACTCTAGATAAGATATTATGCTTCCTTATATTGATACTGCCTTTTTTTCTAATTTTCTACGATAGGCAACAAGGTCATTTACCGTCACTATCGTCATTTGGTGTTTCTGTGCAAACGCCACTATCTCAGGCAAACGTGCCATAGTTCCATCTGGATTAGTTAATTCACATAGTACCCCATACGGTTTAAGCCCCGCTAACTTGGCTAAATCAACCGTAGCTTCTGTATGTCCTTGTCTCTCTAACACACCACCTGGACGAGCTTGTAAAGGAAAGACATGTCCTGGGCAGCAAAGATCTTCGGGCTTTGCATTATCTGCAATAGCAGCTTTTATCGTTGCAACCCTATCAGCAGCAGAGACACCTGTCGTAACCCCTTTCGCACTTTCAATAGAAATAGTAAATGCAGTCTGAAAACGACTAGAATTGTGTTTTACCATCATCGGCAAATTTAGTTCCTTCACTTTTTCATCGGGAAGGCATAGACAAACAATACCACTGCATTCACGAATTAACATGGCCATCTGTTCTACAGTAAGAAACTCGGCAGCAAAAATAAGGTCACCTTCATTTTCCCGCCCTTCATCATCAGTAACCAGTACTCCCTGACCTTTTTGCAATGCATTAAGTGCCTTCTCCACTCGTTCAGATGAGTTGCCAAATAGGAATAAAAGATTTTGATTCAAAAAACACGCCCCCTAATTCAATAGATTAATAAAATCAGGGCGTGATAAAAGACAGTTAGCTCAAAACCACACTTTAACAAATGTAAACCATTGGGTCACTGCTTTATCCTCTTTCATCCAGACTTTTACTGTCGGCACTGGCTTTTCACCAGTTCTGCTGCTTCCTCCTAAAAAGAAGGAACGCTTGCGGGCTCCCCAGTTATATCTGGGATACCGCCGGTGGGGAATTTCACCCCGCCCTGAGAATAACTATTTTAAGTATATCAATTATATATTTTTTGTCAATCAACCCATTATTTGTTTTTGGTTATGCGCTTACATTATCCACCCACCTTATGTCCTGATCATTCCGAGATCCGCTCAAATCCTAGACTAAGAACCCTTACCAGGTATCGCACTATTAGTACCGATTGCATAATATATTATGTAAATAAGTATAGGAGGGCTCTATATGGGATTCTATATTAAAGTTGAATCAGATGTAAAGATTTATGTTGAAGATCTGAACCCGGCAGGCGGGAGAACAATCTTATTTCTCCACGGATGGCCTGGAAGCCATAAGCTGTTTGAATATCAGTTCAACCAGCTACCTAAGCTGGGATACCGTTGTATAGGAATCGATCAAAGAGGATTCGGGAAGTCCGATAAGCCTTGGACCGGCTATGATTATGATACGCTGGCAGACGACGTCCGCTGCGTAGTTGAAGCTCTCGACCTACAAGACATCACACTCGGTGGCCATTCTACAGGAGGCGCAATTGCCGTACGCTACATGGCGCGTCACCAGGGATATGGGGTGGCCAAACTTGCCCTATTTGCCGCTGCAGCACCTAGTGTTATTCAGCGTCCATATTTTCCCTATGGCCTAACTAGAGAAGCTGTGATTAAAATGATTCAAGACACGTATAATGACCGTCCAGAAATGCTACGGGTATTTGGCGATACGTTCTTTTTTCAGCATGTGACTAAGGCTTTTTCCGATTGGTTTTTTCAATTGGGACTGCAGGCAGCAGGTTGGTCCACCGCTGCGATTGAAAAGACCTGGTTAGATGAAGAAAGATTATTTAATGATCTCGGGGAAATATGCGTTCCCACTTTAATTCTTCATGGCATTCACGACAAAGTTTGTTTGTTCCCATTGGCTGTTGCACAACATGAAGGAATCAGAAACTCCAAGCTTGTGCCGTTCGAATACAGTGGTCACGGATTGTTTTATGACGAGCGCGAAAAATTCAACAGGGAACTAACACAATTTATCGAAGAATAACGTATAATACGAATCTGTCATATAGACTAAAAGGCACCAGTGTAAGTGTTTGATAACCCCCCTATGGAAAATGCCATGCTGTCGGATAGACATCATGGCATTACTTTTATGATATTCGTCCTGCCGGCCAGAATTGACGCGGCTTCGAGGCAATTCGACCAGAGCTTCACCGCTATGACCCGCGACCCCACAAATCCAGATTTTTTTACCGCCGGTGTATCCTCTTTTTGCTTCGCATAGTGATTTCATCAGCAAAATGGCGGATTTACGAAGCATGCACTAAAACTTGAATTCCCCTTGTAAATAAGGGGATTGTTTTTATTTAAGCAAAATATTCATATACACCAATCATTACTAACAATGTTCCGCTTACTATTCCCGCTTTATCATCGAGCCAGCGAGAGGTATATTTGTTCCCACAGAAAAAACCAAACCATAGTGTTGCTATACTTAAAACAAATACCAATGCCGTCGTAGTAATTGGATTCATACCAGCCATGCCACCACCAATACCGGCAGAAAGGTTATTCATGGTTAAAGCTACTCCAAGAGTCACAGCCTCATAATTGCTGATATCTCCAGATTTATCGATATCAGCCCTGCTAGGATCTTTAATAATGCCTGTTAATAGATTGGATTGAGTAACTACTGAAATATAGCCTGTTTGGATTTGAGTTGACTCTTTCACTATCTCAAGCCCTTCCCTATCAGTCTCTTGTTTTCCAAGCCAGATTACCCAAACGCCTGCAGCGACGATGATCAATGATCCGATAGTGCTTGCAATTTCTAAAGACAAAAAAGAAGAAATGTACTCACCAAAAGCAATTGAAACAAACGTACCGATACTTGTAATGATAGCTACAATAAGATTCGCACTTGATGATAAATGTATCTTCCGTGTTCCATACGATACGCCAACACCCAAATTGTCAAGATTCGATGATACGGCCATGAGTAACATTGGAAAAAAATTCACTCTATTGCCCCCTTTAAGTG
>JAEYSJ010000403.1 GCA_023434855.1 Bacillota bacterium | reverse complement strand
GTCAATATCTGCGATTAACAACACTGGCGCCGGCGCCATTTTGGCCACCCGCATATTAACGATATCATTAGCCTTCAAATTGACTTCTGCCGGACTGCCAGCTCCTTCAATAACAACAACATCATATTCACGGGAAAGTTTGCGCAGACATTCTTCAACCACACCCAGCGCTTTAAGACTATAACCTTTATGATATTCTTTTGCAGACATATTACCGATTGGCTTGCCCATCAGAATCACCTGAGAACAAGCATTGCCTGTCGGCTTTAACAGTACCGGATTCATCTCCACCATCGGATCAAGGCCGGCAGCCTCCGCCTGGGCGACCTGTGCCCTGCCCATTTCGCCGCCGGTTTTAGTGACATAGGAGTTTAAGGCCATATTTTGCGCCTTAAACGGCACCACCTTTAAGCCGTCCTGTAAAAAAATACGGCACAAAGCAGTAGTTATAATACTTTTACCTACATGCGAACTTGTTCCCTGCAACATTATGGCTTTAGCCATGTCCCTTAAACCTCCCTGCCAATATTGACGGCCAGCTTTTTAACATCTACTGCCAGACCACTGAGCACCAGATACACTTCAGTTGCGCTGGCCGCCACCTTCTGATTAACCAACCCGGCAATATCACGGTATTCCCGCGCCAAAGCATTATCAGGCACAATTCCCATACCAACTTCATTTGTGACAAAAACCACCGTAGCTTTACCGGAACATGCACTGTCAATCAGTTTATCTATCTGACCCATCACATACTCGTATCGTTCTTCAGCCTTTGGCGGTGCATCAGGCGCCAGCAGTAAATTGCTGGTATACAGCGTCAGACAGTCAAACAACACCGCACCTGCCGTATCTACAGCCTGCAGCATGGCTTGATCAGCTGCATAGGGCGCTTCAAATGTCTGCCAGTTTTCCGGCCGCCGCCGGCGATGCAACGCCACCCGCTGTTTCATTTCGTCATCATAAATTTGAGCTGTGGCGATATAAGCCACAGTACAACCGGCTGCCGATACATACTTCTCAGCAAATACGCTTTTGCCGCTCCTGGCTCCACCGGTTACCATCACAATTTTTCCTGCCATATACATCAACCTCTAAACTTGGCTTATTGAGAATACCTATTAGTGATTCTATTTAAAAGCTGCCGGCAATCGGCAGAAAGGGTGGACGGGATTGAGCAACTTGCGACAGATGGCAGCGAAATCCCGTCCACCCTTTCTGCCAGACCAACTAGACAATATTCAATTTTTTTAGTTTGCATTTTTCCACAAACCGTTCCGCAGCTTGTTCATTGCCGGCAAAATGCATGTGAAGATAGGAGCCTACTATATTGCCAGACGCATATCCTCCGGGATAAACACTGCCAGTCCTCATCTTCTTAAACTGAAAAGCCCAGGGAAACCGGTCCGGTTCTCCATCAGGAATCATCCGGGAAAAATGAAATTCATGCCCCCGCAGCGTTTCCCCTGCCTGACAAAGGACATTATCATTAAGCGCTGTGGCTTCTACGTAACCTACCGTCTGGAGCCTGGACTCCATGGAGCAAATCGCCGGTATTACCCCGGCCATGTCATAAGCTTTACCGGCAAAATCCACAATCTGCCTGGTCAAATACATCAGACCGCCGCATTCGGCATAAACCGGCAAACCCTGCCGGCATGCCTGATTAATTGACTGGCGCATACTTTCATTAGCAGCCAGTTCTTCAACAAACATTTCGGGAAAACCGCCGCCTAATACCAAACCGTCGACCGCTGGTATATGTTTATCTTTTAATGGACTAAAAGGCACCAGTTCGGCACCTGCAGCCTCAAGAGCAGACAGGCTTTCAGGGTAATAAAAGGAAAACCCTTCATCCTGAGCCACGCCAACACGCACTTCAGTCTTGCGGCGCACAACATCTTCCTCAGGTACAACCAAGGTCGCAGCACTGCGAGCTATCTCAATAATTCCCGTTACATCCACCTGTTCGGCTATTTGCCTGCCCATCTCACCTACGGTATCATAAGCGTCATGCTCAGTGACCGGCGTTAGGCCCAGATGCCTTTCCGGCATACTCAGGGCGTCATTACGGTACATACAGCCTACTACCGGTACTCCCAGCCGTTCTAACGCCTCACATACCATAGCTTTATGGGTCGCCGAACCTAAACGATTGACAATAACCCCCGCTAAACGAACTTGCGGATCATACATTTTATAGCCCAAAACGGTTGCAGCGACGCTTTCACCCATTGATTTGGCATCAACAACCAATATCACCGGTGCATTCAGCATTCTGGCAATCGCTGCCGTACTGCTTACCCCTGTACGCCCGCCGTCATACAATCCCATTACCCCTTCAATGACCGCTAAATCATTGTCCTTTGCCGTTTTGGCAAAAATCGGCACAACTTTTTCCGGCGGTACCAGCCAGGTATCAAGATTATGCGCAGCTTTGCCGCTGGCTAAAGAGTGATAACCGGGGTCGATGTAATCAGGCCCTACCTTGTAAGATTGCACCTGCAACCCGCATTTTTTAAGTGCCGCCAGCAACCCGGTAACAATGGTGGTTTTCCCCACCCCGCTGCTGGTGCCGGCAATTACCACCCGCGGGATATTGACCTGGCCCATAATCTTCCCCCCTAATGAGACTGCCGAAAAACGTCCATCTGCTGCGCCGTACGGACTGCGGTAGCAAATTAGCATATTGACCAACTGCGCTGACAAATCGTTCTCAATCAGAACGCGCTCTTCCGGTTGCTCATCGCGCCTCGCATCTGAACATTTTTAGACAGTCTCTTTCTTATGTTGCGTGTTTTTTAAAACACGCTATTAATATTCAATACCCCGTCTAGCGTCTATACCTTGTGTTATAGGATGTTTAACAACTTTGCATACTGTAATTTGATCGGCAATTGCCATCAATTCCTCCGGCATATAACGCCCGGTCAGTACAATATCCACACCTGTCGGTCTGTGTTTTACCAGATTAATAACATCAGCAAGGCTTATCAGCCTATGCCTGACAGCATGGCTGATTTCATCCATTACCAGCATATCTACCTGACCGCCGGCCAATACTTTGGCAGCGAAAGCCAGCGCCAGCGGCGCGAAACCATTGTCCGGATTACGGTTTTCACGAAAACATTGTCCGCATTTATTGCACAATTTTTCGCCGGACTTAATTTTTTCCGCAATAGGACAGCCATAACCAAACTGTCTAATGGTAAAATACGGCGCCAGCCAGGCAGCGGCAAACAATTCACCGGTATAACCGCCGCCTTTGAGAAACTGTACAACAGTCACCATGCGCTGTTCAGCCGCTGCCTGCAGTGCCAAACCCATGGCTGCGGTTGTTTTCCCTTTCGCTTCACCGGTAAAAATATATACGTTCGATTTTCTTACCGCCATAATTACTTATCCAACATGTATAAAAGCGCATTGGTAGCCGCTGCCGCAATAGGGCTGCCGCCTTTATTGCCAAGCACTGTTATATATGGCACAGGCGAAGTTTCGGCCAAAAAATCTTTGGATTCACTGGCTCCGACAAAGCCTACCGGCACGCCGATTATGAGCGCCGGACGGATATTGGTTTCCTTAATGATAGTAAGGGTTTCAAACAAGGCTGTGGGCGCATTGCCGATGGCCACCACAGCGCCATGCATCTTCTCGCCGAAAGCACGCATTGCGGCCATTGAACGGGTGATACC
>JAEYSJ010000396.1 GCA_023434855.1 Bacillota bacterium | reverse complement strand
TGTATCACTTGATAAAAGGAACCATGCCAATAATTAACCAATACCGTAATGTAGACCACCCCGAAGTTTAAACCAACCACAATCAGCAACAGTCCCCATGCTGTTGTCTTTTCTTGCGAAGACCAATAAGACCGGGCTATTTTCCAGGCGCTGATAATTGTTATTCCCCGTTTCATATCCCTAATTCACCTCCCTATTTTATATTCGCTGTACCTAATTTCATTACAGTTAGTAAAATGGGGATACGGCTAACCGCAGAGGGCGCAGAGGGTTTAATTCTACATTCCGATAGTATAAGGAAAACCTCCTAATTGGGCTTGCACCAATCGGAGGTTTCATTTAAAATGCTTTAGTTTAAGGTCAAAGCGGTTTAAAGGTGATGATAAAACTGGTTCCCCTGCCTTCTTCGGACTGCACCTCTATCTTTCCGTTATGCCGCCGGACTATTCCTGCACAAACAGCAAGCCCTAGCCCTGTGCCGTTTTCTTTTGTCGTAAAAAAAGGATCAAATATTTTTTCCCTGTACTCTGTGCGAAGCCCACAGCCCGAATCTGAGATATGCAAAGAAACTAAATCATCTTTTACATTGGTTTCAATGATCAGCACGCCATGCTGTCCCATTGCTTCCATGCCATTCCTTACTAGATTTAAAATCAGTTGCTTTATCTCCTTTTCGTTCAATAAAAGGTCGGGAATATCATCGATCAAACTCACTTCGAGGTCAATACCACGTTTTATAGCATCAGTCTGTAGCAAGGGGATAATTCCCTTGACGATAGTGTTTAGATTTTGCTCTTTATATTGGTTGAGCTTATTTCCCGCCAAAGATAGAAAGTCGGTAATTATCTGTTCAATATGTTCTAACTCATCTAACGCAATACTGAACTGCTCCTGCATACTTTCAGAAACCTTTTTACTGAGAAACTGCAGATATCCTTTTACAACAGTCATGGGGTTCCTGATTTCATGCGCCACTCCGGCCGCCATTTCACCTATCAAATTGAGGCGGTCGAGTTTTGCCATTTCTTCCTTGAGTTTCTCATATTCAGTAATATCACTATATATCCCGATAGCTCCTAAAATATCACCTGTTTGCTGATCTTTTATCGGCAGAGCATTTCTCAGCCATATCCTCCCTGAAAAAGTCAGATATTCCTGCCATGTTTCAATTCCTTCCAACGCTTTAACAACAGCTGACTTTTCATATTCAATCCCTAAATCTGCTGCAACGTACTTAAATGGTTTGCCAACAAGATCATTTTGACTTATGCAAACAGATTTTGCATATACTTGATTTACAGAAACTATTTGTCCGTGTTTATCAATCATCACAACAGGCATTGGACATAAATTAATAATTTGGTTGAATTTCCCAACCTGCTTACTAAAGTTTTTTTCCGTTAATTTTCGCTCGGTAATATCCCGCACACTGCAAATAACAGCGCCAATTTCTTTGTTAGGCAGCCAGAGTGGGTTCAATATATACTCGAAATATCTATTTCCTAATACTGTAGGAATTTGACGTGTTTCGTATCTTATGGTCTTTCCTGTTACAAACACCTTGTTCAGATGTTCTTCAATTATTTGAGCAAACGCTCCGTCATTGCTTATATCCCGATAGCGTTTACCAACCATTTTAGCAGGGTCTTGTCCCAATTTTTTTGCTCCGGAAATACTGGCATAAAGATATTTAAAATCCTTGTCAAAAATATAGGTATCGTCGAGAAACACGTGCGCTTTTGAATTTTCCCCATTGGCTATCAGCTTTTCTAACTGTGCATCAGCTGTTTTCAAGGCATCTATATAGTCTTGAATTATTTGTGACATACCAAAAACCTCCAGAATTAGTGGTAGTGCCTACTCTCAAGTAATAAGTGTTACTCTTACCTGCTATTGTCACTATTTATATATTTCACCATTATTATGTATTTACCTGCAAATTATTGGAAAATCATGTTAAATATAGTTACCATTATTAATATATAATCAAACTAATATTGTTACTCAAACAAGAAAAACAGCCAGCCTTTAGAGTATCTTACTCTCGCAAAGGCTGGCTTTCTTTAAATTGCTTGCACCTTTATTCTGTTCCAATAGTTAACCTTAACTATCTTTCTGGCATATACCTTTAAATTCCTGTAAATGTGCGCAGCTATTCAATTTTTTGTGCTTTACCTGGATCGAAAGTCATATTTGAAGCAATGAGTTTACCGTCCTTATCATACTTTCTGGTTATCACCCGTACCGCTTTATCCGGCGTCACAAAGTTGCCTTGCATATCCAGATAGCTGACCTCAGTTCTGACGATAGTATGAGACAGCCGTGGCTTTTCACTTTTTTCGTTCATCAGTCAACCTACTTTCTCTATATCTATTGCTTTTGTTTGCATAATTTACACTGAGCCTGCTTATAAACGCCCACCTGCGGCGCCGTACAAACTACGTGAGACATTCCACATAAAAACACTCTGCGATGATTAAACTGTCTCAATCAGAACGTGCCTGGGATCTGAACATTTCTAAGCAGTCTCTAAATTTATGGCTTTTTAAGCGGACTCTACACTGAAAAGAATAATCAACAGATTTGCTGTTTCGATAATTTTTCAAATACCTTGATAATCTGGAATATGTCCCTCATTATTCCAGTTATTACTAATTAGTTTTTACTCCACCATTTTCCTTGAACCTCGTGTCTCATTTTTCTGTGTCTTTAGTCCTAGGTTTATAATAATAAAATGGAATTTCTTGAATTGTAGGGAATTTTAGTAACTATTTTAGTTAAACTTATGATAATCAACTGATTTCTTTCCGAACAAAAATAATTTAAGCCGCCTTATGGCGGCTTTCACTTTATCAAATTTCCAAGTATTGCGGCAGCAACCGTGCTCATTGCCCTGTACCCTTCTTCATTAGGATGAACAATATCGGCATATAGTTCAGCTTTTATCCGTCCGCTGCCATGTTCTAGAAAATAAGCATAAAAATCAATTACCGGCAGGCTGCCTTCAGCAGCATATTGCCGCATGTCGGTACGATATAAAGCAAGGATACTTTCATCCTGGGGATAAATACAGGGAACAGGTATCCCAACAACAGGAACTATTCCATTCAGCGATGCCTTGTTCACCATCCCCGCCATATTATGGCTGACCTCTTCTGCTTCTACACCGGCAAAAGCATCATTTGTGCCACCCATAATAATAACATGTGACGGTGCATAGTTCAGCACATCACTGTTAAACCTGGCCAGCATCCCAGCGGTTGTATCGCCATTAATACCTTTATTAAGAATAGTAACACCTAATGTTTGTCCAGCCAAATTTACCCATGATAATTGCGGCAAATAGGGAAATCCATATGTAATGGAATCACCTATAGCCACTATTCTTAACCTGTCAGTCACCTAACCACCTTCTATAGTCTTATCGAAAAACTCCCGGCCTTGAGAATACAGTCAACCACGGAGAACGCCACAAGACACGGAGTGATTATTATTAATAAGCAAGCCCCAAGAAATTTACTCCCGGGGCTGCTATTCTAGTGTAAATCCCGCTTAAGTGCATCACTAATGGCTCTAGCGAGTTCTTTAATTTCCTCTGGTGACAAATCCTCCGGTGAAAGCGTTTTGCTTTCCGTTTCCTGACGTTTTAAGTCCGGATTTGGTTTTGGAACATTTTTTTTATTGTCCCCCACTCATATTCGCCTCCTTGATACACATTTAAAGAGCTATTCCATATTAATCAGCAAATTCCTGCAAGAAGTTACAATAAATATCAAAATAATAAGATTCACACCAGCATTACTAATGTCAAGAATAATTTTGGGGGAAACCAAAATAGCTACTCATATAATTCCGGGCGCCTGTCGGCGGCATAAAAACGGCGGCACATACCATGGGGTGTTGTCCGCAGGGAAATTACATTTGTTAAATTGATATCAGCTGTAATAATAGCCGGTTCCCCGGAAAAATCTTCGGCTACCACCTTGCCGGAGGGATCAACCAACATTAGCCCGCCAGGATATACCATGCCTTTGCCATTGCTTCCCACCTGGTTGGCGGCTAAAATATAAACACAATTATCATAGGCTCGCGCCCGAAGGGAAATGTGCCATTTTTCCCGGCGTTCCTCCGGCGTAAGACGGGGAATAGCATGCGGACATAAAATAAGCTCCGCTCCCTTTAGAACCAACGTCTGGCTAACTTCCGGAAAATGATGTTCCAGGCACAGCTGCACCCCTACCCGCGCTTGGGGCAGCGCAAATACCGGCAATATATTACCGGCAGTATACATATTTTTTTCTCTTGCGCCCAAGTGAGTTTTACGATAAATATAACATTCACCGTCCGGCAGCCATAAACAATGTGCCAAATATTTTCGCGCATCATTGTCATCCTGCCAGGCCATTCCTACCGACAGCACCATATTTGCTTCCTGGGAAATTCGTGCCAACTCCCGGCAGGCCGGATGCTCCCTGTTAAGCGCTGCCAAGTCACATGTTGTACTGTATCCCGTAACACAAAGCTCAGGAAACAAAAGCAAATTTACCTTTGTTTCCTGAGCTTTCGCTATCCACTCATTAATTACTGCCATATTTCCGGCTGTATCGTTTACCACTGACTGACAAGACACTGCACCAACCCTGATTTTTTTGGACATATCACATTCCACTCCGTTATCGGTATCACATTATTATTTCTTCTTTGAGCCACAACAACCTTTTTCCGAGCAGTTTGATGAGCAAGAACATTGGATATCACCTTTAGCTTCTTTCCATAAAAGTCTAACTACATAATACACAGCTGCGATGCCTATGGCAATCAAAATAATTTTTTCCATAATATATTATGTCCTTCCATATAAAATCGCTATTACCCGCCCAAGCCTAACAGAAGTCCGCCGTGATAAACAATAAATGATAGAATCCAGGCTAATACGGTGGAGTATAAGGAGCTAAACAGCGCCCATTTCCAGGAGTTGGTCTCCCGCTTAATAACAGCGATAGTTGCCAAACATGGTGAATAAACCAACACGAAAACCATCAGACCATATGCTACAAGGGGGTTAAACATCGGGTCGGCAGCCAGCGCTTCTTTAAGGGATACCGAGTTCTCATCAGCTTCGCCAACACTATATATTGTACCCAAGCTGCTTACCAGCACTTCCTTGGCAGTAAAGCCGGCAAACAGACCTACACCAATCTTCCAGTCGAAACCCAGCGGCGCAATTACCGGTTCAATAAAATGGCCAATCTGTCCGGCATAGCTTTGCGCCATTTTTTCGCTGGCAGCCTGTTTTTTTAGCTTATCTTTTTCATCTTCCAGATCGCTTTTAAGTTCAATATAACGATTAGCATAATTATATACCAACGGGTCTTTTTGTTCCAACTCTTTTAGTTTAGCTTCTTTCTGCGTTTTTAGTACAGCCAATGCCGCGCTGCCACTTTTCAATTCCACTGTATTAGTCTTAAAGTCTTCTTCAACTTTGTCAATTTGCGCAATGATATCCTGCAAAGCTGCATTCTGTTCCACCCCGGTAATATTCAGCGGACCGGTAACTTCTTGTGCAACATTTCCGGTAAACGCAATTTCAGCCTGAGCTGCTAAAGCTTCATAGTCTTTTGAGGGATTGAAATCGCTGGGATAATTGCTTAGGAACCATACGATGACAGACACCGCTAAAATTATCGTCCCGGCTTTTTGCAAGTAAAGTATGCTGCGCTCCCACATATGAATTAGAATGCCTTTAGCACTGGGCAAACGATAAGGCGGCAGTTCCATAACGAATGGCTCGGTATCACCGGGAAACAGTATACTACGGAAAACACGTGCCATAATAACAGCCATCACAATACCTAAAAGATAGATCGAAAACAACACATTACCGGCCATCGATTCGCTAAAGAAAGCAGCAATCAGCACTGTATATACCGGCAAGCGGGCGCTGCAACTCATTAGAGGGGCAACCAGCATAGTTACCAACCGGTCCCGGGGATTCTCCAATGTTCTGGTACCCATTATTGCCGGCACATTGCAACCAAAACCCAGCAGCAACGGAATAAATGATTTGCCATGCAGTCCCACACTATACATTACCCGGTCCATAATAAATGCTGCCCGTGCCATATAGCCGGTGTCTTCCAATAAAGCAATTGCCAGGAAAAGGAGTAATATATTAGGCAAGAACACTATAACACTGCCTACGCCGCCAATAGCTCCATCGACGATCAACGATCTTAGTTCACCGTCAGGCATATGCTGGCTGACAAATACGCTAACCAGTTTTACCCCCTGATCCATCCACTCTTTCGGGTAATCCCCGATGGTGAATACCAGATTGAAAACTAGCCACATCATGCCTAGAAAGATAGGTAAGCCAAACAGGCGGTTGGTTAATACTTTGTCAATTTTATCTGAAATAGTCACCATTTCATCATTTGCAGTTACTGCCTGCCTGTATAGCCGGCCAACAAACTGATATCGTATGTTAGCTATTTCCACTTCCGGTTCACTGCCCAATATTTTTTGCAGCTTCTCCCGTGCTTCTAAAGCAAAGATGACAGCAATGTTACCGCCGGAAAGTTTCTTGATACTTTCTATAACGATTTTGTCATTCTCCAACAGCTTCAACGCGAGCCAGCGTCCGGGAAATTTAAGTTCCCGGCAGGCTATCGTCAACATTGGTTCCAGCTGTGCAATATACCCTTCGATATCCGCACCATAATCTATTCTAAATGCCGAAGCTTCATTCTCCCGCAAAGTAAAAGCAGCTTTTAGAATATCGCCCATGCCTTTGTTGCGGCTGCCAACCGTACGGATAACGGCCACGCCTAAATTTTGGGCCAGAATATCGTCGCGGATTTTCATACCGCGGCTTTCGGCAACATCTATCATATTTAACGCCAGGACTACCGGACGTTCAAGCTCCAGCAATTGGACGGTAAGGTACAAATTACGTTCAAGATTGGCTGCATCAACTACGCTGACCAATACACCATGCTTTTCCTGGGCAATAAAATTACGGGTCACAACTTCTTCCGGCGAAAAAGCTGTCAAACTATATGTACCAGGTAAATCAACGACCAATACTTTGCTGCCGTTAAAATTAGCGACGCCCTCTTTCTTTTCCACTGTGACCCCTGGATAATTACCCACATGCTGGCGGGAACCGGTCAAATTATTAAAAATGGTAGTTTTGCCGCAATTAGGGTTACCAGCCAGGGCAATGGTCATTTTAGCATCTTTCATAATATATTCCTTTCAAATTCCCCTATGATAAATAATTAAGTTTATGGCATTACAAACTGCCGGCCGAAGGACATGGCGAAAAAAACACTGCTATTGCACATGGATCTGATGTGCCAAACGATTATCAAGCATAATACGTGTATCACGCACGCCAATTAGCAGTGATGATGGGCTACGGCTGATAACCCGCACGGAAATACCGCTGGTAATACCCAGATTAATCAGACGCATCCGGGTTTCATCTGAACTGTTTATTGTTATCACTTTACATTCCTCGCCGGTGTTTGCCAGTGATAACGGCATAACCCACACCTCCATCCAAGATTGTTTCTAAATGACCATCTCCCGTGATGTACATAAGGTTAGCAATTCACGCGATAGTTAATTGCGAAGGCAAATCATTCTCAATTGGAACGTTGCACGAGTACACATCCCTTTTCACTAACGTTAAGCCACTTCTACCTGAATCATTTCGGCCTCAGACCTTCGCAGCGAAAGGTTAAAGCCTTTTACTTTTATTTCAATAGGATCGCCTAAAGGTGCGTATTTTAGCACTTTAATGCTTGTTCCGGGTACAACGCCCATATCAATAATCCGCCGGTGCACAGAACCACAACCGATCACTTTGGCCACAACACCCTTTTCTCCTGGCAGCAGTTCACTTAAAGCCCTAAACACTTTACCTCACCTCCAGACTTTATTTTGTATTGAGATTCATTATCAACTATTATCTATATATAGTATAGCTAATTCTTACTTCATTTGTCAACATTAATTTCCATGACTGGCATGATCAATTTAATCAGGATAAATAATAATTGCCTATGGCAAACTAATTATATAGTAATTTTATTATCAGGAGGTCAAGAGGCTGTATGGCTACTAAAGCAAAAAAGGCAGTATATAAAGTTGGCGGCTTAAAAGGCGATCATTGCCGTGATCGTATTGAACATACCATTTCTCATCTCGATGGGGTAGATGGTGTAAAAGTTGATCTTACCAGCAAGCAAGTTATGGTAGAATACGATTCATCGGTAATTGCCAGCGGTTATATTGAAGAAACACTGCAAACCCTTGGCTATTCAATTCAGGGATAAGAAAAATAAAAACCGCACATTTGTGCGGTTTTATCTATATCTTTACTACATACTTTCAAGTTTTTCCCGTAACTTGCTTGCATGCAGCGCTTCTGCCTCAGCAAAGTGTTTATACAATTTTGAGATTTCGACATCATCAAAGTGTGCTGCAAAACTTTGATAATTGCGCACAAGCTCTTGTTTTTCATTCAGCGTTTCCTGCAAAGCGGTTTTAACATCAAGTTTTAAATCTGCCATTCTCTATCACCACCTTTTTTATTTGTTAATAATATTATTTCCCATAATAAATTAATGATGTGTGGCTTTTCATTGATGGAAAAATAAAACAGGTCTGTTTATTGCAAGAAGATAAAAAAGCCACCCATGGCAGGTGGCTTCAGGAGTCCTAGTCTTGGATATCGTATTGGGATGTCAGAGTGCCGGATTGTGTCTTACTGGTAGCTTGCTGGCTGGCACTTTGCTTACTGGTTGCAGCACCGGCAGTGCCTGCTGAGCCGAAACCGGTGGCGCTGGTAGCACCGGCAGCGCCTGCTGAGCCAAAACCTGCTGCACCGGCAGCTCCGGTAGTACTGGTGGTCGAGTAGTCGTTATTAGCGTCAGATGTCGCAGTTAAAGTACCAAATTTAGCTTTGCTGTCCTGAAGTTTTTTATCCATAATTATCCCCCTTTAAGTTGATAATTTTGAATCCTCTAATAGTATTCGAAATCTGCCCTACCTTCATGCATGCAAATAATGCCAAAAAAAGTTAGCCTCCATTATGAGCTTTTATTGCGGTGAAGCTTTCCTATTAATTCGTTGTCATTACATAGAAAAGACCGCCAATAAAGACGGTCTTTTTTTTGCAATTTCTCTTAGCGATGCAAAAATCATTGCCGCGGGCGGCATGGCCGTGGAAAACACTGGCTTGGATTGCATGGCCGTGGAGGACATGGCCGTGGAAAACACTCGCTTGGACGGCATGGCCGTGGAAAACATTCGCTTGGATTGCATGGCCGCGGAGGACATGGCCGTGGAAAGCATTCGCTTGGATTGCATGGCCGCGGAGGGCATGGCCGTGGAAAACATTCGCTTGGATTACATGGCCGCGGAGGGCATGGCCGTGGAAAACACTGGCTTGGATTGCATGGCCGTGGAAAGCACTGACTTGGAGCACACTGACGCGGAAAACAAGTATTAGGACCGCAAATCACTTGCCTATCGTCTATATAATCATCCATATCATCGTCTATACTATCTTCCCATTCCATTATCTCCGGATTTTCCCAATCTAGACGATCGAAATCCAATTGTAATCATCTCCATTCTTTTGTTATTATATTATGTTTACGATAAGGAGCTGTAACAGCATCCCATAATCTCGTGGTCTTTCTATTTAGACGGTCTAAATTCGTTAATTTCTTCCCAATAGCACGTAAATTATCGACGCGGGAAGCACTGATTCGGGAAGCATGGACGCGGGAAGCATGGACGCGGGAAACATTGGCTCGGAAAACACGGGCGCGGGAAACACGGGCGCGGGAAACACGGACGCGGAAAACATGGACGTGGGAAACATGGACGCGGGATGCATGGACGCGGAAAACATGGACGCGGAAAACACATTTCTCTGTCATCCAATCCGTCCATTCCATCCATTCCATCACCCCAGTCCCTTATTTCAGGATCTTCCCAGTCGGAATGGTCAAATGGCATTAATAATCACCTCCACTCTTTTGTTATCATCCTATGTGAACCAAAGAGCAGTTGTGATATTATAATAATATTTTTTTAGAACGGTTATTGACTGTACATCTTTATAATTGGTTACACTTTATCTGCCGTTCTTCCAATTTTCCTTTGATTGGTTGAAATTCCTACTGTTTTGTTGCATAAACTCGTCAAATAACAGGAAAGATTTAAATAGCTGATTTCCGAGGAGGATATTATGTTTGAAAAGATTATACAGAAATTGCTAAAAAGTCCCCAAATGAAATTGGAGCAGCAGCACCCCTCCAAACCATTATCAATGATTAATAATTTCTCTCCCATCGTTCTGGAAGAAATTGCAGAAAGGGCAAAAACCGGACAGCCGCTTTATGAACCGAAAGGAACAATACGCAAAAATTATATGGACTTCAGAGATATAGTTTTTATTCCTGCACAATTAAAAAATCTGCCTTTGGACAGGGAAACCAAAGTAGACACCACAGTACGCATCGGTAGAAGTATTAAGAAACCCCTGCATATTGGCATCCCCCTTATGATTTCCGGTATGGGTTACGGCGTGGCAGTAAGCATGGAAATAAGTAAGGCAATGGCCAAAGCGGCAACGATGGCTGCTACTGCTATGTCTTCCGGCGAAACAGGCTTCTTGCTGGAAGAAAGAAAACTAGCCGATAAATACATCGTCCAGTTTAACACGGCAAAATGGGGGAATGCTCCTGAGCAGTTGAAAAATGCAGACGCTATTGAAGTCAGGGTAAGTCAGGGTGCGAGTGGCTGTGACGGCTATACCATCAAATATGCAGATGTTGGTGCGCGCCTGGCAAAACACTTGGGTATGGAACCCGGCCAGAACACTCACTACCCAAATAGGTTTCCGGAAGTCCGGACACCGAAGGACTGGAAAAAGCTTGTGGACGCTATCAGAGAAATAAACGCCGATGTGCCGGTTATTGTAAAAATGGGGGCAGGAGATATTGAAGGTGATATTGATGTGGCCCTTGATGCAGGATTTGATGCCATTGTTATCGACGGAGCAGGCAGTGGCGCAGCGCATAAACTGGAACTGACAATAAATAACTTTTGCCTGCCGCTGGTTTACGCGCTTCCCCGGGCAAACGAATATTTGCTAAGAAAAAAAGTGAAAGATCGGATTACTCTTATTGCGTCAGGCGGAATCTTCTCTCCCGGTGATTTTCTCAAGGTAATTGCTCTGGGCGCGGATGCCGTTTACCTTGGTCAGGTATGCCTGGCAGCAATGGTACATTCACAGCTTGAAAAACTACCGCCCGGAGCAAGCTCTACCCAAATGTACTTATATCCCGGTAAATATACCGATAGGCTGAATAGTACTGAAGCTGCCAACAATCTCGCCAATTATCTTAAAGCTTCAGTCCAGGAGATGGAGATGGCGGCAAGGCTCTTAGGAAAATCAGCTTTGCGGGATATAACAACAGACAACCTTGTTGCGTTAAAGACCGACGTCGCCGAAGCTACGGGATTAAAACTGGCATATGGCAGCTTCAGAAATTAAAACTAATCACGTAAAAAGCGCAAGCTTGCACTCTTCAACTTACCAGTGCAAAACTTGCGCTTTACTCTTGTAACTCTGCTTATAAAAACGAAACTTACTTTCTTATTAACTAACTTATAGTCTTTAGTACGCCTGTTCGCAAATTGACTCAATGTCTTTCTGACTTGGTTTTTTGGGATTTGATCCCAGAGCAAAGTCGTTAAGGGCATTTCGCGCCAAGAAGGCAAAATCCTGGCGCTGTACCCCAAGCTCCGACAGTGATTTTGTTAACCCTATATTGTTGCGAAATTCGCGAATGGCATTTATAATCTCCTGTTTAATCAATATCGGCGGCATACTATCTGAATCAATTCCCATATAGTAGGCAATCTGTCTATATCTCTCCATCGCGTCTTCAAAGTTATATTCCACAACATATTCCAGCAGTGCCATGTTAATTTCACCATGAGTCAGGTCATAAAGTCCGCCAATGGCATGGGATATTGAGTGCACAAGTCCCACACTGGCATTTGATGTAACCAGTCCGCCGGAAATGTTGGCAAGGGTCATGTGACCCCGCAAATCAACGTCCTGCGTTCTTTCTATTACTCTCGGCAAGTATTCCATCGTTTCACCCACTGCCTGAATTGCCAGCAGATCGGTGATCGGGGAGTGAGTTTTGGAAACGAATCCTTCCAACGCCTGCGTAATTGCGTCCGCGCCGGAGCACACTGTTGCATAATTGTCCATTGTTACCGCCATCTCCGGATCTTCCAGCGCAGCAACAGGGATGATCAGCGGACTGTCGACACTCATTTTAGCTTTGTGTTTAGTGTCGGATATCATCGCATACCTGGTAACACTTACACCGGTCCCTGCTGTTGTCTGTACAGTTATAAGCTTTGGTATCGGAATCCGGACTTTGTCATCGCCATAAAAGTCCTGAATTTGTCCGTTGTTAGTACTGACAACACCGATGCCCTTAGCACAATCAATGACACTGCCGCCGCCAACAGCGATAATCATATTGCAGCCGCTGCTTTTATAGACCTCGGCACCGCCCATTACTTCCCTGTCTTTGGCGTTTGGCGTCACATCAGGATAAACTACAGAATCAACTCCCTCTGCAGCAAGATTATCCTGGACATTTTTAACCCAACCAGCTTCAATTACATCAGGATATGTCACGATTAAAGCCAGTTTACCGTGTAATTTTCGGGCATACTGCCCTACCAGACTCCGTGCGCCAACTCCGAATTGTACATCAGGTGAAATGAATTTCCGCAGTTCCCATTCCATCATTCCTTCCGCCCTTTCTTCTATATCGCAAGAATTAATTATCTTGTTATTTGTTATGAACAAAAATTGTACGGATTATACATAAAGCAGTAAAGCATAACAAGAGATTAAAAGGCCTGAAACAGTACTTTATACATGTGCCAGGCCGGCAAAGCGACGGCCGCGGCGGCAACAATAACAGTCAGGATAAACCCGGCAATTTGGCCCTGCTTCCTCAGCCAGCAGCCGTAAGTATATACATGAATACCGGAAATAATGCCGCCAGCGAGGAAAATAATACTACTCATTAAAAAACAACCTCCGGGTTATCCCAACTTGTATTACCACTTCTAGTTGTACTATCCACTTTTTAGCTTCGGTAGGGCTGAGTCCCCGCCGAAGACTTAGCGTCCCGCTCCAGTTGGTAAATTCACTCATATTGGAATGGTGA
>JAEYSJ010000360.1 GCA_023434855.1 Bacillota bacterium | reverse complement strand
GTATATGATAGTGTTGGTGGTCAAACAAAGAAAGATGCGATTCAATTCTATTTTTATGATGGGAATCGGTCTGCGAAAAAATTGTATGATATTTTGTTTTCTTATTTAGAGCTAAAACAAGATATCAGTCTTCTCGAATTTGCTTCCGGTTATGGATGTGTGACCCGCCATTTAGTGAAAATGCTGGATAATGTAAATTTAACCGCGTGTGACATTCACGATGAGGCAATCCAATTTATCAGAGAAAAAATTAAAGCAAAAGCGCTAATTTCGACGCATATTCCAGAAGAACTTTGTGTTGGGTCATACGATGTGGTATTTGCGTTATCTTTCTTTTCGCACATGCCTAAATTATCTTGGAGCAGGTGGTTTGCAGCGTTGTTAAAGCAAACATCGGATGACGGCTATTTAATATTTACAACACATGGCGAGATTAGTAACAAGCTTTATCTTCGCGGGACCTTTGACAATGAAGGTTTCTATTTTCTGCCTGATTCTGAGCAGATGGATTTGGATTCCGCGGTATATGGTACTGCTGCTACGACATATAAGTTTGTCAGCAATGTAATTGCTGCAAATAAGTGCAAGTTGAAGATGTTTGCGGAAGGGTATTGGTGGGGACATCAAGACCTGTATATCGTCCAAAAATGTTGTTGATTATTCCAGGGGTATAATGTTCACTTCCGGTAGCATTACTGTACTCCCCAACATTAACATAACATTAAAAAAGCAGGTATTTGTGTGAGCGATAATAATGAAAAAAAAATAGGCGATGCTTGCCCAGAGCAATCATTGCTTCAATGCATTCTTTTAGAGTTGGCAGATAAAACAGTAACGCGGCGTCAAGAAGCCGGTATATTCATTTTTGGCGCCGGGCAGGTCGGTCAATCCGTTCTACGCCATTTAGTGCAATGTAACGCTTACAATATTCATTATAAAGTGAAAGGGTTTTTAGATAACGACTCGTCGAAACAAGGAATGAATCTGAATGGAATATTGGTTTTTGCACCACAGCGGGGTACTATCGGTCCTGAAGATTTCATAATTATTACATCAGATACTTACGGATATGAAATAATGATGCAGTTGTTGGAATTAGGGGTGGATAAGGAAAAAATTATTTTACCCGGAAACTGGTTGGAAGAAATATTAAACGAAAAGCGGGATGAAAAATCTATAATTGTCAAAGCAAGTTCCGGTTATTGTCCTTGTTGTGATAAGAATACATGGTTTGTGGCCAAGCACGAATGGTTGCGAGATTGTTATGTTTGTCAGTACTGTAATAGTATTCCTCGCCAAAGGGCTATTATTAACAGGATTAAGGAGTATGTGCCTGATATTTCGCAAAAATCCATATATGAGGCTGCGCCTTGCGGCGCAAGTTCGTTATGGTTGCGTAATAATGCCGGATCATATATTTCTTCTCAATATTGGTTTGATAGACCGCTGGGAGCTAAATATGGAAAATATGTGTGTCAAAACCTTGAAAGCTTGACGTTTGAAGACTGCACGTTTGATCTTGTGGTTACGCAGGATGTTTTTGAACATATTTTTTGTCCGGACAAAGCATTTAGGGAAATTGGCCGTGTTTTAAAACCGGGTGGGTATCATATCTTTACTTTGCCATTTTACCGAGGCACTAATACAAGTGTTAGAGCAAGAATAAATGATGATGGTATCATTGAACATCTAAAGGAACCTGTTTTTCATGGAAATCCTATAAGCAAAGACGGTTCGCTAGTTACATTTGACTGGGGTGAGGATATAACCGGCCTTATTTTTAAATGGACGGGAATGGTAACTACTATTTATGTAGAAAAGAATGCTTATTATGGATTAGAGGCCGAGTTTTTGGAAGTGTTTATCTCCAGAAAAACAGATAATTAGTATGGCAAAACATTTTAGGCAGGTTAATAGGCCAATCCGGGGTTAATGAACATACCGGGTATTAATCGCGATAGGAAATGGATTTAATAGGAGGGCGAGATGGAATATATTGTCTTTGGGACGTCTAATGCGGCGAAATACTTTATTGAAACAAAACCGAACATTTCTGTCGCTTATTTTTGTGATAATAACGAAAATAAATGGGGTACCATTTTTTTCGGTAAGGAGGTAATTTCTCCCGCCAGACTTTCGCTGATCTATGATCCCCTAAAGTATGCAGTGGTTATTGCCAGTATGTACGTGCCGGAGATAGGCTTACAGTTAATGAAAATGGGGATTGAGCACTTTCAATATTTTAAGATACAGACAATTGAGGGCGAAGGTTTTTCGAAAGAAGAATACGATGTTTTACCATTCTTGAAAAAGTATTCAGATGAATATGGCCATTTTAAGTGGAATGAAGTTCCTTTTGATAATGCGGCAAATTTGCAGTATAAACGAGAGATTACCGTGGTTATTCCCACATATAAACGACCTCAATTGGTTAAACAGGCTATTACCTACTATGGCAGTATTAGCAATGAGGAATTGGGTGTGCGGTTATTGATTTTGGATGCCAGCCCGGAGGTAATACAGGCGGAAATTGCGGATTTTGTTAAAGATATGCCGCAAGACAGGGTTTGTTTACGGACTTTTGCGGAGGATGCTAGTTTTTGCTTTCGCTTATTCACCGGTATACAGTTGGTTGAAACAGAATATTGCGCAATTTGTGGCGATGATGATTTTCTCTTTTATGAGGGACTAGAAGATAGTATTGATTTTCTTGAAAATAACGGCGAATTTTTTGCTGCACAAGGAAACAATTATTTATTTTCGCAGCGACTGGCAAATTTTTGGTATGATCGCCTGGCTAGTCCGCAGAAATCAATTACTGGAGATAAAATCGACATGAGGGTTAGACAATGGAATCATTTTTGTGAAGTATATATATATATGGCATATCGTACATCTGAGTTGCAAAAATTTTATGCAGGTTTGGCAGAAAAATATGAACTAATGGATCACATGAATGCGCATTTTGCGGAGTACTTGTACTATTTTCTGGTACTTTCTTGGGGGAAAATAGGGGCGACTAATAGTAAGTGGGGTTTTCGAGAGGCAAGCAAATTGAATACCTACCTTAATTCCCCGGTAATATATGATACTATTTTGGATGGAACTTTTCAAAAGAATTTAGATATTGCTTGGGAGGTTTACCATTATATTTTCCCTAATGTTAGCAAAGAAAATTTTTTAAAAATGACTCAACACATGATTTTTACTGTTATCCTGGGTAAAAAAAGAAATGATAATGCGCTGGACGCGGATACTGTCAGAAGAGAATTTGAAAATAGCAATGTGGGTTTCTGGTCGTCCTATGTTGGAGACAGAAAGAAAAAGAATAAGGAAAGCATAAAAAAATGAGAGTGTCAAAACATAGTTTCTGAAGACTTTGGCCCGGAGGTATTATGAAAGTAGCAATCGTAGGTACGTCTAATTCTTTGTTAAAAGATGGTTGGGTGAAGTATTATCGTGAATTAAATAAAGATGTACAAATTGATAATTATTCGCTAGGGGCTAACACTTCATTATATGGACACTATATTCTTGAAAAGAAACGCATTCTGGAGGAATATGACTATTGTATAGTTGATTTCGCTGTAAACGATCAAGCTAATTTAGATCTTAAGTTAATATCGGAAGAATTATTGATGGCTTCCTATTTGGATCTAATTAGAAAATTTAAGTATTCACGGTGTATTCCTGTTTTTATTATATTGCCGATAATTCCGTATTGGCAAAATCCCGAAAGCTGTATTGTTCGTAAAATTATTATATATTTGTGTCAAAAATTTGGTGTTATGTATATAGATGTCTACGATTTTTTCAGTGGCTTATCAGACGACTTTGCTGAAGAATGCTTATTTCGGGATTACGGGCATATTAGCAGTTTTGCAGCCAAATGCTTAGCACTTCAGTTATTGTCTTCTTTAAAAGAACAGGCAAAAAATATATTTATTCATAAACTTAACATGGATATACCTTGTTTTAATTTCAGAATAAAGCATTGGAAGGAAATTGAGTATTCCAATTGCAAACAATTGTTGCAAGAAACAAGTATTGCGCACTATTCCGTAATCCATATGAGTGCAGAGTCTGGTTCACAAATAAATCTATATGGACAAGATCTATTATGCGCCGTATTTTTTTGGGATACAAACAAGACTAATTATGTATATTTTTCTACGGATAAGGGGATTGTTCGAAAGAGTTTAACCCCTTCGTGTGCAAACCACTTTTTTTTAAGGCAGTTTATTACACCTGTAAGATCACATGATGGAATAATTGAGGTAAGAATAGCAGCAAAGGATGGTTTTATTCATGAAAGAACTAATGAATGTGAACCACAATTTAATTCAGAGCTCGAGTTAGAAGTAATTGACTTTTTGGTTTGTGATAAATCATACGAAGATAAAATAGATATTTTGCAAAATTTTTTAACGAAAAGTTGCGCGTGGACGATTCGGCATGCTGACTATCAGCAGTATTTAAAACAAAGTTATATAAAAGTATTTAGTACACTAGATCAATCAATTACTGATGATATAATGCGATACAAGAAAGAAATTAAAGAAGCAAAGAAAGAAGTTGTCGTTGTTATGCGCAACATTCTCAGCTATATTAACGATAACTCCAGACAGTTTATTATTTTCGGAGCAGGTAAAATGGGGAAAACATTAATTGAGTCTTTATTCGCAGATGTAGTAACAGTTGTTGTTGACAATGATTGCCAAAAGTGGAATAGCATTTTTTGCGGTTATACAATTTTTAACCCTAATGAGATACTGAAATTTAATAAGAGGATAATTTTAATTGCCAGTATGCATTTTGACGATGTGAAACGGCAACTGATTGAGATGGGCCTTACTGAAGACAAAGATTTTTTTGATGGCAGACCTCTTTATAAAATACTGTGTTAAAAAGAATATCGTGTTATTAAGCTCAGTTGAATGGATTTGCAAAATATAAGCAGTGAGGGGAAGTTTAATGCTGGATATGATAGATGTTCTGAAATTTATTAAAGAGACAAAAAATAAAAAAGCCATCTTTTTTGGCACAGGTGCTTGCGGGGAACAATTGTCTGAGATTTTACCGTTCGAAATAGCATATTTTGTCGATAACAATCAGAAAAAATGGAATACAACATATCTGGGGTATCAAGTATATAGCCCGGAAGTGCTGAAGAAAGAAGACAAAGAAAAGATTGCAGTAATTATTTGCAGCATGTATGCAAATGATATTGCTATGCAGTTGCAAAATATGGGATTTAAGGAAAAAGTTAATTACCTAAATGCGTATGATATTTATTTATCAATTGTATCTACGCGACAACAAGTGATAAAGCTTGATTTCCCTGTTAATCCTGTGCCGCGCTACGGATATGGCAAACCGCCTCATAAAATGCTTTACGATATAATAAATTCGAACAGGGCAATGTATGAATGTATTTTGCAAGATTTCAGCAGATATAAAGCATATCTTGCTGATATTCCTTTAACGGCCAGTAAAGAAGACATCATTCTGCCGCATTGGTTAAATCGGGCTATTCCTGGACTTGATGCGGCAAGTATATACTATATGGTGGCAAAATATAAGCCGCTAAAGTGGTATGAAGTCGGTTCAGGCAATTCTACTAAGTTTGCCAAGTCCGCTATTGTTAATCATAAACTGAATACGGAAATAATGGCTGTAGACCCGTATCCCTGCAATGAAATGGACTTGATTTGCGATACCTTATATAAACAGCCGCTAGAGGAGATTAATACCAGCTTATTTCAGCAATTAACTGCAAATGATATTCTGTTTGTCGACAATTCTCATCGATGTTTTTCTAATTCCGATGTAACAACTGTATTTCTGGATATATTTCCGTATTTGAAGTCCGGAGTAATAGTTGGTATTCATGATATATTTTTGCCTTATGATTATCCCCCGGATTGGAACGAGTGGTATTTTTCTGAACAGTATTTATTGGCGGTCTCTTTGTTGGCTAAAGGAAATGGCCTGGAAATTATTTTGCCGAATGCTTTTATTAGCTTGGATGAACAATTATTAAAATGTTCCGCACCCTTATGGGATGGTTGGTCTACTGAACAGATACATAAAGGAGGAGGCATTTTCTGGTTTATGATTAAGTGATTCATACTTCGGCATTGTTAATGCAAAAGGAGATTTAAGTATGGTTGACGTTAGTAATGATAATATAGCTGAAAACCTCCTGGCAATTATTCCAGAAAATCTTAAGTTGCATCAGATGTGGGACAATGGAAAAAAAAAGATATTATTTGTTATGCATGACAATTGTGTTGGTGGAGTCGAGTTACACGTAAAAGACATGATTGATGGACTGTGCGCCAATTACAATTGTTTTTTATTATATAAGGAGGAGCAGTCACTTTTATTGACGGTTTATACCGCAAACGATACAGGTAATTTTATCTTTCATTTAACCGAAGATTGCACTCATATGTTATTTACAGTCCCAGAATATAAGAAGGTAATTAGAGATATTCTTATTGGATTTAATATTGACTTGGTGCATGTTCATCATACGCTGGGTCATACGTTGGATGTTTTTTACGAAGCATTCAGACTTAACATTCCTGTAGTAATTACATTGCATGATTTCTACTATTTATGTCCGACAATTAATCTGCTTGATATAGATTTGAATTATTGTAAAGGCGTCTTAGATGATGAGCGGTGTTCTAATTGTTTAAATATGAAACTGGGGAAAATCGAAAAAACATTAAGAGAATGGCGTAATGAAATACAACAAATATTGATTGGTGTTTCTAAAATATTCGTTCCTAACAAGACGGTAAAGGAAATTTATTGTGAGTATTATCAAGGAATTGACGCGAAGATATCTGTAATTGAACATGGAATTGCTTTGGAAAAATCCGGTTACAAGCCAAGGGCTGATAAGAAAGAATATTTTAATATTGCGTTTATTGGTAATGTATTTCCCCATAAAGGCAGTAATATTATTTATGATCTAATAACACATAATGCTGAATCCGATATTAGATGGCATATTTTTGGATGGACAGGCGGGGACGCTAAGTTGTCCCAATTAAGTCGAAATGACTTACATAAACATGGTAGTTATGATAGGAATAAATTAGTTGATTTATTATGCGCCAATAATATACATCTTATTTGTATATTATCCATTTGGCCCGAAACATATTGCTATACGCTCACTGAGAGTATTTGTGCAGGTATTCCCGTCTTAGTTAGCGATTTAGGCGCTTTAGGAGACCGAGTGCAAGATAGTGGAACAGGTTGGATAGTGAAATATAATTCTTCCGCAGATCAGATATTGGCGGTCATAAAGAAAATCAAAGATGATTTAAATAAGTATAATTACTATATTGAGACAGTAAGTAAGTATAATATAAAAAGCGTAAATGAGATGTGTTATGAATATCATACAGAATATGAAGCATTATTGAATAATAGAGTAGTGAATAGATACGAAAGTGAATTTGACGCAGAAGCAATTCTCTTAGCTAACAGAGACATAAAACATTATTTGATTACTCAGAAGAAAAACATACGAGAAATGTTTGAGTCATTGCGAGAAAATGAGAGTTTGACGAGACAACCGATTGGTATTTATATCTTTGGAACTGGTCAAGGCGGACAAGTACTTGTTGAACATATCAGAGAATGTGATTATTACGACAATATTAAAGGATTCTTTGATAATAATTCTACAAAATGGGGTACTAGTTTTCTAAGTATCCCGGTTCTTGAACCAAAGGAAGATGTTATACGGCGGCAGGATATTGTAATTATTGCTTCGCAGAATTATGCGGCGCAGATGAGGCGGCAGTTAATAAAAATGGGAATACCAAGAGATAAAATTATTTATCCAGGTGAGTTATTACGGTGTCTTCTTAAAGATATAAAGCAGGTGTAGGTAATGAATGATACAAATAAGATTAATGACATTCGGCATATGTCCAATTTTTTGCGAGTGCTTAAGGAAATTAGTGATAAGGATGAATTACAAGGGCATGAATTTGGCATTTATATTTTTGGCACAGGGAAAGGTGGACAAGCTGTCTTAAAATGTTTAACCAGGGATACCTTTTGTGATAGCCTCAGATATCGTGTAAAAGGCTTTTTTGATAATAGCACTGCAAAGCATGGTACATCAATTGATGGAATTCCTATTTTCATTCCACGGAAAGATATTATTTCTGAAGTAGATTTCATTATTATAGCGTCATTTATTTATTGTTACGACATGGAAATTCAGTTGCTGGAAATGGGAGTGGATGAACACAAAATCATTTTGCCAGGCAGTTGGTTAAGTGAAATTTTGCCTGCCGATCAACAAGTTAATTCATCATGTTTAAGTACAACTAATAAAGCTAGTTTTGAATTATATGAGCGTTATATTGATTATTTATTTAAACAAGTTGGCAGCAAGTCAGATGAATTTATTGATAATGATGAAAATTTTCAAGTTCATTTACAAGAGGATGACGTAAAATTAATTGCCTTTTATCTTCCGCAATTTCATCCTGTTCCCGAAAACGATAGATGGTGGGGGAGAGGATTTACGGAATGGACTAATGTAACTAAAGCTGTTCCACAATATTTAGGACATCATCAACCACAACTTCCCATTGATGTGGGATTTTATGATTTGCGTAATATTAAAATAATGGAAAGACAGATTGAGCTTGCACGCAAATATGGTATTGGTGGTTTTTGTTTTTATCATTACTGGTTTGACAGTAAACGTTTGTTGGAAACCCCGGTCAATAATTTTTTGGCTCACAAGGAATTGAATATGCCGTTTTGTCTTTGCTGGGCTAATGAAAACTGGACACGCCGCTGGGATGGCATGGATAATGAAATTCTTATAGCACAGAAGCATTCAACCGATGACGACTTATCTTTTATCGCGGATATTTCCCGATATTTTAATGATAGCCGGTATATAAAAATAGGTGGCAAGCCCTTATTTATTCTCTATCGCCCATTGCTTCTTCCCGATATAAAAGGGACAATCACCTGTTGGCGTGATTATTGTCGTCGTGAAGGCATTGGCGAGATTTTTATTGCCGGGGTAAAGGCTTTTGCATTTAGCAACCCGCAGGTATATGGTTTTGATGCGGTAGTCGAATTTCCCCCGAATAATTGTTTTTCTCTTGATATTACAAATAGAATTCCGCTTATTAATCCTAATTTTACCGGAAGAATCTATGATTATACAAGCTGTGTAGAACGAAGCCACTACGTTAAAAGAAACAGCTTTGTCACATTTAGGGGTGTTATGCCTGGATGGGACAATACTGCCCGCAAGCCAAATAATCCGACCATTTTCTATGGGTCTAACCCGAAGATATATCAAAAATGGCTGGAGAACGCGATTTGGTTTACCAAAAAAAATTCGTCATCCGAACATCAGATTGTATTTATTAACGCTTGGAATGAGTGGGCGGAAGGCGCGCATTTGGAGCCTGACCGTAAATATGGGTATGGCAATCTTCAGGCGACAGCGAATGCAATAATTAATTCTCGGGAAAGTAAAGAATAACTTAGGGGTGATTTACAATGATATCATTTTATCATAATGAGTTATTGGAAATTGACAAGAAGATTCTGGAAGTTGAGGTAGGAGAGATTCCCCAAATATTTGCCCCAATACCGTTAGATGTGTTTGGTTATTTATATCTTCTGCACGGAAATGAATATCCAAATATTAAATTGTTTCTTCCAACTATGGCAAGTAAAGAGGTGCAACTGGCGTGGACAGGGGCGAGTGATAAAACATTGTTATTGCAGAGTTTGTCCTTTGTGAAAAGTGTAGTAAATTTTGCGGAAAAAATGGGCATCAGCGATTTGCATAACGTTAGCTTGCTTGATTTTGGGTGCGGCTGGGGAAGAATATTGCGCCTGTTTTTAAAGTATATCCCGGAAAGCAGGTTATTTGGTGTAGATCCCATGAATGAGTCCCTTGAACAATGCATTTTACATAAGGTAAAAGGAAATTTGATGAAAAGCGATTATTTATGCCGCAGTTTACCGTTTGGGGAAATGAAATTTGATATTGTTATAGCAATGTCTGTTTTTACACACCTGTCTCGGCGGGCTATGGATGAGGCATTGCGCACGATACGCAGCAGGGTGTCTGATAATGCCCTTTTTGTTGTGACAGTCCGACCGACCGAATACTGGGAAATTCATAAACAGCATGCTGACAGTAATCTGGATGTAGAAGGATGCGAAAAGGAACATAATACAAAAGGCTTTGTTTTTCGTCCTCATGCTGGTGTTCCGCCTATCGAGGGGGATGTTACATTTGGCGATACATCTATGACGCTTGAATTTATAAGCGAGAACTGGCATGGTTGGAAGGTAGTGGGGACCGATGTCAGTTTGCTTGATAGTATGCAGATAATAATTTTTTTAAAGCCTTGTTGATATTATTGCTCAGTTTAGTTTTCAGTTTTCTAAAAGTGCAAGGGTTTAGCTAACCAAAAGGAAGGTGATCAAATGAATAGTATTGATCTATAAATGACCGAATCAAGAAAAACGATTGTATGGATTTGTTAAATTCCCTAAAATTTGAAGGGTGGATTAAGTGTATGCCGGATATTTCATGGAATGTTTCTACGTGGAATAATAATTATGACTGGAGTGGCCAAGGTGAAGAGTGGTCTGCTTGTTGGGGGTCATCGTTTTCTCAGTGGTTAACTACGATTTATCCACGAATTGCTTGCTTTTTTCCAGCGAAAGCAATACTGGAAATAGCGCCTGGTTTTGGGAGATGGACTCGTTTCTTGATTCAAGGCTCTAACATATACCGCGGAATAGATATATCCGAAAAATGTATCGATGCATGTAAAGCTCGCTTCCAAACTGCAAAGCATGCCAAATTCGTTGTGAATGATGGCAAAAGCCTTAGCTCGGTAAGTGATATTCATTATAATTTTATTTTTTCATTTGATTCACTAGTTCACGTAGAAATGGATGTACTAGAGGAATACATTGGCCAAATAATCGGGTTATTGGCAGCAAATGGAGTAGCATTCTTACATCACTCTAATATCGGTATGTATGCAGATGGAGCGGTTCACAATCAGCATGCTCGTGCAACAAATGTAACTGCCAATGCCGTTGAAAAAGCTATAATAGAAAAAGGCGGGCATTTAATAACACAAGAAATAATAACTTGGGGCGAAAATTATGTCTTAAACGACTGTTTTTCTTTGTTTGCGAGGTCTAGTGACTACTCCAATATTAAAACAAGAAAATTTGCTTCTAAAATGTTTATGGAACAAGAAGTTGCCTGGGCAAAAAATGTTATATCAAATTACCATTTATAATGTTTGTTGTTGTCTTAATAAAAGGTAAGGAGCTTAAAGGTGAAATCAAAAGTCTATGTTATTTTTGGTGCAGGAAAAGGCGGGAAAGAACTTGCTGATGTGTTCCCGGAACGGGTCTCCTATCTTGTAGATAACGATCCGTATAAATGGGGTACATATTATAATGGGATCTTAATTAATAATCCGGAACAATTGTTGCGCGAAAACAAAGACGATTTGAGAATTTTCATTGCCAGCATGTATTTTGATCAAATTAAAATTCAGTTGGATATGATGGGATTTAAAAATAAAAAACATTATTTTAATATTATTCCTTATTATATCCTTTTAAATCGAATGACATTTCTGGATGCAATTAATTTCAAGGCAGAAGACACAGTTGATCAGGTGCAACGTCCTATAAGTATTATTGATCGCTTTCAGCAAATTTTTGATATTCAGGAGGAATTCCTTCAAAAACAGGTTAAAAATAGAATATTATTAGTCGTTAATTCAAATGAGTATTGTACAGAATTGGTTACTAATGTGCAGTACTCGCTAAAGGAACTATTTAAGCTGAAGGTTCTTATGGTTTCAATCGATCTATCAGCACCGAAGGATGACTTGGAACGTATCGCCCGAAAATATAGAATGCTGGGGTATTCCAGATTGTTATATGCAGGGCAATACAATTCAGATGTAGAGAATTTTGAACGGTATTTTAATTGTTTTCATTCTATTGATGTAGCTTTACAATCCCCGGATGAGAAAAGATGGGTTGACTATATGTATCACGTGGTAAATAGCTTGGGGTTCGCCTATAAAAAGGTGAGTGTTGTTGTGCCAAACTATAATTATGACCATTATCTATGCACCCGATTAAGGTCTATTATCGGTCAGCAGTATCCAATTTATGAAATACTATTTTTAGACGATGCATCTAGCGATGACAGTGTTATGGTAGCAGAGGGCCTGCTTGATGAGTATTGTGGGCTAAAACGATCTATTATAAACAATACAAATTCTGGTTCTGTATTTAAACAGTGGAAAAAGGGCATTGAAGCAGTACAGGGAGATTATATTTGGATAACGGAAGCGGATGATTATGCTTCACCGATCATGCTTTCAAACCTTATGGCATCTTTTACAGCAAATGAAGACGTTGTTATGAGCTTCTGCGATTCTATGTTTGTGGATAGCAGGGGGGAATGGGAAGGGTTTTCTTCGGATGCTCGAGTTCAGTATATTCAGGATAAAGG
>JAEYSJ010000332.1 GCA_023434855.1 Bacillota bacterium | reverse complement strand
CACCAGTGCATTGCCATCAGCTAAAAATACCCGTCTGATGGAAAGTGACCAGTAAGCAGCTTTTTTAATCTGAGTTTCTACTTCATCTAAAGAACGCACACGAAAGCGGACATCTTTATACATACTGCAAAAACTGCATTTATTATGCGAACAACCGGTGGTTACCCGCAGAATAAAACTATTAGCTTCACTTGGCGGACGAAAAACCATACCCTCATTATCATCACAATACATAGTAACCCCCTGCTCTTTACCCCATAGGAAGAATTCACTATTTTACATACTCAGGGCTGCGATTTTTGAAATAAACAGGTCTAAGATTACACAGGTCGCTAATATTTTTGGCAAAGTCCATTCCCTTGCCAATATCTTCTGGTCTATGGGCATCTGAACCAACTGTAGCCCACCGTCCCCCTAACTCGTAAAACCGCTGGTATATTGGAATCAGAATCTGGGCTGTTTCTTTATTTAATCTTCGGGTATTTATCTCAATCGCTTTCTGTTTATCCGCCAGAATTGCCAGTACATTATCAATCCTGTCCTGAAATTCATCATAGTAAATTTCGGGGTCCGCATATCTTGCATAACGGACTATGTAATCAATATGTCCTAAAGTATCAATAGAATCATAAACCTGCAGACATTCAATCATCGTATCAAAATAACAGTTATATACTTCTTCTTTTGTCCGGCTGCGATAGAATTTTTCGCAGTAAATATCTATATTGTCAATAACATGAATGGAACCAATAACATAGTCAAAGGGATGGCTATTAATAATTGTATTATTATCATTAAGACAATCAGTGCGCATTCCTACTTCAATGCCTAACAGCACATTATTGCCGCGGTATTTTGCATACTCAGCGAAATAATCATTGGCATTGAAAATAAAAGCATCCGGCTCAGGATAAGCCAAATCCATGTGCTCGGTAATCGTAATTCCTAAATTTAACTCTGTTGCCCTTTTAACCGCTTCAGCCATCGTCATTTGGGAATCAGTAGAAAAATGGGTATGCATATGAGTATCAAAATCCATATTTACCTCCAGGGAAATAGTAAGCTACTTTAACCATAGAAAACAAACAGCAATAATTAGGTAAACAGCTATTAACAGAGCTCCTTCAAGCCAATTTGATTTTCCGTCACCTGAGACGCGGTTAGCAATTAACACGGCAACAATTAAGGAGATTAACTCAAATTCACTGAAAACAACGCTTATTGTCCGATTTATTAATGCACCGACAAGAACCAGAACAGGCATTACAAAAAGTATAATTTGCAAACAGGAGCCTATGGCAATTTCAAAGGAAATGTCCATTTGATTTTTCCGGGACATCCAAACTGCAGTACTATGTTCGGCCGCATTACCGATAATCGGCAACAGAATAATGCCAATAAAAAATTCGCTGATACCCCAGTTTTTCGTAACAGGCTCAATTGATTCTACTAAAAATTCGCTTTCCAAAGCAATAACTACCGTCGCGGCCAATAAAACGAGAACGGAATTACGCAAACTCCATTTGGGAAATTCACTTTCCTGATTATTGATTTTTAGGATATCTTGGTGAGTAATAAAAGAAAAATATAAACCGGAGATATAAATGGTTAGCATAATAGTCGCTACCATCAAGCTTAAAGGTTCATAATGCCAGGTATCCAATAGCTCAGGTTTTACTGAATGCAAAAATACAGCAGGCACACCAAGCCCAATAATAGAGAAGGTAAGCATGCCGGTGGAAACCTCCACTGATTGCCTGTTAAAAGATTGTGCTTTATATTTTAGTCCTCCCACCATCATACTAGCGCCTAAAACAAGCAAAATATTCCCCATGACAGAACCGGCAATCGATGCTTTGACAACGTCATATAACCCTTCCCGCAAAGCAAAAAATGCGATGATGAGTTCTGTGGCATTTCCAAATGTGGCATTTAACAGGCCGCCAACTTTAGCTCCGGTATAAAGAGTAATTTGTTCAGTGGCTACTCCCATATAAATGGCAAGGGGAACAATGGCCAGACAAGAGGACGTAAAAACCCACAAAGAATTCCAGTGCAGCCAATAAGCAATCATACTAAGTGGAATAAATACTAAAAAAATCCGTGAATAACTAAATAAGTCCAAAAATAATCTCTCCCTCTGGTTTTGTATGAATTAAGTGGTATTGATCATTTTTGTTTACATAAATAATAAATTATGTTATTATATGATATGTTTCGTACTTGCTTGTTGCTGTCTTTGCCAAGACATTATTGATAATAAGGAGGTTAGTCAATGAAAAAATATAACTCGTCGCTCGTGGCAGTTCTTTTGCTAACGCTTTCAGTCACTTTGATCACACCTGCTGCACCGGTTTACGCCTTTTCCTTAAACGATTTGTTTCCGCAGACTACCAATCTGAGCAGCAACTCTTCCGGCGGTAGTTTAATAAATATATTACTAGGCCTTTTGCTTGGCAATATTGCAGGTAAAGTAGCCAACATCAATCAAGGTAATATAGATACAGCTGCATCAACAAATCTCGGTAAAACTATTGATTCGAATTCTCCGGTACAAACACCAGGAGGACCTGGACGAACAATTGTTGATACCGCCCAAAAATATATGGGGGTACCTTACGTTTGGGGTGGAGATACTCCTGCCGGCTGGGATTGTTCCGGATTTACCCAATATGTGATGAAAGAAGATGGAATCAATATACCCAGAACTGCAGCTGAGCAATTTGCTATTGGTACACCTGTGGATCGTAATAACTTGCAAGCAGGCGATTTAGTGTTCTTCACAACCTATAAGCCAGGTGCATCACATGTGGGGTTCTACATGGGAGGCGGCAAGTTCATCCATGCAAGCTCAGCCGCAAAACAAGTAACTACCTCTTCTCTTGACGAACAATATTATACTGACCATTATATTGGTGCACGACGTTATACTGGATAAAAGTGATCTTGGCTCTACCAAATGGCAGAGCCTTTTTTTATATAGTATTTGCTTCCATGGTTTCACCAAAACATCTATTGATTCTTTTCCGAAGTCCTTTTCTCCTCCACGGGCCAGCGAATAAGCTTCATCAATAAATAAAATACCACCATAGGCTTTTTTTAATTGTTCTCGTGTTTTTTGAGCAGTATGGCCAATGTATTCCCCCACTAAATCCGCCCTTTCAACTTCAATTAAATGGCCACGGTTAAGTACACCCATCTCGCAAAAAATTTTTCCCATTATTCGTGCTACGGTAGTTTTCCCTGTTCCTGGATTCCCTTTAAAAATCATATGTAAGACTAATGGCTCGGTAATCAGACTTTCTTTTTCCCTGCGCTTTTGAATCTCAATAAATGCATAAATTTCTCTCACCAATTTTTTAACTTCATGGAGACCAATTAAATTATCCAGCTCTTTTAGTATTTCTTCAATCCTATGTTGAATATTGTTAGCCGGAAAATGAGAATCAGGAAGAATATAGTTATCCATTTCCCGTAAAGCCTTAAAAGCCTCTATAGGTGAGATTTCTCCGGTTTCGATGGCCTTAAAAACGTCCTGTGGCCAGAGATATGCCATAATTGTCACCTCACGACAGGCTAATAAAAACTGTTTCAAAATACCCATCTATGTCAGTATTTTTTTGAAACATACTCTATTGGTGATTACAGTATATGCAAGAACTTTGGAACGGTGAAAAAAATGCTCCAGGAATTTTATCCTAGAGCATTTTTTATTTTTATGGCTTTATTTCTTCTTTTTTCTCATGATAATTTGCCGCTAAAGGACGGAAGGGTGTAATGGTAGAAATAGCATGTTTATACACTAATTGCTGTTTGCCATCATTTTCTATTATTACAGTAAAATTATCAAATCCCTTTACAGATCCACGCAACTGGAATCCGTTAACGAGATAGATAACTACTGATACATTCTCTTTACGAACTTGGTTCAAAAAGCTATCCTGTAAATTAATAACCTTAGTTGTCATGAATTAAACCCCTCCGAATTTAAGTTTTACTTATACTATTTAATATTTATTCTACTTAATACAAAACTTTCCTGCAATAAAGTTGTAAAAAGTTGCCAACATCTTATCGTAATTTGCAAAACTATCAACATAAAACCATTCAATATATGGCATTCTCCGGTACCAGGTTAATTGACGCTTGGCAAAATGCCTGGTAGCCTGTTTAATATTGCCGATAGCCGAGGGTAAATCCGTCTCTCCTTGCAAATAACAAATGATCTCCTTGTAGCCTATGCCTTGCATAGCCTGACAGTTAGGCGGTACCCCTTTTTGCAATAATTGAGCTACTTCTTCTACCAATCCATTATCAATCATACTATCAACCCGCTGATTGATTCGGTTGTATAATACTGCCCGGTCCATAGTCAGTCCTAATACCGCAACATCATACATCAGACTGTCATTTGCTTTCCGGGATATGGTACCGCCACCAAGATAGTGGACCTCAAGAGCCCGAATAATGCGACGCTTATCATTTATATGCAATCGCGCAGCTGTGACGGGATCTACTTCTGCTAGCATGCTATGCAGATATACATTGCCATGTTGTGCTGCTAAGGTTTCCAGCTGTGCCCTATACTTTTCGTCTCCCGGAGTACTATTAAAACAATAGCCTTCTAAAAGCGCTTTGACATATAAGCCGGTCCCGCCTGCCAAAATAGGGATTATACAGCGATTATTGATATCGGTAATATGTTTTTTAGCTAATTGTTGAAAATCGGCCACACTAAAATCCTCCGCAGGATCTAGAAAATCAATTAAATGATGAGGTATTCCTGCTTGTTCCTCAATAGTTGGTTTAGCGGTACCAATATTCAGTTCCTTGTACACCAGCATCGAATCGCCGGAGATAATTTCTGAATGTAACATTTTCGCCAAATCAATGCTTACTTTAGTTTTCCCGATTGCAGTAGGCCCAATAATCGCTACAAGACGTTCCATAAACAGCCTCCTGCATTTGGGCGGTCATCTATATTGATGATACCATAACGAATACTGCTATATTTGCCACCAGCCATGATGGTAATACCTAAACGTTCAAATTCTTTGCTGTCACGTCCTTCTTTTACTACTACTCGTTTTTTGGCTACACGGCAGGCTTCACGGATGATTTCTTTTGACAGAGGACGGCTGTCTGCCAGGTAGCGAAGTGGTTTCAAATTTGAGCTGCTGTATATCGGCTGGCGAAACATCGGATCGAAGTATACCACATCAAAGCTAGCGCTGGATAAAGCTACTAAATATTGATAATAATCCATATTCTCTACTCTAATATTACGTAATGCTCTGTTAATATATTCGTCATCACAGGTAAAATTTTGTAGGCCATATTGGGTAATGACCGCGATTAACGGTGAACTTTCCACGCCCCGGACTTTGCCGTCATTACCAACGATAAAGCTGGCAACTATTGCATCAGTGGCTAGTCCGAGGGTACAATCCAATACAGTCATACCCGGCTTCAAATCCATTGCAGCCACCATATGGTCATGTTTACCATTTATCAGATTTTTTATACGTAACTCGGACATATTTAGATGGAAAAAAAACTCTCCTCCGGGAGTATGCGCTACCGGTCCTTTTGTTGTCACTACAAGCAAGTCGCTTACCCCATGCCATTCCTTTATAGCTGCAAGGGAGTTTTTGCTTCTGGCGACAAAAGGCATGTTCAAGGATGCCGCTATTTGACGTGCTAATTTTTCCACATCACCTGTAGGATTTTGCACCGTTGTTACCACAATATTCATAGGATCACCTTAAGTACGTTTAAACATTTTAGCCAATTCTGCAGCACCGAACTTTATTATTGCCGGTCTGCCATGCGGGCAGGTATATGGCATAGTAGTGGCACACAATTCACCGATTAATGCTTGTATTTGCCGCATGTTTAATTTTTCGCCTGCTTTGATTGCCGCCTTGCAAGCAGCCATTTGCAAACAGGCATGCCGTAAATCTTTCGGTTCAGGCTGACGCATTTCCTGAATTAATTTTAAAATTTGCCGCAATGTATTTTCCGCTTCAGTTTGTGGTATATCAGCCGGAAACTCCGACAAACGCAGCGTATTGGGACCAATCAAGTCTAAATTAAAACCTAACTGATAAAAAACATTGCTGTGCTCAATTATTACGTCACATTCATCTTTATCAAATTCGATAAATAAAGGAACTAACAATTGTTGGGCGGGAATGCGGTCAGAAGCCTGACTCATGCGATCATACAAAATTCGTTCATGAGCGGCATGCTGATCAATGACATATAGACCATCATCTGCCTGGGCAACAATATAGCAATCACTGACTTGACCTAGCGGCCTTAGGAAAAAAGAAGCTTCCGGAACGCTGTCAGTGAAACAACTATCCTGAGTACCCACAGTGTTTTCCTGTTGATTAATCATTGTTCTGGCAGTGGACAGCGGCAGTTGCTCCTCCTGCCATAATTCCGGCATTTTCGGCTTGACATTTTGCCGCCAATCAGGGTCGGATACTTGTTTGACCGTCTCAATTGGCCTGCTATATATATCTCTGCCGGCAGCCTTTACTGGTGCCTCGGCGAAAGACGTAAATTTGGGGGTAACAGTAGCTGCCAGCACACCTGGCGAATTTTGCGATGATAGCACCTCCGTCACCGTATGATATACCGCTTTGAATATTTTTTGCTCATCGCTGAATTTAATTTCACTTTTTTGCGGATGCACATTTACGTCTATCGTATCCAATGGCACGGCAATGTTAAGCACGACTAATGGATACCCTGTTTTAGGCAGCAGTGAGTGATAGGCATTGTCCAGGGCTTTAGCAATAAACCGACTATTGATCACCCGCAAATTGATAATAAAGGTTTGCCACTGACGGCTGCTTTTCAACAGAGTGGGTTTAGACAGATAGCCGGAAATATTGATATTATCGCCCTCATAATTGATTGGTATAAGTTCGGTTGCATTTTTTTGCCCGTATATGCTGGTCAAAGCATCTAATAATCTGCCGTTTCCCGGAGTAGATAATACCAATCTGTTATTGTTAATCAATTTAAATGCAATGTCTGGATGGGACAAAGCCAGCTTAATAAGAATATCGTGGATATGCGAGCTTTCCCCTGTCGGTGTTTTTAAAAATTTCAGCCGCGCAGGTGTGTTATAAAATAAATCAGAAACAGTAATTGTTGTACCAATATTTCCGCCGGCTTCTCGTATATCAATGATATTACCGCCGTTAATTTCAACATAGGTCGCTAAAGCTTCATTATGTAAGCGGGTTGTTAATACAAACTTGGACACAGCGGCAATACTGGGTAGAGCTTCCCCGCGAAATCCCAATGAGCTTATACTCGCCAAATCATCAGCTGCACGGATTTTACTGGTGGCGTGACGCAGAACAGCTAATTTAGCATCTTCGTGACTCATTCCCTGACCATCATCAGTTACCCGGATAAAGTCGGTGCCACCTTGGAAAATTTCTATTTCAATATTACGGCTTTGGGCATCTATTGAGTTCTCGACCAGTTCTTTTATTACCGAAGCGGGGCGTTCTACGACTTCGCCGGCGGCAATTTTGTTAGCCGTATTTTCATCAAGCACCTGAATTATCGGAATGTTCATATCTTGCCAGCCTCCTGTTTGGCTTGTGCTTGCAGACGATAGAGAATATTGAGGGCCTCAAGGGGGGTGATGGTCATGATGTCTAACGCCAATAATTCTTCAGTAATGGCGCTGGTGAATAATGACATTGACATAGTAGCAGCTATATTGGGGTTACTTTCTTGTTTGGAGGGATTATTTCGCTCTAATTCGGCCAATAGAGTTTGTGCCCTTTCAATTGCCTTTTTGGGCAGACCCGCCAATTGGGCTACATGAATGCCATAACTTTTGTCTGCCCCGCCGGGAATGATACGCCGTAAAAATACTACTTCATTGCCACGCTCTTTCACCGCAACAGAATAATTTTGTATTCCGGAAAAAGAATCCGCTAACTCTGTAAGTTCGTGATAATGGGTCGCAAATAAAGTTTTGGCCTTTATACGTTCTTTTATGTACTCAATAACTGCCCTTGCTATGCTCATACCATCGAAGGTGCTTGTCCCCCGCCCAATTTCATCGAGAATTATCAAGCTGTTGGGAGTGGCATGTTTTAATATTTGCGCCACTTCATTCATTTCCACCATAAAAGTGCTTTGGCCGGTCGCTAAATCATCGCTGGCTCCCACTCTGGTAAAAACGCGGTCAACAGGTCCGATAACAGCTTCACGGGCTGGGATGAAACTGCCCATTTGCGCCATTACTACCAGCAGGGCTACCTGGCGCATATAGGTAGATTTTCCAGCCATATTGGGACCGGTAATAACCATAATTTCAGAATTTTTATTATCAAGGACAGTATCATTTGGTACAAACAGTTCCCGCACCAGTAATCTCTCGACTACAGGGTGCCGCCCTTCTTTAATAACTATGTCCCGTTTATCATTTATTGTCGGCTTCACATAGTTATACCGTGAAGCTGCTTCACATAAGCTGGCGATAACGTCAATTTGCGCTATCTGCCGTGCAGTTTGCTGAATTTCTTTTATACGGGCCTTTACGTAATCCCGAATTGTTGAAAAAAGGTGGTATTCAATATTTATTATTTTTTCCTGGGCTCCAAGAATCTTTGTTTCAAAGTCTTTTAGTTCCGGCGTTATATACCGCTCGGCATTTGCCAGTGTTTGCTTGCGTATATAGGTTGACGGTACGCTGTTGGTGTGAACATGGGTAACTTCAATATAATATCCGAAGACTTTGTTGTATCCGACCTTAAGGGATTTAATACCGGTTGTTTCCCGTTCTTTGGCTTCCAAATCCTGCACCCATTGCCTGCTATTGCAGGCCATTGTCCTTAATTCATCAAGCTCTAAATCATATCCGGCTTTTATCATCCCTCCTTCACGTACTGAAAAGGGGGGATTATCGGTGATTGCATCAATAATAAGATTTACAATATCGGTATGGGTATGTATGTCCAGCATTGCATTGATCAAAAGTTTTGCTTCAGCTGTCTGCATTATTTTTTTTAGTTCAGGCAAAACAGCTAATGACGTTTTAAGAGCATTCAAATCCCGGGCATTAGCAGTACCGACTTCAATACGGGTTAAAATTCTTTCAAAATCATAGATATTAGTTAAAGTTTGTCGCAGTTCCTGGCACATTGAAGGCTTTTCCAGCAAATCAGCAACAGCATCCTGACGATTTCTTATTTGCTGGGGATTAATTAAAGGATATTCCAGCCACATTTTTAATAACCGTTCACCCATGGCGGTTTTTGTAAAATCCAAAACTGCCAATAATGTATCCCTGCGCCCGCCATCCCGTATATTGCGCGTTATTTCCAAATTGCGCAGGGTAGCCGCATCAATAGTAAGATGTTCGGAAGAATTATATCTTGTCAGCCGGTTAATATGTGATAAGTCATTTTTTGTAGTTTGGTGCAAATAATATAATAAATAGCCAACAGCTGTTAAGGCACTTGCTGAATCTGGCAGCTCGTCCTTACTAAAATGCTTCTCCGGTAAACATTTTACTTGATTAAAATCTTCAACTGTCAACGTAGTATAAGTACAGTGAGGAATACGGTTGGCAATAAAATTGTTTAATTCCTGTAAATCTTCAATCTTGCCTGTCAGGACAAGTTCTGCAGGCATTATGCGAAAAAGCTGGTCGCAAACAGCATTTAAGCGTTGGCTACCGGTGAATACCGTCCAAATACATTCTCCGGTGGAAATATCTGTTGCCGTTAAGGCTATCGTATCATTGTCTTCATGTAAAACTGCGAGAAAATTATTTCCTTTGTCAGGTAATAAGTTTTCGGCAAGAATTGTTCCCGGTGTTATTATTTTTATAACCTCCCGGCGCACAAGGCCTTTTACCTGCTTAGGATCCTCTACTTGTTCGCAAATTGCTACTTTATAACCTTTGCTGATAAGCTTAATGAGATAGCTTTCCACCGCATGATATGGCACACCGCACATGGGCACACGAATATTTTGCCCGCCCTCACGCGAAGTAAGGGTTATTTCCATCTCCCGCGAGGCTAACTCAGCGTCTTCAAAAAACATTTCATAAAAATCGCCAAGACGAAAAAATAGAATTTCATTTGGATGCCGGCTTTTTATTTCCCGATATTGTTCCATCATGGGAGTATAAGTGGCGGTCATATTTATTTCTCCTCTTTTCCATCATTGCACTACAGTTTGCCCTTTAGCACCCAGGTTTGGCCATTAGTAATATTTATATTTATCAGTTGCCCAACTTGTTCCTGACCTGTTTTAGCCCATAGTACGATTTTATTGGTACGGGTGCGACCCATTAATGTGTTGGCATCATTTTTGCTCGATCCTTCCACTAAAACCTCTGCCATCTGGCCCTCCAGTTGTTTATTAAGTGCCAGACTTATCTCATTTTGTATTTGCATTAATTGTTGCAAACGTTCTTTTTTTATTGCTAAAGACACTTGCCCGGGCATGATGGCAGCAGGTGTACCTGAACGCTGTGAATATAAAAATGTATATGCGGCATCAAACTGCACCGCTTTAATAAATTCCAGGGTTTCTGCAAATAATTCGTCAGTTTCCCCAGGAAAACCAACGATTATGTCTGTGGTTATACTGGCATGAGGAATAGCATCCCGTATTTTTTCTACTAATTTACGATAATAAGTGGTAGAATAGCCGCGGTTCATGCGATCCAACACAGCATCGCTTCCTGATTGAACAGGAAGATGAAAATGTTCACAAATTTTTGTGCCTGTTCTAACAGCAGAAATGACTTCATCATTGATATCCCGGGGATGTGAGGTCATATAACGAATACGTGTTATATTGTCAATCTTATCTACTTTTTGCAACAAATCAGCGAAATTGCCATATTCACCGGTATCTTTGCCATAAGAATTTACATTCTGACCTAATAAAGTAATTTCTTTAAATCCAGCTTTGCCTAATTCATTAATTTCACGGACAATATCTTCAGGCGGTCGGCTGCGTTCCCTCCCCCGAACGTATGGTACGATACAGTAGGTGCAAAAATTATTGCAACCATACATGATTGGCACATAAGCCGAAACCTGGCCTTTACGTATTGCAGGTACATCATCTGTCAGCCTCTCTGCTTGATCCCACACTGCCAATACTTTTTCCTTTGCTGTTTCCACTTCTTTAATTAAAGAAGCAAGCTTATGTACATTATGGGTACCCATAACCAAGTCTATATGCGGAGCTTTCTTAAAAAGCTTGTCTCTATCTTTTTGCGCCATACAGCCGGTAATGCCAAGTAACAAATTAGGGTTAGCTGATTTAAGCTTTTTCATCTCCCCAATTTTTCCATATATTTTTTTTTCCGCGCTTTCCCGTACACAACATGTATTAATCAGTATCAGGTCGGCCTGTTCCTGTATTTCTGTAAGTTCATAGCCGATACTTCTTAACTGGCCGGCTAAACGTTCAGAATCATTCTCGTTCATCTGGCAACCGTAAGTCAGTATTAGAGCAAATTTCTGATCACTTTTTTTGCTGTTTATTTCATTGTATTCCGACATATCACAATCAACTCCGACAAGTAGTGTATAGTGGTATTATATCCTAATTTTATTGGTTGAACAACGTAGACCAGATACATTGTATATACACCGAACAAGTCACTTGCCGGAGAATTCCCTTATTCACTCATACGAACATTTTTATAAATTGCCTTATACCACAAACAATAGCTACGAATTTTACCATCCTGGCTATTTTCTTTTTGACCAGAAAACAGAATATCCAACCTACAGACAGTATGGTAATTATCTCCAATACCATATTCAATATGTTTTTTATCACTGCTTTAGCTTCCTCCTTGACTTTAACACTCCGTATTTGTACTGAATAATATGCAGGAAGACGCCATATTGTGCATGTCCATTCCAAAATATTAGTAAACGAGCACAAAAATAACCCCCTACTCTTCCATAGGAGGTTTATCGTCATACTCATAAAATAAATCCGCCATCTGTACCTTTAATCTTTTTAATATTTGCCAGGTAGATTCGGTGTTAGGTTGATTACCTTTATTACTTTCCCAATCGCAGTATGTTCTCCGGCCTACGCCGAGAAATTCCGCAAACTCCGTCTGATTCATTTCGTATCTATGCCGGAATGATTTTAATTTATTTTTCAGCATAATCCACCCACTACCATAATATATATAGTAGTAATTCTATTATTTCCGGTAAATTCCTGCCGTAATTAATCCCGACTCTCAACAAACCATTTCCCTTCATCGTCAAACAGATATACTTCCTTACCGCATATCCGGCAAGTATACCGGATACCGCAGCCGCCGCCTTTGAGCGATACTGCCTGGCGAACATCAACAACCTTATCAATTTTATATATGCGGCCATCTTCCCATTTTAGGGATAATGGCCGTATTTTACCGTCTGGATAATGTTCGGCAACTATTTGTACAAACATTTTACTCATATTCATCACCTACTATTTAAAATATGAAACTGGATGAATAGTATGGTCATCTTTAGGATTAAATCCTGTAAGTTGCCGGTCCAGCAACATAGCACAACGTTGGACACTATAATGGCCAAAACGCTTACGAAGGGTATCAATGGTTCGTTCTAAATCTTCAATTTCAGCTTTATCACGGTCGAATAGATCCATCTGAATATGCCTATCAGCTGTTACCAAATCACAGCCTCTTACACCCAAACTGCGAATTGGTTTATCCCAAAAATAGTTGGCAGTAAATAATTCAATGGCTTTTTCAGCGATTTCACCGGATGTAAAAGTCGGCGCCTGGAGCTTTCCTTGTCTTTCAAAAGAAAGAAGTTCAGTATTTCGCACACTGACTGTTACAGTCTTACATTTGAAACCGTGTTTTCTAAGGCGGACAGCAACGCTCTCGGCAAGAACATAAATTATTAGCTTCACATCTTCCTTATCAATTAAATCTCTAACAGTGGTGGTGCTATTCCCAACAGATTTTATTATGCTTTCTTCGCCGGTTTGGCGAACCGGAGCCAAATCAAAACCATTCGCAAAACTCCATAGAGTTTCTCCCCATACGCCAAGAAGCAGTTTTAAGTCGCAGACGTTACGCTGAGCAAGATCACCAATGGTAAATATAGCGCGGTTATTTAATTTGCGTTTGGTAGACCGGCCCACGTAAAGCAGTTCACCAACTGGTAGTGGCCACACTTTATCCCGAAAATTCTCTTCCCCAATAACCGTTGTTGCATCCGGCTTTTTCATATCAGAGCCGAGTTTGGCAAAAATTTTGTTAAATGATACCCCGACAGATCCAGTTAAGCCAAGTTCTTCACGAAAACGTCTACGTATTGTATCGGCAATTTCAGATCCAGTGCCGTACAACTTCAAGGAACCCGTGACATCCAACCACGCTTCGTCAATGCCAAATGATTCTATCTGGTCCGTATAATCCGCATATATCGCCCGGGCCAGTCTTGAAAACCGTAAATATTTACGAAAGTTTGCCGGCACAACTACCAAATCAGGACATTTCTGTTTAGCCTGCCAAATAACTTCCCCTGTCTTTATACCCATTGCTTTGGCGGGGTAGTTTTTGGCAAGCACAATCCCATGTCTTGCCTCAATGTCACCACTCACCACGACGGGCTTATCACGCAATTCAGGATTATAAAGACATTCGACGGATGCATAGAAATTGTTTAAATCTATATGCAGGATGGTATGGTTCATTTTTTGCCTCCGATATAGAACGTATGTTTGATATAATTATAACCAAATATATGTTCTGTGTAAAGACGGTAAAAAATCCCGGTTTTCCGGGAATGGTGTATTAAAGCAGGGATTTGCAGGACGGGCTGAATAGGGAAAAAGTTAACCCAACTTAACCGTCTCCATTATGTACCGGCAATCCACCAAAATCTTTCATTACCGCTCTGTACAGCCTTGACGGATCAATACAGCCTGGTTGAATGTCAGGTAATACATTCATACCGCCAGCTCTCAGAAGCCGTGTAATAGTCCCGCTACAATGCATAGTCCATTCAGGACTTGGGGGTTGCATACCTAAAATATCAAATATTCCTGTACGCAAACATTGAGCATACCCATAAGGTGTTCCCAATAGCCGCCGGGCCTCTTCCTGCAATGCATCAAAATACGGCACTTCTACTTGGATAAATTTAGCATCAGGATTTCCTGTGTATTTATTCGGACTATGGAGCCACACTCCCGAATAAAGATCATACTCTTCCTTTTCTCCAGTGGATTCATAGGTACTATCAAAAAGAAAACATGCCGTGTGGGAGATTTCCCCATCCGATACCTTTTCAATTGCTTTATCAACAAAACTGTTCCCGCCGACAAAGATTAGGGTTAGAGTGGACACGTTTTAGCTCACCTCCTTATACCCAAGATAATGCAACATGATCACTTAACCAGATAACAATTTTGATAACACAAGTAACACCAAGGCTAATCAGAATACCAAAACCTACTGGAGTTTCAAAAAATCCTTCAAAGAACATGTCAAACGGCCTCCCTCGCCAACTTCGCTGCCATCTCGTAATTAATAGTTGTCAACCACTCCGGCACTTTATCAATGCCAATCTTTGCGGCCAACTTATGCCGGGCACAAATTTCCGGATCATCAATAAGACCAGCGCATACGTTGCACCGGTCTTTAAATTCACACATGTTATTTACCTGTCCAACAATCGGAGGCGTATTTATTAAAATACGAATACGGCAAATAAAAATACCCCTGATCACCCCAACTACTCCCCCAGGAATTACGCACTATTAAATACCCTTTTGTCCGGCCATGTACCATGTTATCATCATAACCAACTACCAGGACGGCATGACCACCCAATAATTGCTCACTTTTCGGGTTCGGTATCGGCACAATACCTGTTTTGGTCACTGCATCTGATTCAAATGATTCATAAACATCAATTCCGATAACGACCGGCAAAATCTCCACAAGTGCTGCTTTCAACAACACTAAAGACGTTACACGATGATATTCTGAAATTACAAACTGTTTCGCATCGGCGATATCCTTTTCTGTCGGTGGATCAGCATATGTGGAAACAACATATGGCCAATCAGCTTCTGGGCATACACCTGTTTTTTGCAGTACTTTCATACCATCCCGAATCATGGCGCCACTGTCCTCGTTAATCGTACCCTCCAGTGCTCTTTCTTCATAATACAGAAACAGCCTTGACAGTCGCGTCAGAGGTTGTTTTGCCTGCAATAACAGATATTCACGCAATCCGGATGCAATGGCATTCGCTGTGCAGGAGCCAAGCTCACCCTGATCAACAATCGGGCTGCAGCCCACCCTAAGGTCTATTTTTGCCGGCAATGTATTTTTAATTGTTGCCGCCCGGAAAGTTTTATCCCTAAGGTCAATAGTGTCTTTTTTAAGCAAGTATTTACGCATTTTGCTCCTCCTCCGACCATGGCAGGCGCATCTTGACTTTCGCTCCCCCAGCGATTAATCAGGCCTGGTCTAATAATATACATTCCTGACGAAATAGTAATATCAACGGCTGTCGGAGATATTCCGCCTCCCCATCATCTCCCACCCATAAAAAAACGCCCAGCGTCTTTGAATATTCACTGGACAAACATCATATTGTTAAAGACATGTCTAACCGCCAAGGTCGCCAAGAAAAACATTGGATTTTATTAATAAATGTTTAGATATTTGGCCTCTTAGGGATGTATTTCACGTTTAAGAATAATTATCTCACTGGATAAGAAAAAATCCTTTGGCGTCCTTGGCGGTTCACCGTTTTCTCCCCTCGCTAAATTATAATTTTTTCCTAAAACGTTACTGGTCTTGCAGCCTTAATAAAAAATAGACGCTCTATGCGTCTAACTTACAGCTAATGTTCTCGATGACCGCCAAATAAACATTACCTGTTAATATGTTTTATATTAATGGAAACATTATATTAGGGGGTGATATTATTTGACTACACTTTATAAACAAAAGATTCTAGGCAATTCGAAGAAAGTAACCTCAGGTGATCCTGAGAACTATCCCAACTGGAAAAGTGCGAAAAAGACAAACAGCCAAGATGGACCTACTTTACCAGAGTCAAATACAAAATAGTGAACTCGTCCGGCTAACGCCGAACACGAGACTTCGGTGGAGGATTATAACCCCCACCGCAGCAGCAAGTGAAACTCCCACTTATAGAAGTGGGAGTCTTGGAATTAAGATCAATTATCTCCGCAAAGAAAATGAGGATATCCATTAAGTTTATTAGGGTAGCTAAAGCTGCCCTTTTTATGCTTACACCGCTCACCATAAACTCAATGTAAAATATTGATAATTGCAATAAATAATAAAAATAGAGGTCATTAAACCCCAAAGTTTTTCTAAATTTAGTCACTAATATTTGAGCCATCTTTATAACTACGATATTTATCGTAAATGATCCGTATGGCTGTCATAATGGACTTTTTGGCACTGCCTTGATATATTTGATCAATAAGCCGGACTAATTGGTCCGGCCCATCTGTTAAATAATGACCGGCTATCGCGCTTGAAACATGCTTTCTTGCTAGCTGGGTAGCTAACGTACAATCGGCTTCAATAATCTGTCCTGTTTCCATGTCAATAAGAACGGTAATGCCGATTATCTTATATAATTCACTGGCTGTGATTCCTGCCGGCAGTTTAGCATACCCCGAAAACAATACCAGCCTGCCAGCTGATAGCTTATCCAAGTTGATCCCTCCATATCTTTATTCAACACTTAGACTTTTTACCGCTACATTTACTTCTTTGACTACCAAGCCGGTCATATATTCTACCGTACTTTTTATACGGGTTTGCGCTTGGTAAACTACATCCCTTAATGAACTGCCATATTTAATAGTTACGTCTAAAGATATCGAAATTCCTTTCTCTTTGTCGTAGGAATTTTTAATATTTATTTGTCCGGTGCGAGTAATTGCTAAATCATCTTTTGCGACATAATCCACAACAGAAGCAATAGCGGCATCCGAGATAAGTAATTTGCCGTAATAGCTGAACGTAGGACGAACTATTGATTTTTCACCAAGTTTACGTCTTTTAGTTTGTGGTTTCTTAAAAAATATTTCCAGCGGATCAATTAAATATCCCGAAAAATGTGGTTTCAATTCGATAGTTGGTACAGGAATTATATGCTTACCTTCTTTTAATCTGCTTTCACGCGCTTTGGAGATTTCTGTCTGGGTAGCGATGTCTTCGATACGAATGATTTTACATACATCAGGCAATTCTAATGCATCTACAATTTTATGCACCATATTATCAGATGTGCCTAAAATTAAAATTCGCTGGGGCTTAACTCGTTCAATCGCTTGCCGGACTTCAGCAGCATGTTCCGGTTCCATAAAAATTGCTCTTCTTACTGCACGAATTTTGCTCGGCTCCTTTTTGGCTGAATGCCCGGCAATTATTTTACTATCTTTAATCAGCAATCCGTCGTCGATTATAGTATCAACATTATGTTCGTGTGCAACGATTAACGCACGATGACTTTTACCTGTTCCACTTGGACCCACTAATGCAATAACATCCATAGGATTGCCTCCTAAGCGCAAATATTGTAAATTGTATTCATAAATATAAAAATAAACACCTTTGCAGGTGTTGTCAAGTAGAAGTATAAAAGTTCTTAAGTTGCTTTTCTAATTGTGTAATACGAAAGTTGCGATGCATAATAGCTCTGGCATAGCGGCAATTATTTTTGAGTAGTTTCTCATTCTGAGCCTCCAACTGTAATAATTTCTCCTGTTTTTCTTTTTCTAATGTATCAATTAGATTCATTAGAACGCGTCTACTAATACGTAACGCCTCAATTTTATCTTCCAATTCACGAATATATGAACGTAACTCCTCAATCAGGCTGATGTCGTCGCCCATAACCATCCTCCTGAATTTAGCTATAATAAGATATAGCAAAAGTATATTCGAAATATATTTATTTCATGCATGACTATATTTATATAATTGGCATAATTTTTGCGCTAGTGTTGCAGATACGGTAAATAGCCCTAATTTGCCAGGAAATCTGTGAGGAATAGCATGAAAATCGGAACCTCCTGTAACAGCAAGATTATATTGTAAAGCAATTTCCATAAATCTTTTTGTATTGAAAAAATCATGTTTTGGATGATATATTTCCAGTCCGCATATCCCTGATTTGATTATGTCTGTTATTATATTATCATCGCCAATTAAACCGGGATGAGCTAAAACAGGAATTCCACCAGCCCTTTTAATCAGTGCTATTGCATCCTGTGGTGTTAATTTATAATGTGGCACATATGCAGGACCATTTTTTTCCAATAAGCTATTAAAAACATCATTAATATTGGTAAAATAACCTTTTTCTACAAGAGCTTTGGCAATATGTGGCCGTCCTATTGCATCAGACTTACCGGCTATATTAAGTACATGTTGATAATCAATATGGTAACCTAGTTTTTTTAGTTTGAAAACGATTTGCTCAAAGCGCTGATAACGGCTAGTGGTAATAACATCAAGAACATGACGTAATTCGCTGTTAAAAATATCAATAAAATACCCTAAAATATGTACTTCATTTTGCGGTAAATCAGTGCTGAATTCAATACCTGGAATAACGGATATTGGAAATTGGAAAGGTTGTTCTACTTCTTGCAAACTTAGCAAGCCGTTGACGGTATCGTGATCAGTGATTGCGATATGTGTCAATCCGGCCTCTGCAGCTTGCTTTATAATATCCTGAGGTGAAAGAAACCCATCAGATGCTGTAGTATGAATATGCAAGTCAGCGGTCATATTTTATTCAAATTTTGCGCAAATTGTATTAAAGTTCTTACTCCTGCGCCAGTCGCCCCTTGTATATTATAGCCTGAATCCTTATCAATGTCAGAAGTTCCGGCAATATCAATATGCACCCAGGGAGTTTTATCCGTGAAATGGTTAAGAAATAACCCGGCGGTAATCATTCCGCCCCAACGGCCGCCTGAATTCTTTAGATCTGCAATATTGCTTTTAATTAATTCGTTATACTCCTCAAAATTTGGCATTTCCCACATTTTTTCACCTGATTGTGCTGCAGCCTTAAGCAATCTGCAGCACAAATCATCGTTATTGCTTATAACACCTGAGGTAATAGTTCCCAACGCCACGACGCACGCACCAGTCAGAGTTGCCAAGTCAATAAGTTGAGTTGCTCCTAATTTTAGGGCATAGGTGATTGCATCAGCTAAAATAAGCCGGCCTTCTGCGTCAGTACTGATAATTTCAACTGATTTTCCGTTCATCGTAAATATTACATCACCTGGCTTTAGGGCATGGCCTGAAGGCATATTCTCCGCACAAGGGATTATAGCTACAATATTTGCAGCAGGCTTTAATTGCCCAATTGCCAGCATAGCTCCTAAGACTGCAGCCCCGCCAGCCATGTCTCCTTTCATATCCCCCATATTTTCGCTGGGTTTTAGCGAAATTCCTCCACTATCAAACGTAATTCCTTTCCCGATAAAAGCCGTAAACTGTTTTTGCTTAGCATCCCCTATATACTTTAATACAATCATTTTTGGTGGTTTATCGCTGCCCTTTGCAACTGCCAATAATGCATTCATTTGGTACTCTTCCATATCTCTCTTATCGAATATAGAAATTTCGATACCAGTTTGTTGGGCAATATCCGATGCATGCCAAGCCAATTGAGTTGGTGTCATATGCTCCGCAGGATGATTAACCAAGTCGCGGGTAAAATTTACACTTTCAGCAATGATTTGAGCTTTACCCGCCTGGTCTTTAAAAATTCCAATTTTATCAATGTCATTTTCAATAATTATAAATTTGTCGATTGTGGGCAAGTCTTTCTTTTCCGTCTTGTAGTAATCAAATCTATATATCCCTAAAATGGTTCCTTCAACTAATGCCTGGACTGCAAATTTTGGTTCATGTTGACCTTTACCTGCGCCGTGTACAATCGAGGCCACGGTCTGTACCCGGAGCTTTTTTGCTGCCCGTGCAGCAATAGCTGATAGCGAGCATATCTTATTTAGCGTTAATTCTGCTTTCTTGCCTAAACCTAACAGAATAACATTTTTTGCACCAATTGACTGTCTAGTATGGATAATGGTGATTTCACCGTACTTGCCGCAGTCAGGCTGATCGCGGATTATTTCACTAATATGTCCGGCCAGTGCTTTATCTATTACACCTGCTGCCCCGCCTGGCATTATAACCCCTTCAAATATATTGACAATTAGAGCGTCGCACAATACCTCAGTGACAGAACCACATATCACATCAATTTGCATAGTAATAGTATCACTCCCTGCCTTAGTACTTTTATAAAATTAGTATGCCTTAATCACCTTAAATAAAACAAAAACCTGTTCGTTGAAC
>JAEYSJ010000240.1 GCA_023434855.1 Bacillota bacterium | reverse complement strand
TATGACACCTTTGGAATACAGGAAATACCTGTGTTCAGTAGCATAAAAAATGACACCAACCAGCAATAATTGATTGGTGTCAGAAATTTTTATTTTTTCTACTGTCTACTTGACAGGGGGCACTTCACATGCGGGTTTTTGTATTTTAGAAATTATAAATTGTCTAACCGCCAAGAACGCCAAGGGCGCCGAGTAAACAATCCCTTGGCGACCTTGGCGGTTAAAATGTTTATATTGCCCAAAAATCATTCATAAGAACCCTCTATTTTTATATATCTAATAGGGGGTTGATAGTATGAGAACTTTGTTCATTTCAAGCCGTCTTCTTACATGGATGTTCCTGCCCATTCTACTGATGGGGTTTTTAAAGGTTAGCATTTCGAGCAGCGATGCTTTATCAGGGAAAATAATTGTTGTTGATGCAGGGCATGGGGGAATTGATCCGGGGGCAAATCGGCCTGACGTGCTGGAAAAGGATATCAATCTGAATATTGCGTTGCAGGTAAGAGAGACTCTTCGTCAACAAGGTGCAAAGGTAATCATGACCAGGGATACCGATACTGAATTAAGCGGGTTATGTGACAACGAAAAGGTAAGAGGCCGGTATCGCCGTGACTTAAACGCGCGTTTGGAAATGGTTGAAGAGTCGGATGCCGATTTGTTTGTCAGTATTCACGCAAATACCAGTTCAAAGCCGCAAAAAAGGGGAGCGGAATGTTATTACTATAGCAAATCAGTAGAGGGAAAGCGGTTGGCTGAAGCCCTGGAACAGCAATTGCAGACAATTACGAATACAACTCAGGAAGCGGCGTCTCCGCCATTTTTTGTGCTGCGCCGTAATAAAGTGCCGGCTGTGCTGATCGAAGTCGGGTATATAACTAACGCGGAGGAACGGGACTTATTACAGTCGCCGGAATATCAGCGCCGCCTTGCTGAAGCGATTGCTGCCGGAATATGCGATTATTATAAAGATTCAGCATTGACTACCTTTGCGAGAATACTGTGGCGGTAACTGTTATTACGCTGTTTCACCATGATATTCTGCTTGTCGTATTTCAACGATACTGTTCGTATCATTTACCATGACAACATTCGGAGCAAAACTCTTAAATTCTTCTTCGGTCATCATTGCATAGGCAATAATAATTACTTTATCACCTGGCTGGACCAATCTGGCAGCGGCCCCATTTAAGCAGATTAGGCCGGAATTTCTGGGACCTTTAATTACGTAAGTTTCCAGTCTGCTGCCATTATTATTATTTACCACCTGAACTTTCTCGTTGGGCAGTATATTGGCTGCTTCCAATAGTGCTTCATCAATGGTTATGCTTCCCATATAGTTTAAATTTGCTTCAGTAACGGTGGCACAATGAATTTTTGCTTTTAATGAAGTAAGAAACATTTAGACCATCTCCAAAATTATATTATCGATCAAACGGGTTTTGCCGAACCTGACGGCAAGGGCCAGCAATGCTTTTCCTTGTAAAGAATCAATGGAGCGCAAATCAGGATAATTATATATTTCGACGTAATCAATGGCAGTCAGCGGCTCAGCCGCTATATTATTTACGACAACTGCGCGAATTTTTGCTATATCCCGTTCACCCTGTTGAACTGCCTCTTCCGCGCTGCGTAGGCTGCGTGATAAAACAAGCGCAGCTGCCCGTTCTTCATTAGATAAGTATGCATTGCGGGAACTAAGGGCTAAGCCGTCACTTTCCCGCACGATGGGAACAACCTCAATGGCGATATTGATATTTAAATCACGTACCATCTGTTTTATTACTAATACTTGCTGGGCGTCTTTCTGACCGAAAAAAGCTTTATCCGGCTGTACGATATTAAACAATTTGCAAACAACTGTAGTCACTCCCTGGAAATGTTCGGGTCGGGACAGTCCGCACAGTTTTTCCGTTAGCCCTTGCACTTTGACAAATGTAGCATAGCCGCCCGGGTACATTTCGGAAACATGGGGATGAAAGATAACATCAACCCCGGCGCTGGCCGCCTTATCACTATCTTTAGCCAAATCCCGGGGATAACAGCTAAAATCTTCATTAGGTCCAAATTGAGTGGGATTGACGAATATACTGGCCACAACTATGTCACAGGTTGTTTTTGCAGTACGCATCAGGGTCAAATGTCCTTCATGCAGCGCCCCCATTGTTGGTACAAGTCCAATTGTTTTTCCTTCCTTTTTGTGCTTGGTAATAAAAGCACGCATATCTGCGATATTTTCAATAATTCTCATGGTAAAATCTCCTCTTATATCAAATTAATATAACTTTTGCAGAGTGGCGTCAGCTTTAAAGCAATGTTCCGGTCCGGGAAACTCCTTCTTCTGCACATCTTTTATGTATGTTGCGATGGCAGTCATCGCCTGCTGATGCAAGTCGGCATATTTTTTTACAAATTTGGGCGTAAAGCCTGAGTACAGTCCCAGCAAATCATGGGTTACAAGTACCTGTCCATCGCAATCCGGACCGGCTCCAATGCCGATTGTCGGGATAGTAATAGCTTCAGTGACTTTTTTTGCCAGGACATCAGGAATACATTCCAATACGAGAGCAAACGCTCCGCCGGCCTCAAGCGCCTGGGCATCGGCAAGCAGCTTTTGGGCTGTGTCTTCATTATTGCCTTGCACTTTAAAACCGCCAAGTTGGTGAATTGACTGAGGAGTTAGTCCCAAATGCCCGACTACCGGAATGCCTGCCCGGACAACAGCTTTAACTGTTGCCGCAATTTCCTGCCCGCCTTCAAGTTTTACCGCCTGGGCGCCGGCTTCTTGGATGAATCGCCCGGCATTGCGGACAGCCTCTTCCACAGATATCTGATAAGACATAAAAGGCATGTCAGCTATTACCATTGATCGTTTGGCACCACGGCAGACTGCTTTGACATGGTGCAGCATATCGCTCATCGTTACCGGCAAGGTAGAATCATAGCCCAAAACAACATTTCCCAGTGAATCTCCCACCAGCAGCATATCAACACCGGCTTCATCAAGCAGCCTGGCCATTGAATAGTCATAGGCCGTCAGCATGGTAATAGCTTTGCCTGCGGTTTTTTGCCTGCGGATAATTGTTGTCGTTATTTTTTCGTCATTCATTCTTTTACCCCCGTTTTGCCTCACGCAATACTTTATCCAATTCCATTGTTTGCGTTTGCTCTAAATTTCGCTGTTCCCGTACAAGCTGCAGTGTATATAGGCCTAATCTTCGATAAAGGTCCTGTTCATGGCCAAGACTGTCTAAAGCCGCCAAATGACCGACCACTGTTGCGGTGTCACCCCGGCTGATCGGGCCGGTCAGAGCTTTAATTGTTCCCAGGCTCGCCAGATTATCTACTGTGCCCCGCAACAGCGGCAGTAAAGCAAGCATTGCCTCCTCCTGTGATAAACCAAATCTGCCAAAAATGCTTGAAGCATAATGAGCCAGTGCAACCAGGTAATTAGAGGCAATACAGGCAGCTGCATGATAAGCGGCCCGGTCGGCTGCAGGAACAAAAAAGCTTTGTCCGCCAATGACGCTAATGATGGTCTCTGCTAATTTAGCAGCTTCCGGATCTCCGTCCAGTGAAAAAAATGAGCCTGGCAGATTAGTAATGGCAATTTCCGTACTGGCAAAAGTCTGCAAAGGATGCAGCGAACCAATAAATGCCCCGCAATTTTTGGCGATTTGCAGTATAGCAGCTGTTAAAGACCCACAGGTATGATAAACGTACTGTTCTTTCCGAAAACCGCCGTTGTTCGCAATTTGCGACACAACTTCACCAATATAGCGGTCAGGGGTGGTAATAAATACAATATCAGCTTTTGCAGTAATAGCTGACGGACATGTCGATGACGGAACACCGAAACGCTGCGCCAGGAGGGCTGCGGAATCCAGTGTTCGGCTGGCTATTCCCGCCAATGGATAGCCGCGGGAATAAAGCGTTTCCGCAAGAGCGCAGCCAACTTTACCTGCTCCGACAATGGCAATGCTATGCTTTTTCACTGTCTACTCCTTCCCTTGTCCACTTGCAGAAAATAATAAAGCCTTTCGGCACATGACCGAAAGGCATAAACTACCCCAGTTACCTCCCGTCTCAGTCCCTGCAGATCCAAGCGGACAATACTATTCAGATATAACGTACTAGTGTTTAACCAAGCATTTTTGTCAGCGGTATAACTCCCAGGGGATGTTACCCTAAAATGATTTGGTTTAAATCCATTTTGATAATAACATGAGTGGTAATAGTTATGCAAGGTTAATATCTAAATTAAGGAAAATTTAAAGCCAAAATTACATTTATATACATAAAAGGAATTTATTTATATGCTAAGCAGGAATTCGAATTTTAATGAAGAATAGAATTATTAGTAAAATTTGTAAAGGAATGGTGGCTGCGTGAGATATTATCTGATTTTAGTATTCTCGATTTTAATTTTAGTTGCAACGACGGGATGTTCTTCACACAGTGAAGAGGAAATAGGTAGTTTAGTCGACTATCGGAATCAAATTGATACCTTGTTCACACAATATGAAAATCCACCTATTGCTGAATTACAAAAGCAATTGCCATATGATGGCAATGCATATTTTAACTATTATAGTGATATCCAGAATAAAGCCAATAAAGTCAAAATTGATGTGAAGACTGCCACAATCAACCTGAAGTCTGATAAAGGCCAAAAAGCGGGAATGGCCATAATAACCGCCGCTCAATCCCTTGAGGATGCTTGTCAATCTGTCAATACCGTGATTAAAAATAACCAGGGCCATTTTACCGAACGGGATACAGCGAGAATTCTAACAGATGCTGCTAACAACGAAAAAGCAGAAAAAAAGAAATTGGATGATACGATTCCGGTAATGCGGGCTGCATTTAAAGACAATTAATGCGATACATCATCGTACTTAATCACTAAGTCCACCCCTCATAGTCGACAGGAGAAAAAGCCTGTTATGCTATAGGGGTGATTTTATTCCATGCAAAGAATTAAGCTGTTTTTATTGCCATGTAAGCCATTATGAACTATATTAATGGCGCCCTTGGCGGTTAAATATTTTGATCTGTCATAAACAAAGCAGGATTATATTTACACATATAGAATAATATTATATGATATATAGAAAATGCTTAAGGGGGATGGGCTGGTTTGAAAGTACAGGAAATATTGGAAGCATTAAAGAACGCGGTTATCGAAATGGATGAGGATGCAGCGAAAAGGTTGGCGCAACAAGCGATTGCTGAAGGTATAGATGCATATGAAGCAATTACCAATGGCTTGGTAAAAGGAATGCAGATTGTTGGCGATATGTATGAACAACAGGAATATTTTATTCCCGAAGTATTGATGTGCTCTGATGCCATGATTGCCGGACTGGAAATATTAAAACCTTATTTACCGGTGGACCATGGCAGCAGTGCTGAGAAAGTGGTTATTGGCGTCGTCCAAGGTGATACGCATGATATCGGCAAAAATTTAGTCAAGATTATGCTTGAAGCTGCTGGCTTTGCGGTGCATGATTTAGGACGCAACGTACCATTACAAAATTTTGTTGACAAAGCGGAAGAGGTTGGCGCAACAGTTATTGCTATGGGTACATTAATGACGACGACAATGGAAGGGATGCGTACTGTTATCGAGGAACTGAAAAAACGCGGTATTCGTGAAAAAATTACGGTAATCATCGGAGGAGCACCCATATCGCAGGCTTTTGCCAATGAAATTGGTGCTGACCTGTACGCTGAAGACGCGAATGTTGCCGTGAAGAAACTGAAAAACCGGCAGGGGGTAAATATATGAGCGAGACTGTCAGACAAGACACTATGACACCGAAAGAACGGGTGTTGGGCTGCCTGCAGGGAACGAAGATTGACAGACTTCCTTCTGCCCCGCTGATACTGAATCACTGTTCCCGGGTTACCGGCGTTCCGATATCAAAATTCAACTGTGACGCTGAGGTTATGGGAAAGGCGCAGGTAGCTGCCTGGAAGCGCTATGGTTATGATATACCATTGATGTTTACCACAACTTCTACTGTCGCGGAAGCCATGGGCACTGAACTGTTTTTTCCCGAAGATGATGCCCCCTGGGTTGAACATCCGATTATGGAAGACGCTGCCAATATTGATAAAATCAAAGTCGCTGAGCCGTGGAAAGACGGAAGACTGCCTGTCTATTTGAATGCGGCAAAACACGTATTGGCCGAAATTGGCGAACAAGTTTTTGTTGGCTGTATTTTTGCGGCTCCATTTACGACCTCGTCTCATCTACGGGGTACAGAAACCTTTATTCGTGAGACTTATAAAAACCCGGGACTGGTCAATGAACTGCTGGCATTGTCAAAAGCAAGCGCGCTAGCGATGATCGATGCGCTGGCGGAAATTGGTGTAGTGCCGGTTATTGTCGAACCGGTGGCAAGTGCCAGCTTAATCAGCCCGCGTCAATTTGAAAAGTTCGCGATGCCTCAACTTACTGATATTGTTAACCGGGCCCATGAAAAAGGAATACCGATATGTTTACATATTTGTGGCAAGACCACCCCGATTATTGAATTAATGGCGGCAACCGGAGCGGACATTCTCAGTATTGACCAGATTGATATGACGGTGGCTAAGAATTTGGTAGGCAGCAAGGCCTGCCTGCTTGGCAATGTCAAACCGACAGACACCATGTTAAAAGGCACGCCGGCTACGGTAATGGCTGAAGTAAAAGAAATTATCGCCTGCGCCGGGGACAGTCCGCGGGGTTTAATTGTATCTACGGGCTGTGAGACACCGTTTAATGCACCACCGGAAAATATTGATGCTCTTATGCAGGCAACCAGGTTGTATGGCCAGCGTTAGTGTTAACGATATTCTGAAAGGGTAGAGGACAGTGACAGGACGTGATCGAGTCTGGGAAGCGCTTTTGCGGCGAACCTTAAGCCATCCGCCAAAAGGTGAAATTCTCATAGAAAATGGCTGGCTGAGGTCAGCGGGCTTTCAGGATCTAAGTGAGGTTATTCAATATCTGAAGGCTGATCTAGTGGTTTTACCGGTTATGCCTCCGCCGCAACATGGTACCGGCTGGCAGGAATGGTCCAGGAGCCGGATTTTTTTGTTCGGTAGATTGCAAGGCCCTGTGACTTATTTTACCGGGCAGTATGGCTGGCATGATTTCAGCCGCTTGCTCATTAAAGACCCTTTGACTGCCCGGAAGATAATTGCTGATTTTATGGCTCAATCGGTGGAAGCAGCTTTGCCGGCCCTTGATCAAGGGTGTGAAGGGATTATCGTATTTGATGACCTGGCAGGCGATAAAGGTCTGCTCATCAACCCCAAGTTTTTGGCTGAACAGTATTTTCCGGTAATGAAACAAGCACTGGAACAAATTGATTGCAAACATATTCCGGTTATTTTCCATTCTGACGGCTATATTTTCGACTTAATTCCGCTCCTGAAAGCTGCAGGTTTTTGGGGGATTCAGGGGCTACAACCATCTTTGCATCCTGGCCCGGACGTTTTCGCCGGGATGAAAGACTGGGTGTATTGGGGGAATTTTGATTTCGAGGGACAATGGCGTCTGAAAAATACCGGGGAGGTTGAGAGCGATGTCCAAAAACTGCTAACTGAGTGGCAGGATTTCCCCGGATTTATCTTCGGATCTTCCGGGGGTATATATCAAGGCTTGTCGTTACCGGAGATTGCAGCTGCTTATAGTGTGGTGGAGAATTGGAACAGATAGGAATAATTACAATGCAAATTATGCAGTTAAGACACCCTGAAGTATGAATTTTCGGGGTGTTTATTTTAGATACTAAAAAACCATAAGTTCTTGGGTTTGAAGGAAGCCTATGCTAATAATTATTTGAACCACAGAGGACGCAGAGTACACAGAGTGGAACGGCTCGATATACATGTTCGTACAATGAAATCGGATATGTGTATGCAGTTACTTTGATGTAGTGTGGAATGGCGGATACAGAACGTGCAGGGAATACAAGTAATAATAAAATTTCTCTGTGTCCTCTGTGACCTCTGTGGTTAGTCGTATCCCCAAGGCCGCGATAGCGGTTTTCTTACATCTAGATGTTGATTTTTGTAACATAATATAAGATTGTGCCATTTTTAATTTATAGTTGGCGGTAGGTTTTTTAATGGCATTAATCAGGCTCAAAAATCATATATATTTGATATAACAGCGGAAAAATTATTGACTTTGTGAAATATCTCACTTATAATATAATTAATAATATATTTTAGTTACAACTGCATATGAAACAGTAGGAATTGCCTGACAATTCCTGACTATTCCAGTGTCTGGTGGTAAGTTTCCGAAGATACAGGTCTGGACAAGTGAACCTATTTGTATTGCAAAATAGTGGGGTGTAGAAGGATATGTTGAATAATGATGACAGGATTACAGTAGCTCTGGATACTGAATGTGTGGCAATTAATGTTGAGTCTTTAAGAAAATATTTGTTTGGTTTTTTTGATGCTTCTTACAAAGAAATATGCCTTGATTTCGCCAATACCCGTCAAATCGATGCAGCCGGTGTTGGAGTAATAGCAGCCGCAGTATGTGAAGCCAGGCGACGGGGAATGGGAATATCAATGACGAGAGCCAGTGGTCCTGTTCGCAATATGCTGATTTCCGTTGGTTTTGACCGTATGCTCACTACCAGGAATAACGTCAAAGTTGAACATAAAAAATAAATTTTACCGCTACTATCTCTCTTCTTTCGGTGTGTGCCGGAAAGAAGAGGTTTTTTTATTTTTAGGATAAAATTATAAAAAATTGCATTATTGAGAAGGAAAACCCAATTTTATGGTGAATTGTACAAACTTGGGCATATTATGCGCTGCGTTTTGGACATTCTGCAAACAAAAGTCTAATACTAATGGAAGGTGGTAGTTTATTATTGATACGTTGCTTTTAACATTGCTTCCTATTGCTATTATTTTAATTATGCTTATCATTTGTAAGCAACCGGCAGACATAAGTGGTATCGCCGGGTGGGCAGCCATTGCCGCGGTTGCCTATTTTGCTTTTCAGACAAGTGCTGAGGTAATACTACGTTCCACAGCCGCAGGTTTTATCCGTTCATTTGCCGTATCGCTCATCGTTGCCGCTTCGCTGCTGCAGATGGCCTATATGGAGCAGACAGGCGCTCTAAAAAGAATAATTATTTTTATTAAGACGATAGCCAGCGAGAGCAGGGCTATTCAAATAATGATGATTAATATTGGGTTTGGCACATTGATGGTATCTGTCGGCGCAACACCTGTGTCGCTCTTGCCGCCGATATTGCTGGCAATGGGTTACTCTACTTATGTGGCGATTGCTTTGCCGGCGATAGGCTACGACTCTTTATGTACCTATGCGCTGTTAGGCGCACCGGTAGTTGTTTTTGTTGATATTGCCAACAACTTTTTGGGAAAAGGTGCGGAAATTACTCTTTCTCAGGCCGGCATGGCTTTTTATATGTTTTTACCTGTTGTATCAACGTTAATCGGTTTTTGTATGTTATGGAT
>JAEYSJ010000230.1 GCA_023434855.1 Bacillota bacterium | reverse complement strand
GGGCGGTACGCTGCGTGAAGCGGTACTGCGCGCTATTCCTCAGCTGCGTGGCGCTTACGGCACGGTGATCATGGATTCCCGCGATCCGTCCACGCTGCTGGCGGCTCGCTCCGGTAGCCCGATGGTTATCGGCCTGGGCATGGGTGAAAACTTCATTGCTTCCGACCAGCTGGCCCTGTTGCCGGTGACTCGTCGCTTTATCTTCCTCGAAGAGGGCGACATCGCGGAAGTGACACGCCGTAGTGTGACCGTATTCGACACCAAAGGCGTACAGGTTAAACGCGCTGAGATCGAATCTAACCTGCAGTATGACGCGGGCGACAAGGGCGCGTATCGTCACTACATGCAGAAAGAGATCTACGAGCAGCCAAACGCCATCAAAAACACTCTGACCGGGCGTATCAGCCACGGTAAAGTGGATCTGAGCGAACTGGGGGCCAATGCCAATGAGATGCTGGCGAAAGTTGAGCATATCCAGATCGTGGCCTGCGGGACCTCTTATAACTCCGGTATGGTTTCTCGCTACTGGTTCGAATCGCTGGCCGGTGTGCCTTGTGATGTGGAGATCGCTTCCGAATTCCGCTATCGCAAATCGGCCGTACGCAAAAACAGCCTGATGATCACCCTGTCTCAGTCCGGTGAGACCGCCGATACACTCGCGGCGCTGCGCCTGTCGAAAGAGCTGGGCTATCTCGGTTCGCTGGCAATCTGCAACGTGCCGGGCTCGTCCCTGGTGCGTGAATCGGATCTGGCGCTGATGACCAAAGCGGGCACCGAAATCGGCGTGGCCTCTACCAAGGCCTTTACCACCCAACTGACCGTTCTGCTGATGCTGGTGGCGAAACTGGCGCGTCTGAAAGGCCAGGATGCTTCTGTTGAGCACGACATCGTTCACGGTCTGCAGGCGTTGCCGAGTCGTATCGAGCAGATGCTGTCGCAGGACAAGCGTATCGAAGCGCTGGCTGAAGATTTCTCCGATAAACATCACGCACTGTTCCTGGGGCGTGGCGATCAGTATCCCATTGCGCTGGAAGGTGCATTGAAGCTGAAAGAGATCTCCTACATCCACGCAGAAGCCTACGCAGCAGGCGAGCTGAAACACGGTCCGCTGGCGCTGATTGATGCTGATATGCCGGTTATCGTTGTCGCACCTAACAATGAACTGCTGGAAAAACTGAAGTCCAACATCGAAGAAGTGCGCGCCCGTGGTGGCCAGCTGTATGTCTTCGCCGATCAGGATGCCGGTTTTGTCAGTAACGACAACATGCACATCATTGAGATGCCGCATGTGGAAGAGGTCATTGCACCTATCTTCTACACCGTACCGCTGCAGCTTCTGTCTTATCACGTCGCGCTGATTAAAGGCACCGACGTTGACCAGCCACGTAACCTGGCGAAGTCGGTTACTGTCGAGTAATACCTCCAGGCTCCACCTTCGGGTGGAGCTTTTCTCCCCGTTTTTTTCTTCTTGTGATGATGACAACCTGTCATCTTCAGCTATTTTTTGAGTGTCATAGAAAGAAAATTTTTCTGCAATCTTACTGTCAAAAAACCCGTCAAATTACTGATAATAAAGAGTTATCTGTTTTAGATTAAAGTGGAATTTTCACTGTAATAAAACTGTCATAATTCGGACATTTATCTGTCACCTGTTTGTCCTATTTTGCTCCTCGTAGCCACTAAACAACGATTTACCAAAATCTTGCAGGAGACATTATGAAAGTTATGCGTACCACTGTCGCAACTGTTGTCGCCGCGACCTTATCGATGAGCGCGTTCTCTGTGTTCGCAGAGGCAAGCCTGACTGGTGCTGGTGCAACCTTCCCTGCGCCGGTGTATGCCAAATGGGCTGATACTTACCAGAAAGAGACTGGTAATAAGGTGAACTACCAGGGTATCGGCTCCTCCGGTGGCGTTAAACAAATTACCGCGAATACCGTTGATTTCGGCGCATCAGACGCTCCGCTGTCTGATGAGAAACTGAACCAGGAAGGTCTGTTCCAGTTCCCGACCGTTATCGGCGGTGTTGTGCTGGCCGTGAATATCCCGGGCCTGAAGTCTGGCGAGCTGGTGCTGGATGGTAAAACGCTGGGTGATATCTACCTCGGCAAAATCAAAAAATGGGATGACGAAGCCATCACTAAACTGAACCCAGGCGTGAAACTGCCTTCGCAGAACATCGCTGTGGTTCGTCGTGCTGACGGTTCCGGTACCTCCTTCGTCTTCACCAGCTACCTGGCGAAAGTGAACGAAGAGTGGAAATCCAAAGTAGGTTCTGGCTCTACCGTGAACTGGCCGACCGGTCTGGGCGGTAAAGGTAACGACGGTATCGCCGCGTTCGTACAGCGTCTGCCAGGCTCAATCGGCTACGTAGAGTACGCTTACGCGAAGCAGAACAACCTGGCTTACACCAAGCTGGTTTCTGCTGACGGCAAACCGGTTAGCCCAACCGAAGAGAACTTTGCTAACGCCGCCAAAGGCGCTGACTGGAGCAAATCGTTCGCGCAGGATCTGACTAACCAGAAAGGCGAAGGTGCATGGCCAATCACCTCTACCA
>JAEYSJ010000209.1 GCA_023434855.1 Bacillota bacterium | reverse complement strand
ACGGAGCACGGCTCATGACAGTGAAAGCAAAGCGTTTCCGCATCGGGGTGGAAGGTGCCACCACCGACGGGCGCGAAATCCAGCGCGAATGGCTGGAGCAGATGGCGGCCAGCTACAACCCTGCGGTGTACACAGCGCAAATTAACCTTGAGCACATTAAAGGCTATTCACCAGATGGCACGTTTAAGCGTTATGGGCATGTCACCGGCTTAACTGCCGAAGAAATCACGGAAGGGCCATTAAAAGGGAAAATGGCGCTGTACGCCGAAATTAACCCGTCGCCTGATCTGATTAGTCTGATTAAGCAGTGGCAAAAGCAATTCACCTCTATGGAAGTCAGCCCGAAATTTGCCGACACCGGCAAAGCCTACCTTGTGGGGCTGGCCGCCACTGACGATCCGGCGAGCCTGGGCACTGAGATGCTGACCTTCAGCGCCAGCGCCGCGCACAACCCGCTGGCAAACCGCAAGCAGAGTCCTGAAAACCTGTTTACCGCCGCCGAAGAAACGCTGATCGAACTGGAAGAAACCCAGGACGAAAAGCCGTCCCTCTTTGCCCGCGTCACCGCCCTGTTCACCAAAAAAGAGCAGACCGATGATGCGCGTCTTTCAGACGTGCATAAAGCCGTCGAGCTGGTCGCCACCGAACAGCAGAACCTGAGCGAGCGCACTGACAAATCCTTGTCCGACCAGGACGTGCGCATTTCTGAGCTTGAATCCTCGCTGCAGGAGCAGCAGGCCGCCTTTGCCGAGCTTCAGCAGCAGCTGAGCCGTGAAGACAGCCGTAAAGATTACCGCCAGCGCGCGCCGGGCGGTGACGCACCGGCAGGCACCCTGACCAATTGCTGATGGAGCATAAGACCCGATGAAAAAGAATACCCGCTTTGCCTTTAACGCCTACCTGCAGCAGCTGGCACGCCTGAACAACGTGGAAGTGGAAGAACTTTCCAGCAAGTTCACCGTGGACCCGTCCGTGCAGCAGACGCTGGAAGACCAGATCCAGCAGTCCGCCGCTTTTCTGACGCTCATTAACATCACGCCGGTTGCGGAACAGTCCGGCCAGCTGCTTGGCCTGGGCGTTGGCTCCACCATTGCCGGAACCACCGATACCACCACCAAAGAGCGCGAACCTACCGATCCGATGCTGATGGAGGACGTGGAATATAAATGCGAGCAGACCAACTTTGATACGGTGCTGACCTACGCAAAGCTGGACCTGTGGGCGAAATTCCAGGACTTCCAGGTGCGTATCCGTAACGCCATCGTCAAGCGCCAGGCGCTGGACCGTATCATGATCGGCTTTAACGGCGTGAAGCGCGCCAAAACCTCCAACCGCGCAGAAAACCCGCTGCTGCAGGACGTGAATAAGGGCTGGCTGCAGAAAATCCGCGAAGACGCGCCGGACCACGTTATGGGCAGCACCACCCAGGACGGCATCACCACCGCAGGCGCGGTAAAGGTGGGCAAGGGCGGCGACTATGCCAACCTGGACGCCGTGGTGATGGATGCGGTCAGCGAGCTGATCGACGTGGTGTATCAGGATGATGACGAGCTGGTTGTTATCTGTGGCCGCGAGCTGCTGTCTGACAAGTATTTCCCGCTGGTTAACAAAGAGCAGGAAAACAGCGAGAAAATAGCTGCCGATCTGATTATCAGCCAGAAGCGCATGGGCGGCCTGCAGGCGGTGCGTGCGCCGTTCTTCCCGGCCAATGCCCTGCTGATCACCCGTCTGGATAACCTGTCCATCTACTGGCAGGAGGACACCCGCCGCCGTTCTGTTATCGACAACCCGAAACGTGACCGGATTGAAAACTTCGAATCCGTCAACGAAGCGTACGTGATTGAAGATTATCGCTGCGCGGCCCTGGTCGAAAATATCGAAATCGGTGATTTCAGTGCGCCAGCTGCGCCGGAAGGTGGGGAGTAACGCATGAGCCTGAGTCCCGCACGGCAGCACCGCCTGCGCATTCAGGCCGAACAGGCCGCCCGGGAGGGCGGCAGTGTTCGCCATGCGTCCGGCTATGACCTGATGCTGCTGCAGCTGGCAGAAGACCGCCGCCGCCTTAAGGGTATCCAGTCCACCGTGAAAAAGGCGGCAATCAAGGTGGAGCTTCTGCCGAAGTATGCCGTCTGGGCGGAGGGCGTGCTGGCTGCCGGAGGTGCGCAGCAGGATGACGTGCTGATGTACGTGATGCTGTGGCGTATCGATGCCGGTGATTATGCCGGTGCGCTGGAAATCGGGCGCCATGCGCTGCGCCATGGCTGGGTGATGCCGCTGGGCAACCGCAACGTGCAGACCGTTCTGGCCGAAGAAATGGCGGACGCCGCACAAAGCGCCCTGCTGGCCGCCGCCGGTTTTGATGCCGATCTGCTCCTGCAGACGCTGGAACTGACTACCGATCTGGATATGCCGGACCAGTCCCGGGCACGCCTGCACAAAGCCATCGGCGCGGTACTGACCGAAAGCAACCCGGCTTCTGCCCTTAATCATCTTACCCATGCGCTGCTGCTCGATCCCCGCTGCGGCGTGAAAAAAGAAAAGCAGCAGCTGGAGCGCAGATTGCGCAGTGACAGCCGCTAACGAACGTGCCCCGCGCACGGGCGGCACGGGGTGGCGAAAGGCATTGCCACATCAAAACCCCGTCCACCGCCCACTATTTCAGGAGAAAGCCGCATGCAGTTTATTGCGCCAGAACAGGCACCGGAACAGGCGGACGTTATTAAAAATACGCCGTTCTGGCCTGATGTGGACCTGTCGGAATTTCGCAGCGTGATGCGCACTGACGGCACGGTGACGCAGCCCCGTCTGAGGCAGGTTGCGCTGACAGCCATTTCCGAAGTTAACGCCGAGCTGTACGACTTCCGCAACCGCCAGCAGATGCTGGGCTACCGGGATCTGGCTGACGTACCGGCGGAAATGCTGGACGGCAAAAGTGAGCGCATCCAGCACTACCTAAACGCCGTGTATTGCTGGGCGCGCGCCGTGCTCAATGAGCGTTACCAGGATTATGACGCCACGGCGTCCGGGGTAAAGCGAGGGGAGGAGCTGGCGGAGGCCAGCGGCGATTTGTGGCGTGATGCCCGCTGGGCTATCAGCCGGGTGCAGGATGCACCGCACTGCACGGTGGAGCTTATCTGATGAAAGTGCGTGCGCACCAGTATGACACGGTGGACGCGCTTTGCTGGCGTCATTACGGGCGCACGCAGGGTGTCAC
>JAEYSJ010000096.1 GCA_023434855.1 Bacillota bacterium | reverse complement strand
GTATATAATCGCACAAGGATCGTCCTCAGTAAACCCGCAATCCCCTAAGGAAACCCCTTCTTTTTCTTCAAAGGTTAGTCTCGCTTTAAACTCCTCAAGGGCGAGTTGGGTAACTTCCTGTTGTCCGCCATATTGTTTAAGCGCATCATTCAGTGCAATAGAGTGCGCCGTAATCAAGTGCTTCATCTGAGCATCCTTTACAATACAAGCAATTTCTCTGAAAGTAAGCTGGTAATTCAATGGTACTACCACTGCACCTAAACTTATAACTGCCATGTAGCAAAATACGAATTCAACTGAATTGCGCAAGTATAACCCAACGTTGTTCCCTGCCCGTATCCCAGACTGACAAAAAAAGTTCTTATATGCAGTTACTTCAACTTGGAGTCTATTATATGTTACATTGGTTTTTCCATAAAAGGCGACTTGATTGTCTACTCCCTGATGAATAAGCTGAAAAACAAACATTCGTATACTCCTTCTCTTCTGCTTGGATAGTAATAGGTATTGCTTTTTTAAATGCTTTGGCACAAAATGCAAAGAATTTGTTGCCATACTTTATAGGCTACAGACTTGGCAGACCGGAATTCCCTTCTTGGGTAGCCTGCGCGTTGCCGCTGGTAACTTTATCTTCATTGTTACTGACTTTGAACCAGGCCGCATACATCGTCGGCAAAACCAACAGTGTTAACACCGTAGCGCCAAACAAACCACCGGCCATCGCTACAGCCATCGGACCCCAAAATGTAGTCGGAATCAGAGGAATCATGCCTAATATAGCCGCCGCAGCAGTAAGCATGATTGGCCTAAATCTAAGTACGGCCGAATCAATAATGGCATCCCAGGGCGATTGCCCGTCTTTGATATGCTTTTCAATCTGATCAATCAGAATCACCGAATTACGGATAATCATTCCGCTAAGCGCTAAAATTCCCAGTTCAGCCACAAACCCCATCGGGCGCATTGTCAGCAGCATCGCCAGACTTACGCCGATTATCCCCAACGGTGCGGTAAGCATGGCAAGCAACATCAATGACATCTTCTGAAGCTGGAGCATGAGGAGGATCAGAATAATCACAATCATCGCTGGCACCGGCTGTAACAAAAAGTCCATCGACGTGTTACTTCTTTCCAGAGAACCACCAATATCAATACTATAACCGGGTGGCAGGCTTTCCCGCACAGTCTTTAGGTCTTCATATACTTTCTTCGTGACGTCATTTCCGGTCACCCCTGAAATTATTCCGGCCTGCACGGTTATTGTCGGTTTGAGGTCGCGCCGCCAGATTAAGCCTTCTTCAGCGTTATAGCTGATTTTGGCAATTTGGTCCAAAGGAATAAATTTGCCACTGCCGATATGGATGGGAAGATCTTTAACTTTGGCTAAATCTTTCCGATCTTGGGCATCCATACGAAAGATAATACCAACAGTCTTATCTTGTTCATAAAACTCGGAAATCGCTAACCCGGAAATTTGCGTCTGCAAATCCAGCGCCAGACTTTGACTATCAACCCCCAGCATTCTGGCCTTATCCTGATCAATAGCCAGGTGCATAATTTTATTCTTTTCGTTCCAGTCAAAATTGATGTTGATGATATTGGGGTTACCTGCCATTACATCGCTCACCTGTTTAGCAATCTCGCGCACCTTTTCATGGTCGTATCCGGTAACGCGCAGCATCACAGGGTATGGGGATGGTGGACCTGTCTGGATGAGTTTGACATTGCCACGCACATTCTCAAACTTTTCGGCAAACAATTTATTGATCTTGTCATTTAAGGCTTTACGGGAGTCTAAATTTTTGGTCACAATAACAAACTGAGCATAGTTGGATTCCGGCAATATCGGATCAGTAGTCAGTACAAAACGTGGTGCTCCCTGCCCGACATAATAGCTATAATTTTCAATATCCGGATCTCCGACAAGATTTGCAGCAAAACTTTGGGCTTCCTGTTCCGTAGCCGCAAGCGACGATCCTTCCGGCAAAGTCAGCTCAACGATAAGCTCAGTGCGAATTGACGGCGGAAAGAATTCCTGCCTGACAAATTTCAAGAGAAATATGGAGCCGAGGAAACATACAAAGGTTATACTAAGTACAAGCTTACGATGATTTAGGCACCAGATCAGCATCTGCCGGAAAATCCGGTAAAATTTGGAATTATAAACATTATGCTCTTCACAAGTCTGGTGTTTTGGCTTAATTAGTTTATAACCCAGTAAAGGAGTTACCAAAACTGACACGAACCAGGAAATTACCAGAGCGATTGTTACCACCGTAAAAATACTGCCGGTAAATTCTGCTGCATTACCCTTAGCAAAGCCAATGGGTATAAATCCCGCACAGGTGATTAATGTGCCGGTCAGCATCGGAAAAGCCGTAGCCGTATAAGCATAACAGGCAGCTTCAAAGCGTTCCCAGCCTTGCTCCAATTTTACGGTCATCATTTCCACCGCAATAATCGCATCATCTACCAGTAATCCTAATGCAATGATCAAAGCGCCTAATGAAATTTTATGCAAATCTATCCCCCAGATTTTCATGCAAACAAAAATGGCGGCAATAACCAGGGGGATACACAAGGCCACCACAATCCCTGTCCGTATACCCAGACTGAGAAAGCTGACAATTAATACGATTATGATCGCTTCGCGCAATGATTTAATGAATTCACCAATGGATTCTTTGACAACTTCCGGCTGACTGGATACTTGGTTAATTTCCAGACCAAGCGGCAAATCCTTCTTTATCTGGGTCATCGTTTTATCCAAATCATCTCCAAGATTGAGGATGTTTCCGCCTTTGTCCATAGAAACTTCGATGCCTATTGCCGGTTGGCCGTTAAAATACATTTTAGGTTCGATGGGATCAATGTAACTGCGTTGTATCTTGGCAATATCCCCCAAACGGAAGGTGCGTTCATTTACCCGGATGGGCAAATTGCGAAGGCTGTCCACATCTGCAAACATCCCTGTGACCCGTAAATACACATTGTCCGATGCCGTATCAATCATCCCTGAAGCCGTCATGGCGTTCTGTGTCTTGACAGCATTAACGATAACATTAGGATCTATACCGAGTTGCGCTAACTTGCTGTTTTCCATCTCAATATATATTTTTTCAGGCTGAACGCCAAAAAGATCAACCTTTTTAACATTTTTTACACCTAGTATGGTCCTGCGGATTTTTTCCGCCCTGTCCCGCATTTCCTCATAAGTGTATCCATCAGCAGTGAGTGCATATATACAGCCAAACACATCATCAAACCGGTCATTGAAAGATGGCCCGACCACCCCAGCGGGCAGTGTACTTTGGATATCGTTAACCATGTTGCGGACTTCAAGCCAAGTTGGCCGGACATCTTTTTCATTGGTTGATTCCTTTAAGTTGACATAGATAACTGATTGTCCCGGCCGCGAATAACTCTTCAGATAGTCCAGCCCAGGAGTATCTTGCAGCTTTTTCTCAATTTTGTCTGTTACCTGCTCTTCCACTTCACGGGCACTGGCCCCCGGCCAGGCGACCGAAACCAGCATTGTGCGAATTACAAAATCCGGATCTTCCATCCTGCCTAGCTGCTGATAGGAGAATATCCCCATAATGAAGATCAATATCACAAAAAAATAGACTAACTGTTTATGCTTAAGGGCCCATTCGGATAAATTCAGACTGCTCATATCCGCACCTTTTGTCCTTCCCGTAATTTTTGTACCCCGGCAACAACTATCCTATCCCCATCCTGCAATCCTTCTAGCACCTGAGCTTTGTTGTCGCCAAAAGTACCGACTTTTATCGGCCGTAATGCGACTACGCCATCATTAATAATCCAAACATTAGGCGTATCACCTGTCTGGTAAATCGCGGACAGAGGGATATACGCCGCTGTTTGTCCGCCGGAATTTGCGACAATTACGTTAGCCGTCATGCCTAAATTCATACCTGCAGGAGGATTAGCCAGACTAATACGAACTTTATAGGTTCGAGATACCTTGTCAGCCATCGGTGAAATTTCTCTGATCTTTCCTTCAGCTAAACTACCAGGCAATGCCCAAAAACTTACCTGTATTTGCCCGGTTGTCCTCAATTCATCGACACGGTTTTCCGGAACATTTATTTCTATTTCCCGTTCGCCATCCTTAACAAGTGTAAGGACAGCCTGTCCGGCACTAACTACCTGCCCGGCTTCAGCGCTGATACCGGAAATAACCCCGGCGCTATCAGCAGCCAAGGTAGTATAACCCAATTGGTTGGCGCCCTGGGCATACTGGGCTGATGATTGATGAACAGCGGCTGCGGCAACATTATAGGCATTTTGGTACTGATCTAATTGAGCACTGCTGATAGCGCCTTGTGCGTACAGCTTGCGATAGCGTTCTAAATTGCTCTGAGCTAAGGTTAATTGCGACTCTGCAGAGTATACCTGTGCTGAATTGCTATTTACTGTTTGCTGAATATCCTTGGCATCAATCTCCATAAGGATATCGCCAGCATTAACTACACTGCCCAGTTCTACATTTCGTTTGATAATTTTGCCGCTTACCTGAAAGGCGAGCTGTGTCTCATAACGACCCCGCACCTCACCTGAATAACTCGCACTTTGACTGCCTCCATCGATTTTGACTATTTGCGAGCGAACAAGTGAAACTTCTTCTTGCGCTGTTTCTGTTTTCGAGCAGCCGGTAAAAATCAAGCTTGCTATTAGAATAAAAATAGTCGTATAAGTTCGCACAAAAGGTTTCAACATTGCAAATATCCTCCTTGGTAAAAACTATTATAGAAATAACGGTAATTTTTTGAAGCTGATCTTAGATATGAACTTACCACAAAGCTAATCACTCCCTAAATCAATTTTTGGTTATTTCGACATAAAATTCTAAAAACCTACAATAGCTTGCAAAATTATTTACATCTTCTTTAAGTCAATAATTAAAACGCTTGTTACTCATAAACTATTTTAGTATCACAGTTTAATCAAAGCAAAAAAATTTACTTTTACACTATCCTAATACTATTATGAGAAACAGCATGGATAAAAAAATCAATGAGTACATCTGTGTAATAACTCAGTTCTTCCTTCTCCTTGCAAAATTCTATGGTTAACATGTAACTAAATGCCTGGACTAATTTTAAACCAGCGTAAGCAACAACATTTTCGTCTAACTGCCGGAAAATTCCCTGTTTTTTCCCCTCGCTAATTATGTTAGCAATAATCAAAATCATCTCGTCTTCAACCATGCACTGATATTTTGAGATTAGAAAGGAGGAAAAAAAATCATCATCGCTCTTTAATAGTCCCGTTAGAAAGTGATCTTCTCTAAAATGTGCTATTGTAGTTTTGACAAATTGAATTAGCTTTTCAAGTGGGTTAGAGCTCTCGCCTATACGGGTAAATATAATTGCCTGAGTCTTGCGCTTTTCTCTAATAATTAAATACATGAACAAATCTTCTTTGCATTTAAAGTGTTCATAAATCGTCCTTTTTGAAATTTTGCAATCCCGGCTAATTCCGTCCATTGTTGTCTTTTTAAAGCCGAAACGCTCAAACCTCTCTTTTGCTTTATCTAGAATAAGATCTTTAATATCGTCCATAATTCTATCACCTATTTATTTTTCGTTTATTAAGCAATGAAAAATTGTCAAACCTACTGGGGTTTTGAACCAAAGCTTTGTATGGCACTTAATAATATACATGAAAGTAAGGACTACTTCTATAGAAGGTGACTTTGCCTTACCTTTTTATCAACCAATCGTAACTCATATCTTTAGTAACATGGATAAACGCTTCCAGTGGCGTAAGGTTATATGTTCCAGTTGAAAAGTCGGCGGCCTTAATGATAGCTCCGGTATTTACATCGTATATAACTTGAGATAACGATATGTAATATACGTTCTGTTTCTCCTTTAAACGATGCCCGCTGACTTCCGGAACTATCAGCCATTTGCAGCCTTTTTTGAGTGCCTTTTCCCGCGATTGATCAAAAGCAGAGTCATCGTCAAAAGAGTAGCCGGGCAATAGTTGACGGTATTCATCAAATAAAACCTGCTTGATGTACGGGAATTCTTTGGCCAGGTCAGTAGGAAGGTGATTAATGAGAGGAGCTATATAAACTTTTCCCATACTTCCCCCCGTCCCCACCGTACAAGTCGGCAATTGAATCAATCCAGCCTGCACAGCTTTCTCTCGCATATCGTAATATTTTTTCATTGCAACATCTGCGTAACCTGTCATTGAATGGGGATTATCGGCGGTAATGGGAGCTTCCCAAATAATTTCACGGCCAAATTGTCTATAACCACCAACTATTGTTTGTAATACCCCGGTTACCGGGTCGCCTGAAATAACTACCCTTGTCACGTTCATAATCGGCGCGAAACGATTAGCGAAGGCTTCGTTGCCAACAGCGGGAGCGCCAAAACTAATTATTTCGATCTGTTCAGGTCTCACACCCATACTGATCAACCTTGCCCCGGTCAACGTAGCGGCTGCGCCTCCGCGGCTATGTCCCACCAGGTATATTTTCCTTTCTTTATTGATCAAAAGCATTTCGCTGAGATATTTTACTTGCCCGTCAGTATCTTGTCCTTTGACCAGCAGACCGGCCTGAACGAACTCGTTAAACCCCCTGTGGACTTTAGGTTCTGTCGATGGTACACCAATTTTCGCTGCATTAATCGCAAATTCTTCTACATTGCTGCCAGCAAAATATACTTTTTCCACCTCGAAGTTAGCCTTCATATCTTTTCCATTTTCAGTGCCTACTAGTGCCAGGACATACATCTGCGACCCGTCCTCTGCCTGCTTTCTAGCAAGCAGAAAACGAGCGTCGACACTGTCACCGGCTTTTTCGAACCTTTCAATTTGCCATCCATCCCGTTCCAAGTATTTGTTGACCAATTGTCCATACCTGTCACTATACGCTGCCATACAGGCACCGGCAGCAATATAAACCTTGTAAGCCTGTTCGTAGTCTTCCTTCACCCCGGCGGAACACTGCACATGAGTCATAAGTACAAAACAAAAACAAGTAATAATAAAAAGCCGGCTTATATCAATCTCCCCTTTACCATTCAAGAGCTGTTTACTGTCGCATTCAAATGTTCTTCAAATGCCAAATATCCCGGGCGTACTCGCGTACCGTCCTATCGCTGGAGAACACTCCGGCACCAGCGATGTTCGCTACTGCCATCTGCCAGAGTTTGGAACTGTCGGTAAACATACCATTTACCTTGTCCTGAGTCTCCAGAAAGGCCGCAAAATCCTCCAGTTCAAAATACTCGCCGCTGCCATACAGCAAATGATCATAAAGTAACCTAAAATCCTCCCTTACAGGCGATAAAGTGCCGTCTATCAGCTGATTTACACATCGTTGCAGGCGAACATCGCGGTTATATACCGCCAGAGGCCGGTTTTGACCCTCCTGAAGCCGCCGGGTCACTTCGTCAGCATCAAGGCCAAAGATAAAGATGTTTTCCTCCCCAACCGCTTCAAGCATTTCTGCGTTCGCCCCGTCCAGAGTACCGACGGTGATAGCGCCGTTTAGCATGAACTTCATATTACCTGTTCCCGATGCCTCTTTGCCGGCGGTGGAAATTTGTTCACTCACATCAGCGGCGGGAATAATGAGTTCGGCGGCCGATACATCGTAGTTCTCAATAAATACGACTTTGAGCCTATCGCGAAGCGTGGAATCATTGTTGATCAAAGCGGCCAAGGTGTTGATAAGCTTAATAACCTTTTTCGCCAGATAATAGCCCGGAGCCGCCTTGCCGGCGAATATAAATGCGCGGGGTCTGATATCCAGATCCGGGTTATCCTTAAGCCGGTTATAGAGCGCCATTATCCGCAGGACATTCAACAATTGCCGCTTATACATGTGAATCCGCTTAACCTGAACATCGAACACTGAATCGCTATCAATACGGATACCGTACTTGGAGCTGACATAGCCGGCCAGAGCGTCTTTTCGTATTCGGCGCGCCGCGGCCAGGCCTTCTTGAAACGCGGCATCTGCAGCAAAAGGCAAAAGTTCCTTAAGTTTTTCCGGCTGGCCGACCCAATCAGGGCCAATAGCTTCGGTCACCAGTTCGGCCAACTGCGGATTGGCGGACAACAGCCAGCGGCGATGTGTTATACCGTTGGTTTTATTATTGAATTTGTCTGGGGTATATTCATAAAAAGGTTTCAGCAACTCCTTTTTTAGGATTTCGCTATGAAGCTTGGATACTCCGTTGACACTGTGGCTGCCGGCGACTGCCAAATGAGCCATACGCACCTGCCCGTAAGCGGTTATGGCCATGGTGGAAATCCGTTCCCAGTCACCGGGGTACTTTTGCCAAAGGTCGCGACAAAATCGTTCATTGATTTCACTTACAATATCGTAAATACGGGGCAACAAGCCACGAAATTTATCAATCGGCCACTTTTCCAGTGCTTCGGGCATGACGGTATGATTGGTGTAAGACATCACCTCACAGGTTATCCGCCAGGCGTCGTCCCAACCTAATCCTTCCTGGTCCATCAGAATGCGCATCATTTCGGGTATCGCCAGAGCCGGGTGAGTGTCGTTGATATGAATGGCTACCCGTCTTCCAAGGTCCTCGACCGAACCGTGCTTTTTCTTCACATGGCGAACAATGCTCTGGATGCCGGCCGAAACGAGGAAATATTCCTGAACCAGGCGCAGCATGCGGCCTTCTTCATATCTGTCATCCGGATATAAAATCTCGGAGATCGTTTCCACCGAAGTTTTGTATTCAAGCAATCGGCGAATATCATCCGGGGTTAAGCTAGAGTAATTCACGTCCATATCGTCCCGTAATTCAGCGCTCCACAAGCGTAGAGTATTCACCGTATCATTACCATAGCCGATTATTGGAATATCGTAGGGGATCGCCTTTACAACGCCAAGAGGTTCGGCAAAGACAACATTCACCGCTTTGTCGGATTTGCGATACTCCCAAATGTTGAGATCATTAAGCCAGCGGTCAGGGCGTTCAACCTGCTCGCCATTTATTATCGATTGCTCGAACAGACCATATGCATACCGGATACCGCAGCCATGACCTGGCAAACCGGCTGCGGCCAATGAATCCAAAAAACAAGCCGCCAGTCGCCCCAGCCCACCGTTGCCAAGCCCGGCGTCACGCTCTTGACGGACAATCTCCTCATAGTCGATCCCCATTTCCTGCAGAGCCTCAAACCAGAGATTCCTCATATCGAGATTTCTCAGGTTGCAGTCTAAGAACCGCCCGGGAAGAAATTCAGCGGAAAAGAAATATACCTGTTTTTCGCCTCTTAGGTCATATCCCCGGGTAGTATCTAACCAGCGCTGGCCGATGACGTCCCTTACCAAGCTGGCTAGGGCAACATACTTATCATAAGCAGACGACTCATAAAGATCCTTCCCTAATAAAGCTAACAAGCGATTTTCAAAAGCTGTTTTCAGCTCTCCCGTTCTCTTCACTGTGAACACCCCTTCCCATTAACTGTTTATTTGATCTCAACATAACATGACTGATATCAGTCATTATGGGTTATCTAATTACTCCGCAATGAACCAACATATTTTACACAGTTAGATGCAGCGCGCCTTTTTCTAATCCAAGAGCACTCTCTATCATCCTTGCAGCTATTTCTAGTCGCCATTCCAACGGTTCTCCGGAATGATTCTGATATAGTGAATGGCATATGCAGGTAAGTACTGCGGAAAAAAAATCCAATACCTCATCGGGATGTGATATTTTAAAATAGCCTAGTTGATTTCCTTCTTCAAAAATTTTTTTCATTAGCGGAGCAAACATCGCACTGGCTTGACGAATAAATTTATCTACGATATGAAGATGTTTATGATTGTATAAGAAATCAAACATCCATCCATCCCCGTTACGGAGATTATTAAAAGTTGAATATATTACTAGTTCAAGTTTATTGGGCACGCTTCTGTCAGAATTAACTATATCTTCCATTTCCCGATAAGTCTTAGATAAATGCCGATTGACGACTGCATCCAAAACCGATTCTTTGGATGCAAAATAGTTGTAAAAAGTACCCTGAGCAACCCCTATTTCATTTACTATGTCGCTAACTGCGGTTTCATCGTACCCTTTTGAATAAAACAAGTTTTCAGCGGCATCCAGAATTTCATTCATTCTAACTAAAGGCTCTTTTGAAATACGCGCCATACTAATTCCTCCATTACTTAGTGACTGGTGTCAGTCGCATTTTACTATTTTTCTATCATCCTATCAAAGATACCGCCTGTAGCCAGTTTTGCCGCTGAATCGTACGCCTGGTGTTTAGAACATCTGTAAGCGAAAAAGACTGCTCATGGAAAACCTAAGACGACGTACTTCCTGATGGACGGATTAACTCAACTATCGCCTGCACCTGTTGATCAGTTAGTCCAATATTTTTCAGGTCGTTAGCAATTTTGAAAGGATCAATATTCTTTGAAGGATCAGGCTTGTTTTGCTTAAGATAATTGATTACTTTATCAGCTTGGTCCTGGTTTATCGTTCCCGCACTGACTAATTTATTTATACTGTATATTATTTGCTGTTCCATATCAGACGGCATACCTATTCCCGGAGGCTTGGGCGGAAGGATTGCGTCAGCTACTGCCCGCGCTTGTTCAACAGTTAGTCCAGTGCTTTTCAGGTCGTTAGCAATTTTGAAAGGATCAATACTCTTTGAAGGATCAGGCTTGTTTTGCTTAAGATAATTGATTACTTTATCAGCCTGGTCCTGGTTTATCGTTCCCGCGCTAACTAATTTATCTATACTGTATTTTATTTGCTGTTCCATATCAGGCGGCATGCCTATACCCGGAGGCTTGGGCGGAAGGATTGCGTCAGCTATTGCCCGCGCTTGTTCAACAGTTAGTCCAGTGCTTTTCAGTTCGTTAGCAATTTTGAAAGGATCAATCTTCTTTGACGGATCAGGCTTGTTTTGCTTAAAATAATTGATTACTTTGTCAGCTTGGTCCTGGTTTATCGTTCCCGCACTGACTAATTTATTTATACAGTAGATTATTTGCTGTATATCAGGCATGCCTATACCCGGAAAAGGTGGCGCGGGTGGAGTATTCGGACCACCAGGAAATGGCAAAGCACCAAAAGCGGTGCCGGCAATGCTGAATGTGCATACAAGCACCAGAGCGATTACTAAAATTTTTTTCATTTCTTTTCCTCCTTAGATATTTTAACCTATGGTCTAAATGATGAGCAATCTGCGAAGGGAATTTTATTAGTTTTCCAATTTCCACTGATATTCCCTTGTTTGAAAGTTCATGCCTACCAAATACTGCGCAAAGACTGCTTAATAAACATGAAAGAACAGTAGTGCTATCAATCCCGGTTTATTACATGCTCGACGCGATCATATGTAATATATTCCCAAATCCACTTCATAAATACCACTGTGCGATTCCGGAAATGAACTAAACGTAGCACATGCAGTAAAGACCAAATTATCCAGGCAACAAAGCCATGAAACTTAAATTTGCCAATATTGCCCACCGCAGCATTGCGACCAATTGTAGCCATAGTACCCATGGGTTTGTAAATAAATTTCTGCAGTGGACGGCCATTCATCAGATTAATAATATTTTGGACAACAGCTCCGGCCTGCTGGATAGCAACCGGTGCAATCATCGGAAGCGGCGAATTATCCTGTTCAAAGTGCGCTGCATCTCCGATAATAAAAACATTGGGTCTATTCGGAATCTGCAAATACTCATTCACAATGACACGATGGGCACGGTCCTGTTCGTGTTTGAGGGTATCCAGCAGTTCAGTAGCGCATACACCTGCGGCCCAGATAACGGTATGAGTGGGAATTACTTCCCCGCCTTTCAGTGATAATGTATTGCCGTCAAAACTGCTAACTTGTACAAGTAAACGTACTTCAATATGCTTGCGCAGTAAAGTTTCGAAAGTAGCCTCTTGCAAGTCTAAAGGCATAACAGGCAATAAAGCATCCGAAGCCTCAACAAGTATGATACGCACCTCTTTAAAGTTCAAATTATGATATTCTTTCGCCAATACAAAAAATATGAGTTCAGACAACGCCCCCGCACATTCAACACCGGTAGGACCACCACCCACTATAACAAAGGTAAGCAACGCATGGCGTATATCTGGATCCGGCTCATGGGCAGCCAACTCGAACATTTTTATAACGTGGTCCCGGGTAGCAACTGTTTGGCTAAGTGTCTTCAAACATAAAGCGTTTTTCGCTAAAGTTTCCATTCCAAAAAAGTTATTTGTACTGCCGGTAGCCACTATTAAATAATCAAAAGAAATCTGATGTCCCGTGATTGTAATAACACGGTTATCAACTAGATCAATATCTATGACCTCATCCATGTGAAACTCTATATTTTTTTGGTCACGAAAAATTGAGCGAATCGGACAGGCTATGTCCTTTTCTGATAAACCGGCAGTAGCCACCTGATACAATAATGGCTGAAATAAATGATAATTATGCTTATCAACTATAGTAATCTCCGCGGCAATATTCGCTAGTAGTTTTGCGGCCTGTATACCACCAAAACCTGCACCGACAATAATAATATGAGTTTTATTAACCAAGTGCTCCATTTGACTAATGCCTCCTTGGCCTAGATAGCAAATTTCAGTTTCATTGCATTGGGTAAAAAGTAAGAAATTCCAGGTTTAAATATGACGTAAAAGAAAGCCTTTAGTTAGACATCAGTCGCGACACCATCTCAAGTGGCAATCCGCCTTAAATGACTGATTTCAGTCATTTAAGGCTACATCCGTAAAAAATCTTTATTCACAGCGATGCAAACAAAGATGCTGCAGGTTCATCATATTTCTGAGTAAAACAAATTCTCAGCGGCATCCAAAATTTCAATCATTCTAAACGTTGTATAGTAATTGCTCCGTTATTTAATGACTGATGTCAGTCATTATTTTACTATTATTCCCTTTATCCTGTCAAGAGAAAAATAGCATGCAGATAGCAGTTACTATGATAAGGACTCTTGCGTAGCACCTTTTTCTTTAGATATTTTCCTATCCTTAAGCATTTCCCCAATATATGTTGAACCCAATATAAAAACCCCACCAATAATTTGCAGGATTGTTAATTTCTCTCCAATAACGATTACACTGAATAAAATGCCAAATAAAGGCTCCAAGTAACTGTAGGACACGATTTCAACCGATTTCATATGTGCATACAGGGAAAAGAATATGGTATAGGCCACACCTGTATGTAATATACCCAATAGAATGGTAAATACAATCGCCAGCACATCCAAGTTTACTACCGTTAAAATATTTCCATCCATCAGTACAAATGGTAGTAAAACCAGCATCGCTGTAAATATTTGCACAAATGTGGCAGTTTGATTATCCACCCTCAATGTAATGCTGCGATTAATAAGAACAATAGTTGCATAAAGCATCCCTGAAATAGCGCTAAGCGCCATCCCCATGTATCCGTACCCTTCTAACAGATTATGACCGACAACCAAGAAGAGACCGAGAAATGAGCTGAAAATCACAGCAATTTGCAGCTTCGAAATGGTCTCTTTTAATATCAGTGGTGCAGCGATCATTACATAGACCGGACACATATTATAGATAATAACAGCAGATGAAATACTGGTATGTTTAAACCCATAAAACAAAGATAACCAGCCAAAACCTAGTAATACACCGGAAATAAGATACGGTTTTAACAGTGACCACTCTACCTTATCTGCTTTTTTCATTTTCATTACAACAAAAAGGACCGGCAGGGCAATTAATGCCCGGAGAAAAGCTAAACTTAAAGCAGACAAGGGAATGGATCTTGTAAATACACCCAAACTCCCCCAAATAATCATAACAAGTGCCAATTTAATTCTATTCATCGTACGCCTCCTTATCTTTGCTAAGTCTAGATTAGCTAAATAATAAGGAGTTGTATTGTATAAAATTGGCACTCCACTAACCCTTTAATTGCCCTATATATGCCCCAGGCGTAATGCCATACATTTTTTTGAATTCCCGGATTAAATGGGCTTGGTCATAAAATCTCAATTCCTCACAAACAGCAAATACGTCTGCCCCTTTACTTAATAATCTTTTTGCTTCAGCAACCCGATATTGCAGATGGTATGCGGCAGGTGTGGTTGTATATAGCTTTTTAAAATTCCTGATGATCGAAAATTTATTTAACCCAGATATTTGCTGAAGCTTATCTAAGGTTATATCCTCATTCCCGTGATTTAATATATAATCATGGATGGTTTTAACGATATCATTTGTATTTGCCGCAGCGGTATCTGCAATGCCTTTATCTCCAAACTCCAGCAATAACTCAATAAGTACATTTTCCAATGTGTCCGGAATCTTTTCTATGAGCAATTGTTCAATAAAGCCGATTAATTTCCGGGTTTGATTGCCTGTTAACTTTTTTGCCTGACTAAAACTTACTACATCACTGTAGTAACCGGGATCAACAAATAACAAAACATATGCCCAGTGCTGAATATCATTCGGCGCACATCTGTGCGTCATCAATGGCGGTATAATAAAACCATCACCTGATCCATAGTGGATCGTCCTGTCGTTCAATGTTAAGTCTGTGGATCCTTCTACGATATACCCTAAGGAAAGTTCATTATGGACATGCGGTTTATAAAGATGGGGGTTGTTTCTACATAGCTTGATTTCCACGCCTTCAATAATGCTTTTGCTAAATTCTATATCTCCATCTTGTTCAACACTACTCATATAATCCTTGTATGATATATTCAAAATTTAAAACACTTTCCTTTCATTGCAAAAATTTCAGTTGGGGGATCATAGGACGTACCGTAATATAAAGCTGATGTTCCTCCAGCCCTGATCCCTCTTACCAATGTTCTTCCTTTGCCGCTAAAAAGCATCTCTCTGTTAATAAGCATCTTGGGAATATTAATAGATAGGTCAAGTTTTCCCTTTTCCAGAATAAGTACCTTTTTTTGATGAAGTGAAAGTTCGCCATTTACCTTTTTTTCCTCCCAGGTAATACACTATTCCACATTACCCAGGCCATTTAGCACGTTAGCAGTAATACTGTTACCTCATGTGACTATAACAAAACGTTTATTATTACTACTATTGACAATTAATTGGATATATAGTATATTAATTTCCAAAGCACTATATTGAGGATCAGGCGGCCGATCAATTCGGCGTAGCTGGGCTCATAAAGCAGCAGGTAAAAACCTGTGGGACCAAACCGGTTCTACAGGTTTATTTTTTTTACCTAATTTCGTTATGGGAGGAAGATATACTTTGGCAATTCAGTCTGTTTCTAGTGGTCATTTAGGTCTAAAGAAAACGAAAGCCGCTAAGATTTCTGTTTTATCAAATAGTCTGTTGGTAGCATCTAAATTGGTAATTGGTTTTTTTACTGGTTCAGTCAGTATAGTTTCAGAAGCCGCACATTCCGCAGTTGACCTCGCAGCTTCATTGATCGCCTATTGTGCAGTCAGAATGGCAGGAAAAGCCCCGGATCGGAAACATCCCTATGGCCACGGGAAAGTTGAAAACATTTCAGGCACTGTGGAAGCTGTTTTAATTGTTTTTGCCGCATGCGGGATTATTTATGAGTCAATACACAAGCTGCATGTAAAAGATTTACCGGAGAAATTGGAATACGGTATAATCATCATGCTTGTATCTATCGTAGTAAACATTTTTGTTTCTAAATACTTGTTTCAAATAGCAAAAGAAACCCAATCCCATGCTTTAGAGGCAGATGCCTTACATTTACAAGCCGATGTTTGGACCAGCGTTGGTGTTTTAGGCGGATTGCTGGCAATAAAGCTGACTGGTTTACCCTGGCTTGATCCGGTAATGGCCATAGCCGTGGCATGTATTATTTTCAAAGCCGGCTTTGCTATGACGCAAAAAAGTGTTGGCGAGTTAATGGATGTAACCTTAACGGAAGAAGACAAAAATGTAATTGGTGCAATCTTGCAGGAACATTTAATGGTTAAGGGATATACTCATTTGCGCACCCGTCGTTCAGGCAGTATGTGCTTAATTGATGTCCATCTTAAATTTGATAAGGAACTTTCGGTTGAAAAGGTTCACGTTGTTTGTGATGAAATTGAGCAGCAAATTAAATCGCAGTTTGCATTTTGCGATATTCTCATTCATGTAGAGCCTAGCAAAAGTATATAAGCATAGTTATTTCTACTTGTTAAAAAACAAATGGCATTAAACCATTTATCTGATTCTGATGTTTTGACATCGTACGAATTTATTCGATAGGGACAAATACAGGCCCTCACCCACCTCATAAAGGTGAGCGAATAATCATTTCCATATTATACCTTTATAATTATTCTACCGTTGACGGAATTATTATTCCTTCCTGTTGGTAACGTACATAAATTTTCTTGATGAATTCGTGGCGGACGAGGCTCTGGGCTGTTACGTTCTTTACCCGTAGGATAACATTGAAGTTAATACTGTATTCACCGAAACTCCCGTACCGGATAAACGGTTCAAAACTTTTGACCCCTCCCTCGATTTCTTGGAGAATTTCTTTTGCAACCTCGGTAGTAACTTTTTCCACATGATCCAAATCACTTTCATAACTGACTCCTAGGGGAATAGCGATAGAGCATTCAGCAAACGGCTGTGCGTAATTAGTGATTGTGGATGAAGCAATTTTCTGATTGGGTACAAGCACCATGTTTTCCGTGGGAGTTTTTATTGTGGTATTGCGCCAGTTCGTATCCACCACCTGGCCCTCTTCACCAGTCGACAGTTTAATAAAGTCACCCATCTTAATTTGTTTTGATACCAGAATATTAATGCCGGATAATAAATTTGCCAAAGTGTCCTGCAACGCCAATGCGGTAGCCAAGCCACCAATGCCCAAAGCAGTGATTAACGGCGAGATAGAAAATCCGAAAGATTCAAGTAAAATCAACATGCCGATGGTGTAAACGGTCAAGTCAACCGTTGTGGCCAAAATTGAAGTGGAAGCGAAGTGTTCGGATGTTTTCCCAAGCTTTTGCTTAAGATAGCCAGAGCTTAAATGCGCGACCATGAGGGACAGGGATACAATAATAAGAGAGTGGGTCAACTTTTGGAGAAATAATAGCGGCCGCGGTGGAATTACCAGGATTTCCATAGAAGCATAAAGGCCAATGATAATGCCCAACAATGTGGGTATTCCCCTAAAGGTTTGCTGCAGAAGGGAATAAGAGATATTGGTTTTTCTAGCGATTAATGTGAGCAGTTTAGAAAATACCCACCGGAGTATGATGATTCCCAATGCTAAACTAATAAAGTAAACCACCAAACGCGCTTTAAAACCGCCGTTTATGATTCTGTTTCCTATCTCGGTAAAGAATTCAAGCATTGTTTCCTCCCATAATTCAAAAAAATTTTTTAACATAAATGCAATACAGAAGTTACCGCCACAGCCGGATTTTTAAAATTGTTCGACGATCTTCCATAAAATTCCTCTTAAGCCAATGCGAGAAAAACTTATTAGAAAACCCAGGATTTCCGGGGCATTCTCCGGTTCCTAGGTTTTGTTTGGCAAATATATGGTTAAGGCAACAAAAAATGTTTTGATATTAGCAAAACACGCCATTGTTCTGTTTAAAAATTTCAAATTCACTTAGCTTTACAAATTTGCGTTGTGTGACCTTTAGGTGAAGCCCTTAAAGTGATGGCTCAAAGCGGTTGAAGCCAAATGGTGACGCATATACGTTAATACGCTACCACGTACCTCCCCATAATGCGTTTTTATTCTCGCCGCAATTTCATTCTGATAGCTCCGCTCGGGCAGGTTGTAACGCATACTCCGCAACCATAACATTTATCCTGATGAAACACCACTGTCTCCCCCTCATTTTCCTGAGCACCGAAGACACAACGATTAGCACAAGTACCGCACTGAAGGCATGCGCTCACATCTACTTCCACCACATAGTCGGCATGAGCAATGAGGTCGGGACGATGATATTTTGTCATGAACTGTAAATCGTGGCAGCAGCATTTACAGCAGCTGCACAGGGCAAAGTTATACTGATCAGGTTTATAAAATGTTAGATGCACCAAACCATGTTCATTAGCCAGTTTCAGCCTTTCTTTTGCTTCATCCAAACTGACGTGTCGCGCCTTTCCTTCGGCGACCATCTTATCAGCTACATCATTTGTAAACAGACAAACCTCCATAGGATTGTTGCATCTTTTGTACCGTGTCCGGCATCCACAAGGAGCTAAAGCAAATGATCTTGCATTACGTAAAATTTCAATGACTTGCTGGGTTGGCAGCACCCACTGCTGATCTGATAATGACTCCGTCAGAGGGATTACCTTGGATGAAGTCGGAATTTTCCCTTCCTTAATCCACTCATCACATATGGCCAAACGTTCTTCCAGCCACTCATCTTTACCATCAAAATGCATTCCTAACATCCCCTTCTTTCCAACTTTTCCGACACTCGGCCTGAGATATGCGTTCATTATAAGTACTTTCTCAGATAACCGAGATGCTTATGAAAAAGGTGTGTGTAACGATCATATCCTTTGAAGCTAGATGACCCATTTCAATGTGACATCCTTTCAAATCAAGACCAATTGCAACCGCAATTACCGCCAGTTAGTCGACTGTAGCTACCGCACTAAACCTACTGCGGGAGCAAATAAAATAGCCAAGGCGGCGATCACACAAAGTCCCCAGTACCAAAATGCATTCACGTCGTCACCTTCCTAGTTAGCACTTGAAATTTTTCGCTGATAGCGATGGTATCGATATTCCACCCAATCACTCTAATTCCGCAAATCCTTCAAGCCGCTTCCCTTACCAACAATTATCTCTTTAGGTCTTTTCCCTATTAGGATTTTAATATCGGTCGAAAATCCTCCAGTTTGTTAAAAATATGCCAAATATAGTCTGATGTGCCGTTAATACGTCTTAATGTTTATTAGCGGTCATTACTCATCCCGACCTTAAATAGATTTTGGTTCTTACCTATCTAATTTATTTTCCCATATGGACAAGCGTAAAGACACATACCACATACTTTTAGCTTTTCTGGTGTATCAAGTTCTTTAAAATATTTTTCGCATTTAGCTACATCCAATCTTTCGGAACGAGGTTCAAACTTAAAAAAATTCCTGCCCTTAATAGCTTGAACAGGACAAGCTTTAACACACTGGTTACACGTACCGCATCTATCCTCCATTATTGTTTGGTTTTCTGCAAAAGGAGCATTCGTTAAAACGGTTGTCCATCTTATACGTGGTCCGTGGTCAGGATGAATTAGCAGACAACTCTTACCTATCCAACCGAAACCAGCTAAATAAGCAGTTGCTTTGTGCGGAATGGAAGCACACACTCTATTGTTGTCTATGCGCTCTGCCGCTGGAATAGGTAGCACCCGGTAACCTTTTTTCTGAATAACAGAACTAACAATAGAAGCAAAATTATCAAGACGGTTATTAATGATGTTGTAGGCATGACTTTTATATTCAAATATATTTTCATATACGTCTCTATCTTTTAAAAGATTAACTATACTTTTTGGTAAAACAATTCCTATTGCTAATGCTCTGGGAAAATCTCCGATTATTAAACCGCCTATACTTTCAAGTTCATTTTTAAACTGTCCTATTGCAGCTATGCCGATAAAATCTATACCATGGAAATTGCCTAATTGCCGTATTTCTTCTAGTAATTCCATATTCAATCACCTCTAAAAATTTATTTATGATTAACTATAACGCTATTTCAGCCTCCTTAAATTAATAATAGACCAGTCGTATATTATGAATTACAATGACAACAGCCAAATATTTGACGAACTAGGCTAGAAGATTGTCAAATATTTGTGTCAAAAAAATATCTAATGATCTTAAATCTTTATTGATTTGCATCCTGGTAAGTGACCCCTGCCATGCGGCATAAATAAACTCGGCAAGAGACTGGGAGTCATAAGTAGATGAAATTTCCCCCTGGACCTGAGCCTCGGCAATGAGACCGGCAGCAGCATTCACCCAGCGGTCGACTTCTTTCTTGACAGCAAGCCGGATTGGTTCGCTGGCGTTAGCCATCTCTGTGCCCAGCTTCCCGACCAAACACACTGCATTGCAGCCGTGTATCACACGATAGTCGCGTCCAATGACGAACATCTCTTTTAACTTCTGTTTTGGCGATAAATCTTGATTATTCAAAATCGGTGCCATCATTTCAGAACGCAATCGCCCATAATACTCCACAATAGCGATGCCAAAATCCTCCTTAGACCGGAAATAATGATAAAATGATCCCTTGGGTACGCCTGCTGCTGTTAATATTTCCTGCAGCCCGACCGCATGGTAGCCTTTGGCAAGGATAATTTGAGTTCCTATTTCAATTGTTTTCTGTCTAGTGTCATTGTATTTCATAATTATATATTAGACCAGTCGTCTAGATATTGCAAGAAAATTTTCCCATAACAGGGATCGAGAGAATCACGTTCTACTTATTCTAGTAAATAAAACAAGTAGGGATGGCCAATAGTTGGTCATCCCTACTTGTTTTATTTACTAGAATGCCGATTCCAGAGATATGATTAAACCCAATTACGGAATAAGCGCCACAAAAAACCCGGTTCACTGATTTGCTCAGTATCTTGGAGCGGAATTTCCTGAACGGACTGCTCAGACTGAACTTTTAAGGTTGCTATTTCAGTACCAGATGGTATCGGTAACTGAATATCCTTAACGGCAATTGAAAGATTTGCAGTCATGCCGGGATATCCCCAAAACTGAGCTGGCTTTGAAGAATTCAAAGCGCTAGTCCCACTGCCGCTCCACGGAGCTATCAACCGCCCTAGACCATTTTCAGTGGGCATGGCATACAACTTAATCTGAGTGCGTGCCTGATCTTGAATTAGTGTATTCGCATCTAAAGCACTTTGCAGGGATTGGGAAGTCTTTTGCCCTAGTACAGCCGAAATAATATAATGATGTTCAGACCCGGAGGATATAGAAGAAGCTCCTACAAAACAACCGCCGGCTGCCAGAGTAGAACCTGTTTTAATGCCAACAAATTCATGCTGTCCAAGCAAACTGTTAACGTTATACACAGTTCCCGCAGTCTTGAAGGTAGCTTGCGGCATAGCAACGATTTCGCGAAAAACTGGGTTTTGCATGGCTGCCTGGGCGAGCTTTATTTGATCCACTGCATTACTTACTGTTGATTCGCTAACACCACTAACATCAGCATAATGTGTCGAGGTCATACCCAAGGAGTGGGCAGTATCATTCATTTTGGCGATGAATGCATCATCTGATCCAGCAACCCAACGGGCTAAAGTAGTCGCGATGTTGTCTGCGGAAGGAAGCATCAACGCTTCCAGAAGCTGCTTCTCATTTAATTGGTCTCCTTCTTTGACTTCCATGACGGAGTAGTCATTTGCGCAATCACTTTTGTAATTAGCAACATCTTCTGCAGTCATGGTTAATGTAGGACCATTTTCGCCTGGCTTTAAAGGATGCGTCTGGAGTACCAGATAAGCTGTCATGATTTTGGTAACACTAGCAATTGGAACTGGAGATTGGTCAGGTGTCGATGCAATTACACCAAGATTGTCTGTACCGACAGCAGATTCACCTTGTTGTGGGAAAGTTACTGCAAATTGCCCTGGTAAACTTATACTCGCAGAGGCCGGTTTTGCCTCAATCTTTGGATGATTGTTAACAAAATGGATACTACCTGTAATAAGAATTATTACAATGAACAACGCCAATAGTCTCCCCGGAGAGAGATTATTAAGCAGGTCAGAAAATGGCGACTGAGACTGAGACATAAAACGACCTCCTTAAATTATTATATTGTTTATTTTACAAGAGAGCCTCGGTTTCAACAATGAACAGTTTTTGTCAGGCATGGCAGCCAAACCAAATAATGCATTCATCGACCTCCCCCCTCTTATGGGGTAAGATACCAAACCGCTATTTTCCACAATCGGCTCTGACTCGGTTACCAGTTCAATATTGCAATCGCTGCAGGTTTTGTAACCTTCTCGATACTCTACCCTACAGTTTGGACACCACGGCATAGTATTACCTCCCATAGACGATTAGGGATGTTATATATTTTACTCACTTCTCCATTCGAAATCACACTTAAGGATTCCTCTGCAACATCCATTATTTCACAAATTAGCTAAATGGCGAAAGCACGGAGACGTCCAAATTCATCTATATCTCAAAACAGAATCCAGTCTGTTTATAGGATGGTGTAAACTGGGATAAGTCATAAATTCCTAAATCCTTTTCTATTTGAGCTATGTTCTTAACAATATTTTCAAAGCCATGTTCTCCAAAATTTTGTTCTTCAATTTCCTCAAACCTCTGTCCCAACTGGTCAAGCCGCTTCGGGCTAACTAATTGCCGGAAAGCGGGAAATACAACCGTATCTTCGCGTGCTGAATGAGGCTCGTACATATGGATATACGCGGATAACAGCTGATATAAATCGAAAGGGCTCTGCATTCTGGCCGAATGTTTTATAAGTTTGGTCAACTCTCGTGCCGCATTATGTTGTTCCTGTAATGTATGCACTAATTTAACATACCGTTGCTCCTGCAAAAACTCCGGAAATACGTAGTCCGCTTCGAGCTTTTGGTGATAGTTTTCGATGAATTGTGCCGCAATTTGAGCTGTATCAATGGTTAACTGGTATATAAAGGATTGCTGGCACAGATTTTCATATTTTAAAAGGCCTTTTACTTCACCATAGATTAAAAGTATCCGCTTAAGTACACCATGTTCCCGCATCAAATCTTCCGTAGGACTTATTGCAAGCTGATTATCTTCGCTCACATTGGGTGACAAGTTTATCCCCTCCATTTTATTCAATTGTAACTGGACGATTCCTAGCCAGTACCGCCCTAATTCTTTTGCTCTCTATATTCAACTTATTCCGTAACCAATCAAATGTGCTGGGTAACATGCTTAAGAAAAACGTTCCGTTTTCGAACAGTGAAGAATTTAAGTTACTTTTCGGCTAAACTGCAGCTAATTAGCTGTTTGCAGTCACCCGAAAAGTTATAAATTCTGATACAGATAAAAAAATTAGAACCCGTATACACGAGTTCCAACCCTTCCATTCTGCCTATTCTAACCTAACCTTCTAATGCATAATCTTCAGCAACCCAATTAACCCACCTGCCAGAATTAGCCAAGTACTATTCACATTATATTTGAAGATTGCAATCACCGACACGACAGCTATTATCCCGGTCGGCCAGTCAACGACAGTGGAAAAGGCTAACGTCCAGGTTACGGAAGCCATCAATGACAATTCAAAAATTAGATGAAAAGCTTTCTATAATTGCCAGTAAGGCATTCAATAAATCAAAATAGATTGCAATTCCTACTAAAATAATTACGATACCTGATATTCGTTGTATCCATGGCAGCCAAGAGTAAATCGAGGAAAACCGAGACAAAAAATTATTGCACAGAAATGCCAGCAGCATAAACGGAAGACAAAATCCCATTGCATAAACAAAAAGCAATAAAGCACCACGATTGATCGTTTCCCCCGTACCAGCGTACATCAGAATAGATGCAAGAATAGGACCGATACAGGGAGTCCAACCGGCCGTTACTGCAATTCCGAAGACGAAGGCCCCAAAAGGGCCCTGAAAAGTATAATTTAATAATGGCCGGTGCTCTTGCTGCAAAAGCTGAATAGATAGCAATCCGGATAATTGAATCCCCATTATCATCATAAAAATGGCACTGAATTTTCGAATAATCACCTGATAATTAAAAAATAGTTGCCCAATATAAGATGCACTGGCTCCAGCCATTACAAATACAATGGTAAATCCACAAAGGAAAAACAAGGCGTTTATGCACAAGCGCCACCGGTTTGAGGACTGTTCATTTGTTACGCCGCCGCTATTGCCGCCCAAAAAAGCAAAATAGGTTGGTAATAATGGTAAAACACACGGGGAAAAGAGGGATACAATTCCGGCAATAAAAGCAGCTAGTAATGAAATATGCGTATCAATCATAATTTTCTCCTTAGATGCTTTTAACTACATTTTCCAATTCAGTTTTTGTTATTGCCCCACTTTTACGAAATCGAATAATACCGCTACGATCAACTACAATAGTGGTCGGAACAAATTTTATCTGGAATAGATTTCCGGTTTCACCATTTGAATCCAACAATGTCGGAATGGAATACCCGTTCTTATACATAAAATCATTTACGAAACCCGCTTCTTCCCGTAAATTTATCGCATAAAATACGACTTTATCACCATATTCCCCGAAAAAATCATTGAGTTCAGGCATTTCTCCCCGGCAAGGCGGACACCACGTCGCCCAGAAGTTAAGGATTGTTATTTTATCTGATGGAGCTACCGTAATGCCTTGTCCGTTCAAAGCGTTCAAGGTAAACTGCGGCATTACATTACCAACAGCTGCACCTGTGCCTGGATCAGCACTACATATTGAACCGGACATCAATAAGAATAGTATTGAAATTCCCAAAAACGTTCGGAAACAGAACATTTTTTTTGCCATCTTTTTCACTCCTCTTTTGATTTGTATAAAACTAACACTATTTTACTATATACACTGTATATTTTACCATGGAAAAACCAAAACCCTGCCAGCACGGGAAAAATTCAGGTTTTTAGGTTTGGTGCCCCTTTCCGGCTTCGCGCGGCGCCCATAGCAAAAGGCTGCCATAACAAAGGAGCGGGTTCACTTTACTTACAAATAACCAAACAGTATAATTTTTATATACATACACGAAGGGAAAATATATTTAACTTAAGAAAAGGGGAGATTAAATGAAAGCCATTATAGCTGTAGTAGAAGGCGATAAACATACTGTAGGGAAAGATCTTGCAAAAGATGATATGAAGAAGAATAGCATCGAAGTTTTTGATTTAGGGGTAAATGTTCCTGTTGATGTAATAATTCAAGCCATGAAAGTATATAAAACGAATAATATTGTTTTAACAGCTGGTATGACGAAATCAAACAAGATGGTGGCAGCAACGATCGACAAAATACGAATGGAAGATCGAAATTCTTTTATAGTATTTGGAGGGCAATTTGTTACAGGAGAACTTGCGGCGAGTGTCGGTGCGGATGCTTTTGCTGAAACAATAGAAGATGTTTCAAAATTAATCATTGAAAATTTTAAGTCTGCTTGAAAAGCTACCCCTTAAAGCCCAGAACTCTTGCCGGTTCTGGGCCTAGTTTGTTTATATAACGCAAAGTTTATCAAGGCCGCATAAAATTTTATGTAAATAGGTATGAAAGATCTTCCTTTATGGCAAGAAAAAAGAGTCAAAGCACGGTTCTTCGACTCATTTCGTGCGTTACTCAATATTCTAGAAAAATTATACCATATAAGTAATATAGAGTCACAGAACCATCCCCTGACTCTCTCTATTTCAAGCTAACTTTATTATTTTTCAACTGTTCATTTATGATACCATTTTTTAGATTACACTAGTATTCCGAAAAGTGAATGAAAGCTATTTTCGGTCAGGTTTCTCTGGTCGACAACAGGCAGGAGGTATACTTTGTGGAAAATTAAATACGTTCTCAGGATCATACTTTTCTTTCACTTCTCGAAGTCTGCCGTAGTTTGTTCCATAATACGCCGGACCGAAGTCCTCAATATACTGATCCGGAACATTAATATAGGACCCCTCAACAAAAGGCCTCAACTCCCAGCGGATTCTTTCAACCGAAGTAATGTTTCTCTGGGCATCAGAGTCTTTAGTCCAAGTTGCATTCCATTCTAAATAAAATTTGGGATATCGCCAAAAGAATGCAGTCTCCTCGGGGGAGATACGGCTCGCAGCGCCACCCCAGTTCAGAAAAAAGAAATTAGATTCTGTTCCGGTGGCTTCTTCCAGGAAGCGACGCATAATCTTAATCGCCTCACACGGCAATAGATCATGTGCCCAAGCTGATGAAAATTTATTCTTCTGATCAGCTCTTCCCGGAATTGGTTCATCTGGTATTAAATATTCAACAACATCCGGATAGGATAATGTTTTGATATCCACCTTGGTTGGAGTGCCTGCGCTCATTAAAGGTTCCAACAAGCAAATCAGCTCTCTTTTTGAACCGAGAAATAGTCCTTTTGTATGGACTAAGCCACTTACTTTACTAAAAATCTCCAAATAAGAGCCTAATCTTTCATCAACAAAAGGAGCCCAGCATTGCCATGCCTCGAAAACTATTTCCAGTTGGTTCCATGGCCAAATAATTTCAAATACCGTCGCTTGGGAAGGAGCACAACGCACCTTGAATTTGTATTCAGTATTAACCCCGAAATTACCACCGCCACCACCGCGCGAAGCCCATAAAAGATCCGAATTATTGTATTCATCGGCTTCGATAACGCATCCGTTGTAGTCAACCATTTCCAGTCCAACTAGATTGTCGCTGACAAGACCAACTGACCGCAGCAGCAGCCCAATTCCTCCCCCCATTGTAATTCCGCCGATCCCAACGGTCGGACTGTCTCCAAAAGGGGCCATGAAGCCTTTCTGCGCTAACCACTTTACGAGATGTCCTACATGGAAACCAGTCTGGACGATAGCCACTCTTTCATTACTATTTAGCCAGGCCTTATTCATATTGCTTACATCAATAACAACTCCATCTCTTACCTCTGAAAGATTTTTGTCCAGGGCATGACGTCCGCTTCGAATTCGAATGGGTACACAGTTCTCACGTGCCCATTTTATGGCTTTTTTTACATCCTCTGTGCTTTGCGCGAAGACGAATACGAAAGGAAATGTATCTACATATGGGTTCCAATTTTTACGCGCCTGTTCATACCCTAGTTCTCCCCTGAAGATGACCCTTCCGGTTAGCTGTATATTACGTTCCATCAATATCTCTCCTAATCTTAATCTTATTTAGCATTTGGGTATTCTATGAAACAATTGACTTTCTCGTTTATCTTTTGTTTAGCTTTCATAAGATATTTCCGCTATATTATATTGTTGTATTTTCTAAAATGTCCCAAATATCCGGTGTGTCTGATATCATAGCTGCCATTTATAATGATATTAAGAAAAAATACCCTTTACGTTGTAACATCTTACACGGCGTCGTCATATTATGTTAATAGGTTACCTACAAATTATATATGGAGATGATTGTTTAATGTATTATGACTATGACGATGACGATGACGACATTATGTATAGTGGCCGCTACTCGATGAGTAGTTGCCAGTCCTGTTTCTCAATGGGTAGCTGCCATTCCTGCTTCCCGATGGGTAGCTGCGAGTCTTGCTTCTCGATGGGTAGCTGCCAGTCCTGCTTCCCGATGGGTAGCTGTCAGTCTTGCTTCCCGATGGGTAGCTGTCAGTCTTGCTTCCCATGTAAGAGCTGTCATTCCTGCTTCCCGATGGGTAGTTGCCAGTCCTGCTTCCCGTTTAAGAGCTGCCATTCCTGCCACTCCTGCCATTGTATGAAGTGCAGGCGGTAACGTAATAGTCAGTAACATGCGGCTTTTATGAGTGGAAATGGTCAAAGCCAAAGCCTTTCGGCTTTGGCTTTGACTGTATTATACCAGCTCCTTGAGATTGTTCTGATCTATTCCGCCGGAGGCATACCGCTCCTTAAGTATTTTGTAAATCCCTTCCATCGGCGGATAAAGGCACTGTTTTAAGAACTGGCATTTCTCGCAATCGAAGCAATTTAATTGTCCTTGGTAACTGATAATTTCCGCCGGCGAGCTGAATTCAATCACGACCTCCCGGATTACCTCCTGCGGGTAAAACATACTCAGTGTGCTTATCGCCTCATTTTCCGCAAGTCCTTCAAGCCTGCTCGCCAGAAAATCCCGAACGCACTTGTAATACGTTAACACTTGGCGCTGTGGATTGGCTCGCTGGGCATAACTTAGAAATTTGGTAAAGGTCTCATAGGCTTTGTCGATGTCGCCTTTCCAGTAGTTTAGCGCAGTGACAAATAAGTCAACATTAGCATAATACCAGGGAAACGCTTTACTACGTACCGGTAGATTGATCAGATCCATGACTGTAGCGTCAGGAGTATAATTCATGTTTTGCAAAAAACTGATGATCGTGGCGGCACCGGCGTCATCGAGGCAGTCGATTTTTTTAACCAGTCTTTTGAAGGTGTTGAAGGCAGCATAGTCGCTAATGGGGTTTAACTCATCAAATCCCGAGACTTCGCTCAAGCCGGGAACAATAACATGAAAGCTCGGAAAGCCCAGGAACGAAACATCACGTACATATGTCTCGTAGCCTATTTGAGCCAGCAGGTCGACCATATAAGCCAGCATTTCCTTGTTGGTAGTTATCGCAGTTTCTTCGAATTCGTTGAACTGATAACTGAAGTTTCGGCTGAAAAATTCCGTGGGATAAAGCCCTGAGCCGGTCACCAGTATGCTCCTGTAGTTTTCCGGATCGTCCGTCGTACTCCTGACGCAAAACTCCCTGACTCCCATCATCAATTTGATGTCCTGCCCCTGAAGAAGTTCGGTCAATGTCCGCTCTGCCGCTATTTCAAATTTAGGATGAGCACCAAATTTTACAAAATAATTCTGGTCATTCTTATTAACCAGGATAACGCCTACAACTGGCAACTTTTGTCCCAGCGAGCAGTCTTTGACGACAACTTCGAAATTGCCGCTTTTTTCGAGTTCGGCAATCATCGCCTCAATCTTGGGAAACTTTGCGATATAACGCCGCGGGATAGTGGGCGGTACTATTCTCTCCCTAAGGATTCTCTTGTTGGCGTAGCGTTCCATGATCTCGGATATTCCCTGAACCAAAGCCTCTTCGGGCGAATTGCCGGCACACATGCCATTCGACATGTACATCAGCGAGACCATTTTTATCGGGATATGAGAAATACGCTTGCTGTTAAGATTGCAATAAGGTAGAGCGATAAAATCGGCGGGCACTTTCTCATAAGACACCGTCTGCCATTTTGCCAGAAGTTCCCGTTTGTCCAGCGTAGGGTTCATTCTGGACAATTGGGTTTTAATCCAGTCTTCGCCACTGACAAGGAACTCGTCGGTACTCATTGGTTTCTCGTCCGGGGCATAATAAAAGCCAAGGTATTCCATAACCTTGGAATCCAAATCCAGACTTAGTCTATAATGGCAAAAATTTTGCAGACGTTCCATCATCTCGCCATATGCGCTGGCTAGGGCGAATTCAACCGAAGTTCCTTTTCCATTGGTCATCAGAACCGTATTGTCGATCATCACACTCACCGAGTAAAAACCATTCACCGTATTTTTCCAGGAGGTTTCCACCGTGAGAAGGCCCATCTCACCAAGAATATTCCTTACCTGGTTAATCGTTTTGATGGGCGTTTCGTCCTTGTACTTCATATCTGCTGAGTCCATGCATTACACCTCGCACCATGACTAAAGGGAATTGTCATGTTAAATATTCCGATTCTTTTTTAATATATGACCCTAAATCATGGATTGTGATTGCAGAATGAACGAGTTCTGGAGACTACAGGCTTTTTCACCCGAAAAAATTCCGGTACCACCAGAAATGATGACATGCTATATTCCTGCCACATCCTATTTTGAAGGAACATTATTGGGAGAATTGACATAAAATATACAAAGTATATTGTCGAGGAGGTAATAAAATGTACTATGGATACTGGCGGCAACCCCAGCAACAACAAAATTCATGCCATCCGATGGGCCAGCCTACCGGCACGCTGGGAACCGCAACCAGCCCCAACGCAGTGGCATCGGTGACATCGGTAAATGGATTTCCAGTAGCTGGATTTCCAGTAGCTGGTTTTCCAGCAACTGATTTTCCGGTAGCCGGTTTTCCGGTAACCGGTTTTCCGGTAGCATTTCCCGTTCCATATCCCATACCATTCCCTTTTCCATATCCATTCCATCATCATCATTCCTGCCACCACTGGTGGTGGTAACGTAGATAAATGAGTGAAGATTCCCTCCTAGCATCCCGAACTATAAGGCGCAATCCCTCGTGTCGCCAATAGTGCAATTCATTTTGCAACAGGGCGCAATGAGTGATGAACGATTTGAAAAAACACGTATATATCAACTCGCTGGCAATGTAAAAAGAAACGAGTACCGAAGATCTTCAGTACTCGTTTCTTTTTACATTTCTTCAAAATATATTCCTCGCAATATATCTCATTTTCATTCACGGCCGTCAGCTTCAGCTTGGTCGGTGTGGCCATCCCCCTGCATAATTTATCCAGCCACCTATTCTAACAAGCAAAAACCGGTTATAATAAAGGTCTATGCGAGTTATAAAAATAATGAAAGAAGGGTTTTGCCAATAACATGGATGAAAAATTTGTAGGCATTTTAGGGCTGGGATCGTATGTTCCGGAAACGGTTGTCACCAATAAAGATCTTGAGAAAATGGTAGATACAACTGATGAATGGATTATCGCGCGAACTGGAATCCGCGAAAGACGTATTGTTTACGAGGGTGAAGCTACATCGGATTTAGCCACTAAAGCGGCTCAGATGGCTTTAGTGGACGCGGGGGTCAGTGCCAAGGAAATCGATTTAATAGTTGTCGCTACTGTCACACCGGATATGCCCTTTCCCTCCGTTGCTTGTCTGGTACAAAACAATCTACGAGCAACGAACGCAGCCGCTTTTGATATTACTGCTGTTTGTTCCGGTTTTGTATATGGACTGGTTATCGGTAGCCAATTTATTAAGTCAGGCACTTATCGTAAAGTTTTAGTCATTGGTGCGGAAACCCTATCGAAAATCACGGACTGGACTGACCGTAATACGAGCATCGTGTTTGGAGACGGATCAGGGGCAGTTGTTTTGGGTGAGACCCCGTCTGGTTTCGGAATTCTCGGAATGAATTTGGGAGCGGACGGCATGGGTGGTGACCTCTTAAAAGTGCCTGCTGGCGGTTCTCGGCAGCCCGCATCTGAAGAAACAGTATCTCAACGTCTGCATTTTATTAGCATGAACGGTGCTGAAGTTTTTAAATTCGCAGTCAAAATTATGGGAGAAGCTGCAATTAAAGCCCTTGAAAATGCGAATATTTCTCCGGCAGATATAGCTTATCTTGTACCGCACCAAGCTAATATTCGCATTATTCAAGCGGCAGCTAAACGTCTTGGCTTGCCAATGGATAAAGTTATTGTCAATGTTGATAAATATGGCAATACTTCAGCGGCTTCCATTCCAATTGCTCTTGCTGAAGCGGTCCAAAGCGGCAAAATTAAAAATGGCGATGTAATCGTGTTAGTAGGATTTGGCGGTGGCCTAACCTGGGCCTCCAGTGTTATCAAATGGTTTAAATAATTCTTCAAGGCATATAAAGCATGAACGGCAAAGATTTACAGGTATGTTATTATCTATTTTGACAAACAATAAATTAGTTTCTTTTACTTTGTAAAATAAAAGGAGGGCATTCAATGGCAAAATATCATGCTAATGGTGTATTAGTAAGCCCTGAGGTCCCTTCGACTCGAAGTACAGCCAAAATCACTTATAACGGTTTACTTTCCACAAGTGGTGCAACTGAGGTATATGCCCACATCGGCTACGGCCAAAAATGGGAAGACATCTCAGATCACAAAATGAAAAAAACTCCCCATGGTTTTGAAACTTCTGTTTCTATTCCGCATCATGCCGACAGCTTAAACGTTTGCTTTAAAGATTCCGCCAACAATTGGGACAACAACACAGGCGCTAACTACTCCTTTAACGTCCAGACCACGGATGCTAATTACTCAGTTGAATTTGCGGATGAAGTCAGCACGTTAGATAATATGTTTGACCGTTATCGTTCAGCCATCAGCCGGTTTTTCAAAGATTAGAAATATTGGATAATAATAACTATTTTAACTACACTTAGGCGTGAAGGCGTTTGCTTTCCGCTTTTTTTCTTCCTAAATTATTCAACTATTGCCGATAAAAAATGTACAAGTTCATATGCATGATAGTTATCTGTGCGTCCCTGAAAGAAGCGTTCTTGAATATCGTGTGGGGTCAAATCTTCTTGAACACGTAAGCCTATTGATGCAAGTTCTGTAGCAAGCTCAGACGGGTCAAAGCCAGTGAGCCATGGTTCACCCTGCTCCTTACAAAACTTTAATCCAATTTGCATAAGCTCAGAGGTTTTCTCCGGAACAAATACGTCTTTATGAGCATAGTCAAATACAATAATGCTTCCTGAAGGAGCAAACTGAGAAATGGTTGACAAGGTGTTGAACACTGCATCCCGGGTCAAATAATAAGTTACGCCTAGCCAGTTAAAAAAACTTGGAGACTGCGGGTCATATGAAGAACAGCTAAGTGCTGTGCTTAGACTTTCTTGTACAAGATCAACCGGAACAAAATGCAGTTGTGCAGGTAAACTCCAGCCTAGTTCGCTAAGACGGCGCCGCTTATATTCCTGCATATTGGGGTGATCGACTTCAAATACCTGCAGCTCTTCCAGCATTGATGGCCGACGGAATGCGAACGTATCCAACCCAGCCCCGAGAATTACATATTGCCGTATGCCTTGCCTCACAGCTTGTTCCAGATTGTCTTCCGCATACCGAGAACGACTTACCGGAAGAGGTAAAGGGGAATAGCCATGAATTGCCATGGCCAAGGTAGCTGCTTTATTATCATTCTGTGCACTGCCTTTAAAGCCAAGATACTCTAAAAACTGGAGACTCCGCAGACTTGTATATTGTTGCTCGTAGAATGTACACACCTCTTCTCCTATCATTTGATAAGCTAGATAATCATCAAATATCTTCGGAAAATCGCATGCAGCATGGTAGCCACGTAAATAAGCCATTAATATCGCCGTTGTTGTTTGATTAATCTTCTCTCTCATAAAAATCACCCCATCTTTATATAAATGCCAAAAGTGATACTCTTTTACCAATTGACAAAAAATTGTTTGCTTCAGAAGCCAAGATTACCACTGTCTTGTTTCAATTTTACAGCTATTGCTATTTGAAAAGCATCACCCAAAAGTATGAGAGAACTTTTTAACAAGGAACAGGGAAATCCCCGCTGCTTTTACATAGGGGTATTTAGTAAGAATGCTCGGTGATTCCGCCTTTTTTGTTTTTGCTATACTAATGTCCATAAAAACAAATTCTCGTCAAATTAAACATTTCAGCCAAACCAGCTACGGTTACGCCGTAATATATTATTGGTTTTCCCTGCTGCAACTCACGGTAAGTATCATTCACTAGTATAGTGCCAGTAGCCAACACAATATCTGCCCAACGAGTATGTTCCGCATTAAGATTCGCATCATAAATGTAAGTACCGCTTCGAATTTGGCCTACATTAGCCGGATTAAGATCAGTTGCTCGCAAGTCAAATCCCTCATCACTCAAAACTTGGATCATAGCAGGCTGAAATCCGATAAATGCTATCTTTGGTTGACCATAATGTTTTCGAATATATTTCGGCAACTTCTGGGCGCAAAGCGCCGGTTCTTTGTCTTTACAATGAATTGTTGCCTCTGCCTGTTTTAAATACCGCATTACCGCATTCAACGTTGAAACGAAAACCGCCCGCCGGAAATTTGTATTGAGAGGCATATGTAACACATCATCCAAGGTACCTTCAAATTGGCCCGGCTGGTCGGTAAACGCCTGTCCTGCGGCCTCCCGGAAACGCGATTCCAGCATCACTTCTTTCCCGTTGAGCAAAGGATAATCGTCACGGTCCGGTTTCCCGATCGCTTCGACCGGAGTAAGATCGCGCGCCGATACAATGTATATTTTTTCAGTCTCATTCCATCCATTATTTACGATTATGTTCCTCAACCGTGTTCTGGCTTCTTCCAGCATGGACATGAAATACACTCTCCTTTTTAAGATTATTTAGAGGTAATAGTTTTCTTGAAATAATATAGCGAGTGACCCGGCGGATAATTATTTATTGCTCCGCATAATTCATATTCGTGTTTGGCATAGAACTCGGGCGCGTAAAAACTGGCAGTGTTTAGGGTGATAAGACCGCACTTTCTCTTTTGGACAATCTCCTCCAGTTTACGAAGCAATTGACTGCCATAACCTAAATTCCGATACTGTTCCTCAATCCACAAAATATTAATGTGGCAACTTCGCCAATAAGTATCGATATAAGCGACTAAGCCACCCATGATTTGTTTGTCCGGGTCTTTTAGCATAAGGTAAACCGATTCGATGACCCGCTCCCTGTCATAGCGAACTTGGGACATGCTGTACTGCCACAGTCTTAGTTTGATATATGCTCCCGCTTCTTCATCACCTTCTACTATCATAAGGTTCGGCGACGGGGCATTTTGTTTTCCCATGCTCTCACCTCTAATCATTACTTTTCGCCGACGAAAGCCAAACCTGCCGGTTGGTAAAGATCTATTATTCGTTCATGAAACTTCTTTAGAGAAGGCTTATGGGCGATACTGATTATTGCTGTATCTGGCAGCCTGTCCAAAAGAAGCCGGTAGAGTTGGTTTTCACTTAACTCGTCCAGCGCCGATGTCGCTTCATCAAGAAAAAGCCATTGAGGCCGAAGCAACAAGGCGCGGGCGAAAGCCAGCCGTTGTTGCTCGCCGGACGAAAGTTGCTGCTCCCAGTGCAGTTCTGCGTCCAATTGACCATATAACTGAGGCAGCCCGCAATCCACCAGCGCCTGTCGAAGGAGATCTGTTTCATAACCGACTATTGCATCTGGATAAACCATTGCCTGTTGCAGCGTGCCAATCGGCAGAAACGGTTTTTGCGGAATAAATAACATCCGTGCGCCTGTAGGCAGCGTGATATTTCCCCGGCAAAACGGCCATAATCCGTTGATCGCGTGAAAAAGAGTGGTTTTTCCACAACCCGGAGGCCCGGAAACTAAAGTTCGGCTGCCTGGCTGAAGCGTGAAGGTAATTCCTTGCAGTAGCGGCTTGCCGTCGGGAAGCCACACGTCCAGTCCGGCAACGCGCAGTCCTTTTGCTGCCGGCCCGCTCTTGCAGCTTAATTGGGTTGGCTGCAACGCTTCGGTTGCCGCCATCGCCTTTTCAAAACCGATGAGCCGGTCGACCGTGGCTTTCCACTCCGCCAGCGACCCGTAATTGTAGATGAACCAGGAAAATGCCATTCTGGTCTGGGAAAATGCGTTGGCGGATTGTTGCACGTCACCGAGTAAAATCGCCCCGGCAAAAAAGCGTGAAGCCAACACCAAATAGGGCAAGATGAACGACAACTGATTATAGCCACTGAAAAACCAATCCAGAGTTCTATTCCGGCGCAAAATGCTTCGCCACATTCCGGCAATGCTGCCGAAGCGGTCGGCGAGAACTTCCTTTTCCCGCTCCTCACCGCTGTATGCGGCGATTGACTCGGCATGCTCCCGCAGCCACACCAGAGAAAACCGGTAATTTGCCTCATATTTTTGTTGCTCGCGTTTAAATATGCTGAGGATCTTTCCCATAAGATGATTGGCCCAAGAGCCAGCCAGTGAAAAGAAGAAGGCCAGCCAGAACAGAAACCCGGGTATTATCATCCCGCCTAATTCCGGCGATCCCGGAGAATTCCACAATATCATAGAGAATGCCGTAAGCGATCCCATTGCTTCAATAAAACCGAAAGCCATGTTGACTGTATCCACGGGAAATAGCCGCAAGTCCTCGGCGATACGCTGGTCAGGATTGTCCATGTCGCCGGCTGCGTACCGAAGACGGTAATAGTTTCGCCCTTTTAGCAATCTATTGGTATAATTCTCCGACGACCACTGGCGCCAGCGGATTTGCGCAAGTCCCAGCAAATATCTCTGGCAGCCGTTAAGCGGCAAAAACAGCAAGGACAGGCCGCCAAACCGAAGAAGCTGATGGGTGAACTCAGCGGTGTTCATTAACTGGATGGCGTTGAAAAAAAGCTTCTGCCATTCATTAAGCAGCACATTCACATAAAGCCGGAAAACGGTCAGGGCCAACGCGCCTGCCAGCAGTGCTCCCGCCACCCGGCCTTCCCTCGTCCGCCAAAAAGGACGAATGATTCCCCATAAATCGCGATAAAAAGATGTTGTTTTAGCCGCCATCGCCTCTAGGTAACTCCTTTGTCCAAAATAATAGTGCCAAAAATGGCTTGCCACCGGCTTATTAAATCATAGGATTTTTACTGCAAATAACGTTTCTCCGTCTTTTTGCTTGATTTCGTCTATACTCAGTTCCGAAGGCACAGTCACATGCATGGTTCTGCCGTTTTTTTGCCAGATTACTTCTGTTTTTTCCGCCTCTCCCTTATAAATCAGCCGTCCGGGATTTGCCAAACGAGCCCGGGTCAGCCCCTGCAGAACATCGGCTAAGCAGGGATCGCCTGTAATCACAAGCTTCAAGTCAGGCGCCTGTATCTGCCCGAAGTGTTTCTCCGCCAATAATGCCATTTTCACTGCCAGTTCCAGTCCTTGGCAAACTTCACCGTGATGCGCCAAGGCTTGCTTCCGGAATACCTCGTCGTTCGAATGCATATGCATATGTGGTGTTGGCGGCGAAAATACGATATCTGCTTCAAAATAGGGTTTGATATCCAGCACCGGTGTCCCCTGGGCCGCATCCAGTCCGGTAACATGAATTTCATCTCCGGCCACCCTAACCAGTTTAACAAGCGATAATGCGATGGGATTCGGCCTTCCCGGTGTACGGACACCAAATACCCCGTATGTTTTGTCGATAGCGGTAAAATGCATTTTCAGCAAGCTTCTGTTTGCCTTATGAAACCAGGACAAAATCCAAAAATAGCCGTGTTCTGCCATCCGCTGCGTTGCCGGCAAATATTCCGGCCTGATTTTTATGACGCGGACCTCTTCCTCCCATTCACTGATTACTTCCCCGACCGGTTCCATAGCATCAATTTTCTCCATTGGAATATCCTCCAAACTTGTTAATTGTTCTAGTAAGTCATATTCATAAAAAGCTTATCTTGCGGCATGCCTCCCGCGTAACCCCCTGCCTTGTTGGCAAAATCCAGCCAATGCTCGTGAAAGCGAATCAGCGAAGCTCTGTGCGCAATACTCACAACCGCCGTTTGGGGCAAAGTATCCGCAAGCAGCCGGTATAGAGCAGCCTCGCTGGCCTCATCCAGCGCCGAGGTTGTTTCGTCAAGAAAGAGCCATTGCGGCCTGAGCAGCATCGCCCGGGCGAAAGCAAACCGCTGCTGTTCCCCGGGGGAAAGTTCCTGCTGCCAGTGCCGTTCTTCGTCAAGCCGGCCGCCTAGCCGGGACAGTCCGCAATCCTTTAGCGTCTGCCTGATAAGCTCCGTATCGTAGTCGTCCGCCGAATCAGGATAAACCAGTGCTTGCCTGAGTGTGTCAATCGGCAGAAACGGTTTTTGCGGAATAAACAACAACCGGGCCGCCGCCGGCAGTGTTATGGTTCCGCGGCAAAACGGCCATAACCCGTTAATGGCGTGAAAGAAAGCCGTTTTTCCACAGCCCGGCGGACCGGAAATCAATAACCGGTCACCTGGCAGAATATCCATGGTGATTCCCTTTAGCAGCGGCTTGCCGTCCGGAAGCCACAGGTCAAGCTGAGCAACCCGGAGGCCTTCCCTATACGGTCCAGTCGCGCGGATTACCCCGCCCACCTGCAGCGCCGCGGTTTGAATCATAGCTTTTTCCAGACCAATCACTCTGTCGGCGGTCGCTTTCCACTCCGCTAACTTCTCGTAATTCATAATGAACCACGAAAATGACATCCTCAACCTGGCAAAAGCGGAAGCAGCCTGCTGCATATCGCCCAGGCTGATACTCCCCGCGATGTACAGCGGCGCCAGCGGTAAATACGGCAAAACTTGTGACAATTGAAAGTAGCCGCGGAAAAACCAGTCCAGCCTTTTATTGCGATGAATAATCTGTAACTGGGTAGCAACGATTTGCGCAAGCCTTCCGGTTAAGCCATATTTTTCCCGGACTTCACCGCCGTAGACGGCGACTAGCTCAGCGTTTTCTCTTAGCCGCATCAGCGCGAACCGGTAATTTGCCTCCCACTTTTGCTTTTCCCAGGTTAAGGCGGCCAGTGCCTTCCCCATGGTATGATTAACCCATGTTCCGGCAAGGGAATAGAATGCGGCCAGCCATAGCATGGCCCCGGGAATCCTTACTTCGCCAACTGCAAACACCCACTGCGAATTCCACAGCACAACCGAAAATGCTGCCAACGAGCCCAATGTCGAAACAAAGTCCAGTACCAGCTCAACCGTCCTTTCCGCAAGAATCCGAAGATCCTCGGCGATCCGCTGGTCGGGATTATCCGTGCCGTCAACGTATTGGACACGATAATAATTGACTTCGTTCAGCCATTGGCCGACATATCGCTCTGATAACCAGCGGCGCCAGCGTATCTTTAAGAGCCCCTGCAGATAAATGATACAGCCCTGCAACGGAAAAACAAGAAGCGACAATAAGGCGTACCTAAGTAACTGGTGGACATATCCGGCATAATCCAACGATTGAATGGCGTCGAAAAAACCCTTCCACCAGTTGGTGATTTGAACATCCAAATAGATCCGCCCGACAACTAGGCCCAATACGCCGGCAACCATCGCGCCCGCTAGCCGGCTTTCACCGGAACGCCAGTAAGGAAGCAGAATTCCTGATACATCACGCAAAAAAATCCATGCTTTTCCGATCTTCTGTTTCAATTCCTATACTCCTTGCTCCCGTTTTCCACAGGCAATGCCAGGCTGGCCTGTCCTTCTGACCCACCCGGTCCGGCATCGGATTGCATTTATTATTAACCGGGCTTTAAAAGAAACTTCTTTCGATACGGAGGACAAAGCTGCGGGGAGTGCCTGCATAAACGCCGGACGAACTGCCCGATTCCCAGTATTTCTCGTTGGTCAGGTTATAGACATTCAGCGAATACCGCCAATCTTTGGTTTTATAATAGACTACGGCATCAAATACAGTATAACCGTCCATCCATCCCAGACTGTTATTAGTATCAACTGTGCGTTTTCCGGCAAAGGTCAGGCCGCCGCCAAAGCCCCATCCCTTCCGCGGCCCGTCCTGATATTCATAGGTACTCCAAAGCTTGACGGAATTGAGCGGCACGTTGGGAACCACGCTGTTGGAGGCGTAGGAGTCACTTGAAAGAACCCGGGCATCACAATGGGAATAAGCCAGTGACACATTCCACCCCGGCCTAATAACATAGCTGGCGTCAAGGTCAAACCCCTTGCTGCGCTGTTTGCCGACAAGACTATATATCGTATGAAGTACGTCGTACGGATCCTGGACTCCGTAAACGATATTTTCCCGGTTGATACGGTAAACAGACAAGGTAACACTGGCGCGGTCGCTGACATCCACTTTCACGCCGCCTTCGACCTGGTCGCCGGTTTCGGGGGGGAAGTATATATATTGGTAACCGTCGTTTCGGGGAACTTGTGGTTCATAGTAAGTTTCGGTGCCGGCAAACCAGGTCACCCCGGGTGAGGTCTCATATGTCGTCCCAATCCGCCTCGCGCTGCCGGAATTATGCCTGCGGTAAGAGCCGTCAATGCTGCTTGACTGCATTGTCAGGCTTTCACCCAGATTCACCTTGAATTTCGGCGACAGCGCAACCACATCAGATAGATATGCGCCGTACCTTTCACTCTCGGAATGCCGCCCGCCCATGCCCATGCCAAACTTGCTTAGAGTCGGCTCGCCCGCGAAGACGGGATCCAGAACATTGACTGCGGCGGAGGAGCCCCGGAGAAAATAAGGAATGTATTGGTTAAAATGAGCCCAGGTAATGCCTGTCGTCAAATCGTGGCCCAGCTCACCGGTTTGAAACTTGGCATTTGCTGTTGTATCCCAGGCGATAGCATTGTTAAACCGGAGCATCGATCCATAACTTTGGGATACCGTACTCAGACTTGGGTTTGCGCTGTTCAGGACCAGCGTGCTTCCGCCTCTGGTTTCCGACTGATAGGCGTAGAAACTGTACCGCAAGCCTGAGTGAACAGTCCAGATATCATTGATTTTATGGTCGACCCGGGTGGAGAAGGCGCGCCCGATGGTATGCGACTTGTACCTGGGATCATAATAATTCGCATCATAAGGCACCAGGCCGTAGGGTGGATTGATCGTGCCTTTCAGCGGCAGCAAGCTGCTTGAAGGTCCGTAGTAATCATTAAACTGGGTCTCGAAAGTGTATGTCGTATTTTTAACCGGCTGGCCTTGCACGATAAAACTGCCATTAAAGCGCTTGTAAGGGTCCGCGCCCCGTTGAAAGGATGCGTAATCAGTATTCTGAATAATAGTGCGGGAAAGCCATTTTTTATCCTCGGTCAGGGGAATGGACATGTCGGCGTCCACTGATTTCGTCCCCCGGGAGCCATACTCCGCGCCGTAGGCAAAAGCCCAGTAAGGAAGCGGTTTTTTCGTAACGTAGTTGATAAGGCCACCTGCCGTCCCGTTCCCGTAAAGCACCGATGCCGGACCTTTAAGCACCTCAATGCGGTCAACATTGCCGATCCAGCCTGAATATGTAGTACACGGATCCCATAGTCCGTCGGTATAGACATAGGAACCGGCGTCAAAACCGCGGATGTAGAAAGCGAGGAGTGTGTCGGCATAGGAAGGGTATTGCTGCGTCCTTACCCCGGCGACGTTGGACAACGCTTCGCTCGCGGTCAGGTTATTCTGATCTTTCATGATTTTTTGGCCCACAACGGTGATTGATTGGGGCAAATCTTTATTGGCAACATCCGATTTGCTCCCGGTGGAGCTTTGGGTTACCACATAATTATTCACGCCTTCAGCGTTTTTTTGTTGACCAATTGTCAGATCCTGATACTTATTCGCATTGACCTCCACTTCGATAACCGTAATAGCGGTTTGTTGAGATGTGTTGCCTGCAGTTATTGTTTTATTTTTTTCCTCCTTAGACTTATCAGTATTTTGACTTTGGGCCTTATTTGCCTGCTCAGCATCTGCAGTTTCTGTACTCTCCGTCTGTGATTGTTCGGGGTCGGCTCTAACTACACCAGGACTCCATAAGGCCAAGGTCAAAACAAGTGCAATGCTGCAAAATAATGATCGTAGCAAATTTGTCAGTTTTCTCTCCCCTCTCTAGTGATTCCTTTGGTGTTTACTCTTTAGTTGAATCACCGAAGATGTTAACATCCTTTACCGTTCATCACACCTGATACTAAATACCAAAGGAATTGACCAAATGCTTTTAAAAAGAATTCAGTTTTTCATAGACTTGGCCATAAATTTAATCATTTTCCACTTTAAAGCCGAGTTTTTCTATTGCCTGAATACACTCGGCAAGATTAACTGCTCCAATTATGATTGCTTCCTTTTTCGCCAGATCAACACTTACTTCACTAACCCCGGAAATACCTTGAAGAGTTTTTCCCACCTTTCCAGTGCACATACCGCACGACATACCCTCAATCTTCAATTTAATCTGATTAGAATTCTTCATTGATTCATTTCCTTTCCTTAAAAATATTCGGAAACCAAACCCAATTAATGGGTATATCAACCATACAAAATAATATGATAAACATTTAAACAAGCATAACTTAAAGAATTCCGATATCCATTGTTGAATTATGTTAATGCATGTTGATTTTAACATAATATTATATTATAATGGAAATCATTACAAGTACGCATTTTTATGTTATATACTACGGTAAATAGTACTATCAGAGGCTGTTACAAAATACCCTTCTTTGCCGTTGAGCCTTTCAGCGTAGAAATCGGGTATGCCCGCTGTGCAACTTTCCGGTAGTTTAACATTGGGGTATTCTGTAACAGTTTAAAAGAAGGAAAGTGTGTTTTTAAAACACACTCTATTACGAAAGGAGCGCATACCGAATGGCAAAAGTACAACCGTTTAGAAGCCTTTGTCCAGTGACAGCCTCCCAAATGGCAGTTATCCAAAGATTAGTAGCAGGCAAATGGAAATTTGCAATTTTATGGCGTTTAAGCGAAGGAACACGACGATTTGGTGAACTTCAAAAACAGTTGCCCAACATTTCACAAGGAATACTCACACAACAGTTGCGGGAACTTGAACGTGATGGAATCGTGCATAGGGAAATATACAAAGAAATACCTCCAAAAGTTGAATATTCATTAACAGATATCGGCCAAAGTTTTGTTCCTATCTTGACTGCTGTATTTGAATGGATAATTGAATATAATAAAATTCTGAAGAAACAAGAAGTAATTGATGCTATCGAAAATGTTGCTACTAAAGAAATTTACGTAACTTCGGCTGATAATTGTTCGTGCGGCGACCATTGTTCATGCGGCGATAATTGCTCATGCAATGACTAAGTACGGCGACCTATATCTAAATTGAGTTTATTGATATCATTCTCAATAATATGTTTGTGATTTTGAAATAATTAAAGCCGGTCAAGGTGATTGAAGTTCCCCCTGTCAAGTAGACAGGGGGAACTTCAATCACGGGCTGTTTTTTGTTCTTTCCCGAAAACTATATTACTAATTCGGATTAAATGCCTACCAACGGAAAAAAGCCCAAACAACGTCTGGGCCAAAATAATACACGTAATAAATTTACCAGAAATATTACCCGCGAAAGAATATAGGAGCAGGCTTTCTACTGGGCGGCGGCAGTTGATCTGTAGGATAACCCACAACCATCGGACACACTAATTTGTAATTATCAGGTACATTGTATTTTAATTTAAATCCTGCAGTATCACATACATATTCTGCAAAACCGATCCAGCATGTACCTAATCCATATTCGCCGGTTGCAAGCATAATATTGCCAGCGGCTAAAGTGCAATCATAAACATACCAATGTGAATTAGTGTCACCATAAATTATCAATAAACAAGGGGCATCATAAAAAATATTATAGCTCTCATCCATTATCCAGGTTTTGTATTGCTGCATATACGGAAACTTTTCAAGGTTTTCACCCAAGTACTTTTTTGTTTCATCCGATAACCTCTTCATTTCGTTTTTATCTGTTATAATGACAAAACCCCATGCTTGCTGCCCTGAACCGGTAGCAGCCTTCGTTCCTAATGTAACTAAACTGTCAATTACTTCTGACGGTATTGCTTGATCAGTAAAAGATCTTATACTTCTTCTTCCATTAATACTTTCTGTAACCTTCATACAGCCAACCCCTTTCTATTCTAACTATACACTTAATAGCTAAAATGCTTAAGATTAATCTTCCATACAAATACACAAAATCCTCTCGAATTTCGTGTAATGGGAGATAAAAAGCAAAAGACAACAGGTAGGAGATGTTATCATGCAAAAGTATCACATACGTCGTACAGATTGGGAAATTAAGGGCCCTGAACAGTTATCTAATATCCTCCGTCAGGGAGCTTTTCCGCATATCATATATTAAAGCGAAAAAATTATGCCTTTCGCAGGAAAAATAATACCGGGAAACGAAATAATAGGCCTAGTGTTTAATCCACTATTTGGCCAAATTAAACATGATTACAACTGATTACACAGGAAGGTGCACTATGAGAAACACAAATGATAGTCATCATCGTTCCAGATTACAACAAATCGCACATATGGTAATGCTCGAGAAAAAGCTTCTGCCGGACTTTTCCACGCAAGCTATGGCCGAGGTAGATGCATTTCCCGACAATATTCCTAAACTTGATAACTCTGTTCACGACTTACGCGATTTGTTGTGGTGTTCGATTGACAACGATGATTCGCAAGACCTGGACCAGCTTACGGTTGCCGCTGAGTTGCCGAGAGAAAGTATAAAAATCCTTGTTGCTATCGCCGATGTAGATGCCCTTGTGAAAAAATCCTCGGCTATCGATGAGCATGCAAGACATAATACCACCTCGATTTATACAGCAGCTCAGATATTTACTATGCTGCCTGAAAGGCTTTCCTATGATCTTACATCTTTAAATTATGAAGAGGATCGGCTTGCCTTGGTGGTCGAAATTGTCATTTCGGTGGAAGGAGAAATGTTAAGTTCAAATATCTACCGGGCAGTTGTTCGCAATCGAGCAAAGCTAGCTTACGACAGCATAGCTGCATGGCTTGACGGTTATGGGCCAATGCCGGAAGCTGTCAGTAAAGTTGCTGGGCTTGCCGATAACCTCCAGCTACAGTATCGAGTGGCAAAAAAACTAAAGTCTCTCCGTCATATGCATGGTGCACTTGATTTTGAGACAATAGAAGCTCGCCCTATATTTGAAGAAGAACAAATTAGAGATCTGGAAGTCCAAAAACGCAATACCGCAAGAGAAATTATTGAGGACTTTATGATCACCGCTAACGGAGTAACCGCACGTTATCTTGAGAAAAAAAAGTTTCCATCACTCAGGCGCGTAGTGCGTGTACCGAAAAAATGGGACCGCATAGTCGAGATTGCTGCGCAGCATAATTACAGATTGCCCATGGATGCTGATTCGAAAGCGTTAGCTCAATTTTTGGCAGTGGCAAAAGCAGCCGATCCGCTTCGCTTTCCTGATCTCTCTCTCAGTATTATCAAACTAATGGGTGCAGGAGAATATGTCGTTGAGCAACCGGGAGAAACCCCACTTGGTCACTTCGGCCTTGCAGTCAAAAATTACGAGCATTCCACCGCCCCAAACCGCAGATATCCGGATCTAATCACCCAGCGATTATTAAAGGCCGCATTAGCAGGCGACCCGATTCCCTATACAATTGATGAGCTAGAGTTGCTTGCCCAACACTGCACCCAAACCGAAAATGTTGTGCAAAAAGTGGAACGGCAGGTGGCAAAATCGGCAGCGGCAATCCTTCTAGAAGCAAGAATAGGGGAAAAGTTCGACGCGATCATAACCGGTGCAGCTGAAAAAGGGGTATGGGTTCGACTGTTGCACTTGCCTGTCGAGGGAAAGCTTGTGGAACACTTTTCTGGTCAGGCTGTAGGCAATAGACTTAGAGTAAAATTGATCCATACCGATGTCGAACATGGCTATATCGATTTTAAGAGAATAGATTAATAAAATTAGAATCACATCTTTAATGCGATGATCCTCAACTTTTGTGCAGTAGGTTGAGGATTTGTTTTTTAGTTGAACGTTCCCACTATGCTTTTTTTGCATAATTTCGGGAAAACTGTTGTATCTCGTCCAGGGTCCTCTTATCGTCCGCTTCCGAATAAATTCTTACAAGTGGTTCAGTCCCTGAAGCCCGGAAAATAGTCCATCCCTTTGCAAAGGATAGTTTGCAGCCATCAAAGCAGCTTGCGTTCATTACCTGTATATTTCCAAGTGATGTCGGAGGATCAGTTTTCAGTCTATGCATTAGGCGATCCTTCTGTTCCATAGAAAGATGGAGATCGGACCGGCTATAGTAAAACCAGCCCAACTCGTCCATCATCGCATCCAGGATCTGACCAAGGGGCTTGCCATAAGCAGCCACCATTTCGATTAGCAGGAAACCGAGGAGCAATCCATCCCGTTCGGGAATATATCCCTTGACGCCGATACCGCCTGCCTCTTCGCCGCCAATCAGGATATCCTCAGTCAGCATAAGCTCAGTGACGTATTTAAACCCGACAGGCGTTTCATACAACTTAAGACCATATTTTGCGGCCACCCGTTTCACCAGTTCTGAAATGGTCAACGTTTGTACCACACCGCCGCGCAGCCCGCGCTTTTCAACGAGATGTTTAATCAGCAAGGCGATTATCTGGTGGGCGTTGATATAGCGGCCTTCCGAATCCATGGCGCCAATCCTGTCTCCATCACCATCGGTGGCCAAGGCCAGCACTGGCTTATATTTTAATACCGCGTCCTTCAGTGAGCCAAGGTTCTTCTCGATCGGTTCGGGATTTACCCCGCCAAACGACGGATTGTAATCGCTGCGAATTTCCATGAGATCGAGCCCATATTCTTTACCCAGCTCGTGAGCATATCCCTGGGATGCCCCGTGCATCATGTCGAAAATTACCTTGCCGCGTAGCTTGCTTAATGTCTCCGCGTTGAGCATCTGCCTGACATGCTCGATATACACCTGCCGCGGAGAATAGAACTCCACCTTCCCACTGAGCGGAATCTTTGAAAACAGGCGACCGCTTTTCTCAAGCGGCTCTACATACTTCTCTATCTCCGCTACGATCTCCGGTGATGCCGAACCGCCATAAGAAGCTTTAAATTTAAGGCCGTTGTATTCGTAAGGATTATGGCTGGCGGTGATCATTACCCCTCCTGCCGCCTGCCGGTCCTTAACCTGCCAGGTGAGCGCAGGCGTAGGCAGAATAGAGTCTGAAAGCCAGGTTCTAATCCCCTTGGCGGCCAGAACTGCCGCACAGTCCTCCGCAAATTGCCGGCTCAAGAACCGCGCATCATAACCGACAACAATGCCCTTGTCTGCTTCGCCCCGTGCCTCTATGTACCCCGCGATGGCTTCAGCTACCAAACGAACATTGTTAAATGTGTAATCCTCGCCTATTACCCCGCGCCACCCGTCCGTGCCGAACTTTATCATAGAAATATTCCTCCTCTCTGTCGTAAAAACACACTTTTACTAAAGCTTGTAGTAATATCTTCTACAAAAATCACTGTTATATGCTCCCCCACGCACATCACGATGCATTGCTGGGCCTGTATCGCGGGCGGTTCGATAGTTCTTCCGGATGCAAAAGAAAACACCGCGATCTTATAAAGAGAGACTTAACTTCATGTGCGGTCTTAACCACAACTGAAGTTTAGTCGAGCTGTAAGATGGTCACTTATCAAAACTTTCAATCCCATAACACAAAAATCCTCTAAAATATATAGGAAGCAAACCTTTTCCCGATAGTAACTCTATTGGGTTATAGGATATAGCTAACTTCCATCGCATATGCTCTGTTTTTTGAACAGTGATTTTTATAAGCAATAAATTTGTTATTTTCGCCAATACTCATTATTTCGCATAGAATAGATCAGCCCATTATTTACTGGCGGTGATTTTAAGACCAACAGCAATATGTTAACTAGTCATATATTCGTGAAATGACGGCTTCCTGGCGGATAATGTAATATATTTAAGTATAACAAGTAACCGTGTTTATCTTGTTATACCAATAAAATTCGGGGGTTTATATGAAAGAAAATAATATTTTACACGAAAATGGTATCCTACTTGATGTTTTAACTGTTAATGAAATACCGTTAAATGGTCAGCTAGGATGGTATATAGTAGATGAGAATTATTTACGTCTCTATAGATGGGTCTATAAAGATGATTTTTCCGGAATTTATAAACTGGTTGAAGGTACCTCGTTATATCATTCCACAGGTAATGCTGGTGAAACTTGGCTCCCGGGAAAAAGAATTTGGAAATTCATTGGATTAAAGGAAGGGCAGGGACAAATAAAATTTGAACTTTATCATAAAAATGAGACTATCCCCGTAAAGACTGACATTATTAAAATAAAAGTAGTTAAAGAAATCAAATAACCAATAAAATGAATACAAATTTTTAAAATATAAAGAAGACGCCACTTCAAGCTGAAGGGCGTCTTTGCATATGTAAAATTTATCGTACCACAAAATCTTACTCCTTCTCACTTCGATATTCACCATCATCCTCTGTTACAACCCGAATTACCAGATTACCTGGCCCTCTTCCACTGGTTAATGGACTATCCAGGTAACTCGTTCATTTGTCCTATCTGTTGCAAGCCTAATGATGGATTTTTATCTTTTCTTTTCTCTTCTCTTTTCTCACATTTTGCTTATAGCGAGACGCTTTAATATATACCAGGATGTAATGTATAGGTTTTCCCCTATGACAACCATATCAATATACAATTATACATATGATAACTTTGCTGCTATTATATGGAGTAGAGAGTGCTTCAAACAGCACCATCTTAATTATAAATTTATACTTTAAGGAGGCTTTTCTATGGATAACACTATAATAGAACTCGAAGAGCTTTTGAAACAGAGGCATCTGTCCGATCCGGAGCTCCGCGAAGCGGCGGAGCGTGCGGAAGACTACCGGATTCTGCCGGACGCAACGGTTGTAAAGATCGGCGGCCAGAGCTTCATTGACCGCGGACGGGCGGCTGTTTACCCGCTTGTTGATGAGATTGTCGCGGCTCGCAAGAATCACAAAATGATGATCGGAACAGGCGCAGGGACACGGGCCCGGCATCTCTACTCGATTGCGTCCGGTCTCAACCTGCCTGCCGGTGTACTCTCAGAACTGGGCGCCTCGGTCGCAAATCAGAACGCTGAGATGCTTGGACAACTTCTTGCCAAATACGGCATTTCATCGGTCGGCAACGCCGGACTCTCTGCGATTCCGCTTTACCTGGCTGAAGTGAATGCAGTTATCTTCAGCGGCATGCCCCCATACGGCCTCTGGATACGGCCGGCTACCGAAAATGTCATTCCACCCTACCGCACTGATGCCGGTTGCTTCCTTGTTGCGGAACAGTTTGGGTGCAAGGCGATGATCTATGTAAAGGATGAAAACGGCCTTTATACCGCCAATCCCAAGACAACAAAAGGCGCAACATTTATCCCGAAGATCTCGGTGGATGAGATGAAGGCGAAGGGATTACAGGATTCTATCCTTGAGTTTCCTGTACTTGACCTTCTCAAGGAAGCCCGCCATGTCCGCCAGGTGCAGATCGTGAACGGCCTTGTTCCCGGCAACCTGACACGCGCGCTCGCTGGCGAGCACGTCGGAACCATTATAACTGCAGATTAAGGAGGTACTATAAATGACAAACACAGCTAACAATATTAAACACGTTTCTTCTGCGCTCGCTCGGCAGACTCTCCTCGACGGATCGCTCACCTGCCCCGTCGCGGGTGTGCGCCCTATGCAGCTTCTCCCCTGGCTGCAGGTCATAAAGCTCGGAGGGCGCTCCATCTTTGACCGTGGCCGGGATGCGATCCTTCCCATTGTGGATGAGATCCGGAAAGTCCTTCCGGAACATCGCCTGCTCATTCTGACTGGGGCCGGTATCCGCGCCCGTCATCTTTACGGTGTCGGTCTTGATCTCGGCCTTCCGGTTGGTTCGCTGGCTCCTCTTGCCGCCAGTGAAGCGGGTCAGAACGGTCATATCCTGGCAGAGTTGCTCGCGCAGAACTTCGTTTCCTACGTCGAGAAACCCACCATCTCAAGCCAACTAGCGATCCACCTTGCCAGTGCCCCGGCAGTCGTGGGTAGCGCCTTTCCGCCTTACCACAACCATGAGTTTACGACCTCCCGTTTACCGATACACCAGTCGGACACCGGCGCTTTCCTTATCGCGGATGCGCTTGGAGCAGCCGGTCTTACGATTGTTGAGGATGTGGATGGGGTCTACAGCTCCGACCCCAATGGCCCTGAAGGAAAGAACGCGAAGCTTATTGACGAAATAAGTTATGACGAACTTGCGAAACAAACAGGCACATTGCCGGTCGACCGTACTCTTCTTGAAGTCATGGCAAACGCGCGCCACATTCAAAAAGTGCAAATTGTTAACGGACTGGTGCCGGGCCGACTCACTGCAGCTCTGCGTGGACAGCATGTAGGAACCATTATTCGTACCGGTGCAGCGCGCCCATAAGACCTAAACGATTAAATTCAAAAAAGGCGTTATAGTGGGAAACCACCATGACGCCTTTTTTTGACTTATAGGGGTCGCGCCAACAAAACGCGCAAAACGTACGCTAAGAAAATACAGTAATACTTATTGTGCCTAGCCCACACTTAATTTCTAAGGCTTTTCCTTGTCTTGAAAATTATCTATAATAGCATTCAATTCTCCCCCAAGGAGGGTAATTAAAGCGCTAATGTATAGCCAGATAATTAAAGCAAAAACCCCGCCCAAACTTCCGTAAACCTGTTCAAAACTCGAAAAATTATTTACATAGAAAGAAAATAATAACGACGCGCAAACCCAACTAAAAGTTGCAAAAATAGTTCCTGCTATAATACTATTACCATTCAATTGTCTATTCGGCAAATACTTATATATTAAATAAAATGTGACTAGCATAAAGGCAAGAGAAATACCATATTGTAAAAATGGCCAAAAGGTATAGAATAAAGATTTTTTTTCGATTAGCCCAAAAATATTTGATCCTATAACTCTTCCAAATACAATCATGAAAAACGAAAATATTATCATAGCTGACACGCCTGTGGTGGAAATCAAAGCTATAAGATTACGTTTAATATAATTTCGAGTTTCCTTCACACCATAGGAATGATTAAGCCCTCGTATAATAGCAGACATTCCTTGCGATGCAGCCCAAAGGCTTCCGATCATGCCCAAAAGTAAAAGCGGTGTACCATTTGCCTGCGCAGTCTGTACCAACATATTTTTTACCAAAACGGCAGTATCTTTAGGGAGAATGGTATTAAAGTTTGCAATTAACAATCTATTTGTTAGCGGGGTAAAACTTAATAAATTTATCAGGAAAAACAAAAAAGGAGGGAATGCTAGTATCAAGTAATAGGCGATTTGGGCACTCATTGATGCTAATTCATCATCCCTATATCTACAAGCTAGTTGTTCTATATATTTAGATACTATAGAACTTCTTAACTTTTTTAGCATAATTACTTTCTCCTTTTCTATATTACTGAGCTGGACCCCCGACCCAGCTTTTACTTCTCCACTCAGAAAATTCAACTTACCTTTCTCAATTTCCTTCACACGGGCGAAACACATTCTCCCCAGTGTAAAACTATATTAAGCACATCCACGCAAAGAACAAAGCCAGAGCGTGCGCGGACTTTTTGCGCTCGATCCTAAGAACCATAATATCTACACTGTTACCGCTAAGATGAGTTCTACTACCAAACAAAGCGGTCGACCGGCAATGATCCCTGATACCTTTGAGATGCTAACAATTCCACGTTGACATAGGCTTGTAAGCAAGTAAAACACCTGCCATTATACAATTCAGCAGGTGTTTTACTTTGCTACCGCGCACATATAGAACTAATAAAAAGAAATTCATTTGCAGTTCTCCGAGTTTCTGAGACTATATTTCGCCTTATGATCCGTAAAATGCCGTCTCAGAGTTCACCCCTCATCTAAAATTGAACTCGTTACGACGAAGTCAGTAATTATCAACTATTCTCTTAAGATTTGTAATGTCAAACATCGTAAACTACCACCACCTGCCAAAAGGGCGTTGGGATGAAATTCAATTACCTCAACACCTTTCGCGCTTAGGGCCTTACTGGTTTGCACAGAAAGGGCAATATCGTAGTGGATGATTCGACGGGGGTCTAAAGGAACGAAAGAGCAGCCCCAGTTTTTTTGTTCCTGGTCAGATATGCTTATTATTTCTATACCATTTTCGAACATATGCTTTGTAAAATCTATTTCTTTTGCACCTTTATCGGTGATACTGTACGTTTCAAGAAAGGCAGGCAGGAAAGCCAAAGCAAGATTTTCATTTATCTGGCCGTAAACCATGTCAGCATGCATGAAGCGCCTGGCTTTGGGGCACTCAACATAAATTACTTCCCCAAATAATGACACCGCCGTTGGTAAAAATTTTTCAATTGATGCACGGCGATGGCGTTCAGTACAAGCAATAAAAAGCCGTTCCGGTAAAATAAGGCAGCCTTCAAAGTGATCTATTGGAGAAAATTCAAAAACAATCGGTATTCCCAGGTTGGTTAATGCCTCCCTGACAACTATTTCCTCACCCTGTCGCCCGCCACCCATTTGTGATAAAATCGTTCCGAACCGTGATATTACCGAACTATCGTTAAGATAGGGTAAACTGGCCAGAGTATCCATTAGATTTCTGTTTTCATAAACGAAATCACTCAGTTCCAAAGTGGAAATATCTTGCTTTTGCAAGAGTTTCCTATACTGGTCATGTTCATCCATGTACCTTTCTGCATCTGGTATGGCATCAAACAAATAATAGCCCATCGTTATAGAGTTGATATCAAGTATTGAATGAAACGGTCTGTGCAGCATCACCGTTTTTAGCCTACCGAAATTTTCTGCACCATAAGTTGATAATAAGGTCACTTCCTACCTCCGTGCTTTGCTTTGCGTAATATAATATGTATATTGTCTCCAATACCAGTAACAGTATATACTGCTTTAAACAAATCAAAAACACCTTATCCTGATAAAAACCAGGATAAGGTGTTTTGATCTTTATTGCAACTTTGACTCATTATGACATAGATCATAAATCCAGAATAATAAAGTTTTAAATCCACGCACCGTCATAATGCAGGAGTATTCAATAAATTATGGAATTATACAACAATGTAAAAATTTAGTATTTACTGTAATAGGATGGGGAAAAAACAAGTAAGCGTTCCAGCAATCGCTAAAGAGAGGATACCGTAGTAATGTGGAAGACCGTAGAAAATAAATATTGGCGTCTGCCAATGGCTAGCGTAATAATAGTAGCCATTGGCTTATTTAACTATTTCAACTATGAAACCATGCATGCCAAACCTCCTCAGGCCGTCAATGGCGTAATTGATTTATCACGATGGGATTTAGATGGTGGCGAGACTGTCAACCTGAATGGTCAATGGGAATTTTATTGGTGGCAGTTTTTGGGACCGTCTGATTTCAGTGATGAAAAAAGGCCACTCCAGGTTGACTTCTTTGCGGTGCCTGATATGTGGAATAATTATAAATCCGGAATCAGTCCAACTGGTGATGGGTTCGCAACATACCGCTTGAATATCAGGCTTCCAGCACCGAACCAATATGTGGCGATAAAAGTACCGGATATAGCCACCGCGTATAATTTATACATAAACGGGCAACTGTTACGCTCAGTAGGGGTAATCGGTCAGTCACCAGCCGAGAGTAAGCCGCAATATTTGCCGCAGATTGTGAATTTTTACACCGACAGTCCGAATATTGAACTTATTATTCAGGTATCGAATTTCGCGCATCACAAAGGCGGGATCAAGTCCATTTTGCAGTTTGGCCGTGAGGAAACAGTGCAAAAGCTGCAAGAAAAGCAGATAGGCTTCGAAATGTTTTTATTGGGCATCTTTCTCATTATGTCCCTATATCATTTCGGATTCTATATGCTGCGCAGACAAGATAAGCCGGCTTTATATTTTGGGCTGTTCTGTCTGTTGATTGCCATAAGAACCATGACTACCGGCGGGATGGTTATCATGAGGATGTTTCCTACTCTGCAGTGGGAATTGCTCCTGAAAATCGAATACTTATCTTATTATTTATCAGTACCCGTTTTTGTCATGTTTATTTACCATTTATACGATTCCGATACGCCAGCTAAAATACCGAATGCTTTTATCACAATTGGCCTGCTGTTTAGCATACCGGTAGTTTTAACGCCGGTTAAATTCTTTGGCCGTACTTTACTATGGTATGATTTCTTTACGCTGTTGGCTTGTTTGCATGTTGGCACAATTTTGGTCAAAGCCGTAATAGCAAGAAAAGAAGGCGCAGAGAATTTCGTCCTGGGTGTGGCGATCTTAGTCGCTACTGTGGTCAATGACATTCTGTATGCCAATGGTCTAATTTTCACCGGGGAAATGGTGCCGGTGGGACTGTTTGTGTTTATTTTTTTTCAGTCGCTGGCTTTATCCACAAGGTTTTCGCGATCTTATACCACTTTGGAAAACTTATCAGCGGAACTACAGTACAGCAATGATAAAATAAGACATATTCTTGAAAGTATCACCGAAGGATTTTTTGCCCTTGACAGCGAAGGCCGGTTTACTTACTTTAACAAAGAAGCTGAGCGTTTGTGGCATAAGCCGCAAGAGCAGCTGCTAGGTAAAGTGGTGTGGGATGTATTCCCTGTTTTTGAGGAGTCCCGGTTATATCGGTACTACCATCGAATGGTAAGCAGCCAAGTCCCGGTCCATTTTGAAACCTTCTGCGACCGATTGGGACTATGGCTGGAGGTTAACGCTTATCCTGCGCATGGCGGGGTTTCCGTTTTTCTCCGCAATATCCAGGATCGAAAGCAGGCTGAAGAGAAAATAATGGAATATACGGAGATGCTAAAAGAACAGGTACGGCTGCTGGATCTTGACCCTGATTACACTATCGAACGGAACCTTGATGGGGCCATCGTATTTTGGAATCACGGCGCTGAGCTGGGATACAATTGGACAAAGGACGAGGCTGTAGGCAAGGAAGCCGCTCTGCTACTGAGGACGCAGTTTCCCCGACCACTGCAGGAAATCAATGAAGAACTTATGCGCAATGGGCGCTGGATGGGTGAACTGACTCAAACCAGGCGGGATGGCAGTCAAGTGATTGTCAGAAGCTGCTGGCTACTCAAGCGGGATGCATATAGCAATCCTATCGGAGTGCTGGAATTTAATAAGGATATTACCGAACAAAAAAATATGGAAAAAGAAATAGCGCGCTTAGACCGCCTGAACCTTATCGGACAAATGGCAGCAGGCATTAGCCATGAGGTCCGCAATCCTATGACCACAGTAAGGGGATTTTTACAACTGCTGAGCCAAAAAGAACATAATGCCAAATATCATGAGTATTATGAATTGATGCTGAGCGAACTGGACAGGGCAAATAATATTCTGACAGAATATTTATCGGTCGCCAAACCACGGAGTGCCAATTTCAAGTTTCAGGATATTAATGACATCCTTCTTGCTTTAAGCCCGTTGTTAAACGCAGAAGCATTAAAGTTAGATAAGGAAATTATCTTCGATTTGCAGAACGTGCCAAAGATACTATTAGATGACAGCGAAATCCGCCAGCTGATTTTGAACTTGTGCCGCAATGGGTTGGAGGCTATGTCCATTTGCGGAAAAAAGCTAATGATAACTACCTTCTGTCAAGGAAAAGAAGTCGTATTATCAGTCCGAGATGAAGGCCCAGGTATTTCGAATAAGGTTATCAATAAACTTGGTACCCCGTTTTTGTCTACTAAGGATAACGGCACAGGACTGGGGCTGGCTGTGTGTTACGGTATTGTCGTCAGGCATAAGGCCGTTATCGATGTCGCTACAGGTCCGCAAGGTACAACATTTCTTGTCAAGTTTAATACAAATGCTTAAATGGATAGCGTTTTGATCTCCTTTTTTCTGTAAGATATTACCTACACTCCCCCAGCCCTCATCGCAATTTAGACGAAAATGTAGTTATTTGTTTCCATTATTATTCATATTATTCTCTTGCTTACTCTTAATATTTTGGGTAGTATGCCAATATTTGTACATAACCGTACGAGACAAGCACGATCCAGTATATGATACATTGAGAATTTATGGTATTAAGAAGAAGACATTTGACTATATAAAGTTAGTGGTTAGCGCTATGTTCGTTCTTTATATTATTTATATTGGATTGCTGTATTTAATTTGATTAAATCAGCCAGGAATACTCCTGGCGGCAATCCACTATGTAGTCAATGTACACTGTGCCATCTTTGATTTTATAGATAAGCAAATATCGTTTGTCCACAACCAACTTTTTGTATACGTTTGCGGGCAATACGGGATCAACAATCCAGGAACCACGTTCCGGATACTCTTGCAGGGATTTTGCAGCCTCAACTATATCCATCCTAAGTTTATCTGCCGCCTGGAGGCTGACCTGAGCTATAAAGCGGGTGTGCTGCACAAGCATTTCTCCCGCTCTTTCCGAGATGATGACGCGATACCGTTTATCGTCGCTGCTCATTAACAGAATCCTTAATGGCTTTTTTCATCATTTCGTCCACTTCGTCGATTGAAAAGCCTTTTTTACCCATTAACCTATCTTCTTCAACCGCAACAAGCTGTTCCCGCAGCTTCAGCATACTTTCGCGCCGAGAAAATGTATCGATATCCATGACCACTAAATCACCCTCCCCATTTTTCGTCAGAAAAACAGGTTCTTTGGTGGCTTTGCAAAGCGCGGATATTTCATTGTAGTTTTTGCGTATCGCCGCCGACGGTTTAATATTCATCTCAAAACGCCTCCGCAGTAGTAAAATAATACTCTTATCATATGCTTATTTTACTCCTGTAATTCCCCAGCGTCAAGATCAGCCCGTCCCGCCTGGCAACCAGCTTTTTCGCAAAAAGTTGAAAACTGAATTTTTGAAAACGTCCCATTTTACAACTGTTTCAAACCCCGCAGCCCATGAATTTACCTTATTTACAAGCTTATAGGTTGAACCGACCCCCAAAGCCCAACATTTATCCATATAATCCACCTCGTTTTTAGCAATAAAAAAAGACCGCCAGTTAACTACTGGTGGCCGCTAAGTCAAATCATATGAAGTTCGAATTTCATAATATTGCAGTAATTCGTCTACGGTAACAAACTCGTAACCTAGTTCCCTTAAACGGTCAATTATGATGCTAAGTGCTGCGGGAGTAGTTGATGGATATTTTAAGTCATGCAGTAGCACAATGCTTCCTGGCTTTATATTGTTTATAACATCGTCCACTATAGTGTTTACGGGAGGTTTGCGCCAATCGCGCGGATCAACTGACCACAATACTACGGTATAGCCCATATCCCTGGCCACATTCAGCACAGTTTTGTTGTACGCGCCACCGGGCGGACGAAACAAGGTCGGTTTTACTGTCGCTAAAGCAACCGCCTTCTCTGATTTTTCCAGTTCTTCTTTGATTCTATCTTTGCTTAATGTGGGCAATGATTTATGATCATAAGTGTGAATACCGATTTCATGTCCATCTTGCGCCTCATGCGTCAACACGCTGGGAAGTAGTTCAACGTTTTCACCAACTACGAAAAAAGTAGCTTTCACTTTCTTTTCTTTAAGAATACTCAAAATTTGTTCAGTGGTTTGATAGCTAGGGCCATCGTCAAAAGTCAATGCCACTACTTTGTGAGTTGTTGGCACTTTTTTTACTATTTGGGCAGTTAACTCTTCCTTCATCTCAAGCCCAGCAAGCAGTGCCATGACGATTACTACAGAACACAGCGTAAACCTATAAAATCTCACCAAGCCTGTCGCCTCTTCTAGCAGTTTTTTTATTATTACGTGCTAGTTTTAATAAATATGCCAACAAAAATAATTCTCAAGAATAGACCATTACTATCAGGTAGCTTTTCAGCATTTACCACCTTGCGTTCTGTTGACATATAATATAAACAGAATGGAGGTGAATATAAATGCTTTCTTCTCGGTGGGAATATCCCGAGATAGTCGAATGGGAAGATTCAATGAATTACACAAAAGCATGTACTCCGCTAGCTTGTTTGCCCACATCAATTTGCATTCCATCAACAGCTTGTTTTCCAAAACCCTGTCCCCCGAAACCTCATGTTTGCCGCCCTCGTCGTTAGAAAAAAGAGGTCGTCGCAATTGACGGTCTCCCGGTTTTACTAGCAAATAGTCCATTAAATACTGAGGCCTTCAGATTTTTGCTTTCCAAGAGCTTCACCTCGATAAAACGGACGACAGAAAAGGAAGCCATCTGGCTTCCTAATTTTCTTTATATTTGGGCATTGTTCGCATATTATGTTGCTAGAACTAATAGGAAAATCCCTTAAGGAGTAAAAGGGAATTACAAATTATCTTCCTTTATTTCATAACATATGAAATAACCAATTTAAGTACAGTTATCATCTTATATTCCTCGTCCGGTATTAAAGCTTTTTGCATTATCGGCTCTGGATTTGCCCTCTGGCGACGTAAAATAGAGTCGTCATATCAAACCCAAAGGCAGCCATACATCGCTGTAGTAGTACTAAAATATTTGTAATTATTTGTTGATTTGAAAGGAATTTTGCTATTTTTATATAATTATATAGTTAGATATAAATAACCTTACTTTACTAATTATGCTTTTGGGGAGGTTATTTACGATGAGTAAAAAAGACTTCTATAAAAAAGTGAATGAATTGTCTCTCGAGATTTTGAGTAATGATAATTTAATAGAAAAAGAGAAATTAGTGCGGAAATTAGAAATTCTTTGGCATAACTACCAAACACTAAAAAAATAAGTAAAACCAGTACTAACTGGTTTTACTTATTTTTTTAGTATTTCAATTTTTCTTGTACAAAGGTAACTATACAATTCTTTGTTGCATTGGAAAGCGGTGAGTCTATATATTTTCACTGGTGCTTTTGCGCTCTTCCTGGGCAAAAGAAGAGCGGACGGAAGCATTAACTCACCGTCCCCGCTATATGGCTCTGAAGTCCTGGAAAGTCAAGTTAATAGAAGCTACCTGTTACATCAAATCATAAAAATGGCCAGCCTGCTAGGCACGACAATGCCGACGACGCTGGCTTTCTTCATTTCGCGGTAAAATTTTATTGGCTGCTAAGGTTTATGCTCATTTTTCTGGAGTATATCTGTTAGGAAATTCTGCGCGTGCAAGTTCTGAGTATTTTCTAATAAAATCCCCTTTTGCTTCAGTGTATCCGTCTCTATCATAAGTATATTCTTCTTTCAGCATAAGTTTTAGCTTTCCATATTCATGAGCAACATCAGGATGTAAAATTAAATAATCTCTAAAATATAGCTCATCCCAATCACCGTAATGCCTGACATGAATATGCACACATTGCCCTTCAAAACCGTGTGGCGTATATCCTTTTAAGTATAAAATGATGTCTTTTTTAGGAGTATTGATACAATAGCCCTCATCTTCCATTTTTTCGGTAATTGCTGATAAGTCAATTTCTTGTGAAATCTCCAGCAATATATCAATAGTAGGCTTTGCGATAAGTCCGGGTACAGAAGAGCTTCCAATATGGCTGATTCTTAAAATTTTATCACCAAAAATAGAATTTAAGAAATCTCTTTCAACTAAAAAATAATCTATCCACGCAGGATTATGCGATTCCAGTAAAACTGGAAATAATTCCGAAAGCATTTTCTTTGTTACATTTGAGAAATCCTGTCTCATCGTTACCTCCACAAAAATAGTTCACCATATGTATGAATGTGTTATATATGAAATTGTGATATTTTGTAATTTCGTCGTACAATAATAAAATCCTTTCACAATTGTAAAATACATACTCTTCTATGGTTTATTTACGTAAAGCCTTATTAGCGGACGAAGTAGGGTAGTACCAGCAAGCGTGTCATATAGGACCAGTACCAGCGAAGCTGTCACAACCCGCAAAGCAAGAAGACATATTGGGAATCGAAGTGATTGACAGCATATTAAATCAATCAGCAATTAAACCATTTAAATTAATAGGCTACCTTGTTAACAGGTTCAATTTTTGACGGTTTAACTTTGTGTCAGTTTTCTACTTTGTTATAAGAAGATAGTAAATTTAGTAAAAAAATAACTAAAATATGTTATAATGGAAAAATGGTTGTCATTCCCAGTGGCTACCCTTTAAAAATTGAATGGAGGAATAATTATGATGCCAACCCCGAAAAGAAAAACTATATTTTCAGATTGGATCTTTAGAATTTTACTTGTTAGTATGCTTATTTCCGGAGGTTTTGCAGAAGGTATATTTGAATCTATTAATAAGCCTATAGTAGCTTTTAATCTGAGTAACCCGAATCATAAAATGTTATTAATTTCTGGGTGTATAACGTTTTTATTTATAATTCTTATGTGTGTTAGGATGATTATGTGGGCCAAAAAGAATAAAGCGGGTATTTTCGCTCAAAAATCCTAACGTCATAGTGTCAGCGAATCTAACATCAAGAATCTTTGGGTTCTGGTACAAAAAATAGAGATTGGCGACATTGCTGTATGAATATTTTATTGCAAAAGCGAAACTAAATGGCTATAAATTTATTAAGGCTATTACTTCTAGTAAAAATGAAAAATCAATTAATTTTCATAAAAGCCTTGGTATGGTTTTGCAAGGAGAGCAAAATGAAGAAGGTATCCCTGTTGTTAGAAACTATGCTGGGCTCGGCCAAGATCGTGTTGTCTTTTTAAAAAGTATTTAACAGTGAAATCAGCATTAAAGGTAAAACTTTTATAAAAACAAATCCTACTAGCGATTTTGCTATCGATAAAAATAACAAATACCACTCCAACCAGAGTGGTATTTGTCTACCATGTCACCTTCGGTGTGGGAATGGCGGGCATGACGGAGCTCGATGATCTGATCGCCGAGGTCAATAGTCATGAAGTCGCCGTAGCTCAGTACGGGGTAGGTGATAGAATTTATAAAAAGCAGCAACCTGTTATAGGGGTGTTTTTCAATCGTTGCAACCAATAGTTGCGGCAAGCGAAAAGCAAAATGTATAGTGCAATCGCCCCTTTTTTTCTATAATAAGAGCCAGAATATGACTTACAAAAGTTCATAATCTAGATTCAGATAAAAAGGAGCAATGCTTGATGAATATTGAAATTGCCAACCGCTTAGTTAATTTAAGAAAAAATAACGGTCTTTCACAAGAAGCCTTGGCCGAAAAGCTTGGTATCAGCCGCCAGGCTGTCAGCAAATGGGAAAGAGCTGAAGCTTCTCCTGATACCGATAATCTAATTTTATTGGCTAAAATCTATAAGATATCCCTCGATGAATTGCTATTAATCGAAGATACTCCTACCACAACCGACGAATCATCTAGTAATGACTCGCCTACTACCGAACAGCCCAGCGAAAAAGAATGTTCGCACAAATTCAACGGTATCCATCTAATAGGCAATGATGGTGAACTCCATATTGGACAGAACGGCATCTATGCTACCGATTTTGCCAAGCAGGAAAAGATGCATATCAAAGACACATCCCACATTACGATCAACGGGCAAGACTATACTTTCCAAGAAGCCCATGAAAAATGGGGGCATAAATACCATCATGCCGCCAAATTTCCCATTGTCCTGATTGCCGTCTTTTTCTATATATCCATTGGTGTATTATATAATATCTGGCACCCCACTTGGCTAGTCTTCCTGCTCATTCCCCTAAGCCACGGAATTACTTCAGCTATTCAACATAAAAATTGGAAGTTACTACCCTACCCCGTTCTTGTCACCGCCATATATCTCAGCCTGGGCTTTCTTTATAAATTGTGGCATCCAGCCTGGGTTCTATTTTTAACGATACCCTTGTATTATTCCCTTATCAATTATTTTCGCCCAAAAAAGAATGCATCGAAAATTGATAGCTTTCCTGACATTTAACTTATAATATTGAGCCTTTAAGATACCTAACAGAATTTTCTTCAATTTTCTAATCTTTACTATCATCTTTCTCCTACACAGCTAGTGTCTTAATAAATAGGAATTTCTCAAGCCTGACATCACTGCGTCTGCTTTCTGTTGCGGAATTGAACTGGTGTCATTCCATATTTTTTCTTGAATAATCTGTTGAAATGTTCAACGTTCGGATAACCTACGCTATCCGCAATGTTTTCAACTGTCATACTTTCATTTTTCAAAAGAATACAGGCCTTTTTCATCCGGACATTTCTAACGATTTCGCCAAATGTCCCCCCTGATTTTTCTTTGATATATTTAGACAGATAAGGGGTTGACAAATGCATCTGTTCTGAAAGTTCGCCTAAAGTAACCGTTAAATAATTCGTCTGAATATAATTCACTATTTCATTAATTCTTTCATCCATGCATTTACCTTCCTCATGTATTTCGTCTAATTGATTGACCGCTACTACAAGGGCATTAATCGAAGATTTAATAATATCATCATCAATTCCAACACCCCAGTAGAATTTGTTGTGCCAACTAACTCCAACATAAGAAACCGCCTTGGAGTACGAGCCTTTTGAAAGTGCATGTTCTTCATAAATGGCTAATTCATAATGAATGTCAAAATATTGTTTAATCGCATTGCTGACAGCATCCAATCGTCCATTTCCATTTCCAACAATCGTTCTAACCTGCCCGTTATGATATATGGTGACTTGTGCCATAATACCGTCAATCTGTTTAAAGCGGAATTCTGCTATATGGAAATACGGAGTGTTATTAACATATTTATCTTCGAATATTTGGTATACCCACTGTGGTGATAATTCTTTTTGTTCCCTGTCGGAAACATCTTTGACAGTGTAGCCGACTTCTTCTTGCATCTTAGAAGGAATAGATATTCCATAATGCTGTTTGAGTATGTAACCAATACCGCCTTTCCCCGACTGACTGTTAATTCTGATAACATCTGAATCGTATTTCCTCCCGACATCCTTAGGATCAATCGGAAGGTATGGCACTGACCATATATCGGTATTATTTTCTTTCCTGTAATTCATCCCTTTGGCAATCGCATCTTGATGTGATCCGGAGAAAGCGGTAAATACCAGTTCGCCTGCATACGGCTGGCGGGCATGTACTTGCATTCTGGTTAATTTCTCATATTTCTGGCATATTCCAGGCATATTGCTAAAGTCAAGTTTAGGGTTAACGCCATGTGAAAACATGTTCATTGCCAGTGTGATAATGTCAACATTTCCTGTTCTCTCTCCGTTCCCAAATAATGTTCCTTCTATTCTCTCAGCACCTGCAAGCATTCCAAATTCGGCATCACAAACACCGCAGCCCCTATCATTGTGAGGATGCAAACACAAAATTACTGAATCCCTGTATTTCAGATTCTTATTCATGAATTCTACCTGACCCGCAAATACGTGCGGCATTGCATTTTCTACTGTTGTCGGCAGGTTAATGATTGCCTTGTTATCAGAAGTCGGTTTCCATACATCCAGTACCGCATTACATATTTCTAATGCATAATCCACTTCCGTTCCTGGAAAACTCTCCGGACTGTACTGGAAAGAAAAATTACCAGTTGTCTCATTTGCCAGTTTGTTCAATAATGCCGCTCCATCAATAGCAATCTGCTTGATTTCTTCCTTACTCTTTCTAAACACCTGCTCCCTCTGAGCAACGGATGTGGAATTATATAAATGAATTACCGCGTGCGGTGCCCCCTTAATAGCTTCAAATGTTTTTTTTATGATATGCTCCCTGGCCTGCGTTAGTACCTGAATGGTTACATCCTTAGGTATCATGTTTCTCTCTATTAATGCCCTTAAGAAGTTATATTCTGTATCTGATGCCGCCGGGAAGCCCACCTCGATTTCTTTGAATCCAATTTCCACCAGCATCTGGAAAAACTCCAACTTCTCCTCTAAGTTCATTGGTTCAATAAGTGCCTGATTTCCATCTCTTAAATCAACACTGCACCAGATTGGCGGTTTATCTATATGATCTCTCCTAACCCAATCGTAAGATACCGCGGGTGGCATAAAATATGCTCTTTCATATTGTTCAAAGTTCTTCATATATCCTCCATTCTACCGCATGCAACAAAAAAATCTTCCGTCCCCATAATTCGGAAAACCGGATTATAGAGACGAAAGACAAAGCTCTCGCGGTACCACTCTATTTCATGATCAACATACACTCATCAGCACTGCTAATGCCTATCCCGCTAACGGGGGATTCCGTCTTGACCTACTGTATTTCAGCCAGAAGCTCCAAGGCGAGTTCACCACATTGTTCACACTGTTTCGCATCATCCAACAGCTTTCTGAAATCACGTTGTGGATACTATTCCTTTTCACAGCTTTTCCTATCAGATAACTTATAAAACCTACCCAATAAAATTCATTTTTAGCATATTATATTAACATTTTAACGGATTTCTAATCCTAATTGAATATTATCATATATCTTCTCTATTGCACAGCGATAAATTTAATCAGTTTTCTTGATTTTATTTAATGTTTTTTACCATCAATCATCAAGAAGGAGAATGTAGTTAGCTCTCTATTTTTCAGAAGAAGCAGCAATTCCTATCAGCAAGGCCCCAAATTCCCGCAACGCATCGTCTGGAAGTATGACAAAAATATGACTAGGCAGTCATTTTATTACTATGCCAAAAAAATCCCCCCTAGATTTGTTAGGCAGGGCAAAACTGGGAGAGAAAAAAACCGCCGCTGCTACTAAACGCGTAGTACCTAAATAGAATCACATGAATAAATATACCTCATTAACCGGAATCCTGAATGGTTATACACAATATCGCTTTGAAAACTGCATAAATGACATAAGATTGGCCTGCATCTCGCGGAACAAGCGAAAATGCTGGCCTTCTTTGTTCCGTAATTATTATTATCGGACGTTAATGATTATCAAATAGATGGGGTAACCTAAGACTATATTAAGGAGGTGCTTTTGTGGAATATCTAGTTACTGTACAGCAAATAAAACTTGAATTATGGAAATTGACTTATAATAACTGGAAAACAGAAGAACTTTTTTCAGTTCAATGGTGGAGCTTAGTTATAATGATTACCATTTCCTATATAGTCTGGTGGAAGTTAGTTGATAAACAACGTATCATCCAAATAATTCTATTTGGCTCACTCGTTGCTGTAGGACGAATTGTAATGGATATAATTGGCAACAATATTGTTCTTTGGAGTTATGACATCCGTATTTTACCCATGATTCCCGTACCATTTATTCATGATTTCACAATTTCCCCTTTAATATATATGTTGGTTTACCAATATAGTACATCATGGAAATCATTTTTTATTTCCAATATAGTAGCAACGGGATCACTATCTTTTATATTACTTCCGTTAATGTCCGCTACTGGAATCTTGAATTTATATAACTGGAATTATTTTTACACTTTCATATTGGTGATTCTCTTAACTACTCTATCGAGGGCCGTAATGCTTTGGCTGCTACGCTTGGAACAAACGGTACCGTGTTCAGTTGAACTTGAAATGAAATCAGTAGTTCAGCCAGCCATGAAGCCTTTAGACGATGAGAATGATGTTAAGAAAAAATAGGAATCAAGTTTACTTTCGTTTTCGCTTGGAATAGCATCGTCAAGAATAATTGACCGTGTAAGTCTAGTTTTTCCAGGTTATTTTCCTACATATTTTGGGGAAATGCTTGTTCCTTTAGTAATTCAAGTGGGGCATGGTGCCGTTATGGGAGTTTTGTTTGCATATTTGATTACAATCATCGGGAGTAAGTATATCGTATTTAAAGCAGCAACATTTGGAACTATGGTCTGGTTCATTATATTTAGCGTTGGTTCTTTATTTAAATTACCTGTCTACAATATTTCCTGGATGGCAGTTGCTTCAAATCTTTTTACATCAGCCATGTGGGGAGTGACGTGTGCCCAAGTTTGGTTTGGTTTGAGCAACACGCCAGGGATATTCAAGAAAGTCGCCATCCCACCCCGCTATTAGCTTCCCCTGCCTGTAAACCTTATTCCGATGAAGCTGATGAACCTAATGAAGAATTGAAAGAATTACTTAAACAACAAAACAATCTACTAACTCAGCTAGTCCATGAGAAAAAGGCAAGCAAGCGACCGTTTTTGTCACGGTTTAAATTTTGGTAGGTTAAGAATTATGAGCTAAACACTATAATAGCCACTTCGGTTGAGTTCCTTTACGTTGTTATAGATATAGCATCCCCATTTGCACAAATGATAGCATATTCGCATTTATTATTCGATTAATGAGCAAGATATAAATGTTAAATAATCTTAAGGAGAAAAACAATGCCTAATACAACTAATTTACCGTTAACCTCCGCCGAAATAGGTAATCTATGGACGGTATATATGGCGGATACGCTCATTACGTGTGTAAAAAAATTTATGGTTGCAAAAGCGGAAGATGATCAAATACGGACGGTTCTACTACAAGCTCAGACTATCTCGGAGCAACGCTCCCGCGATATAGCGGCCATTTTTAGTAGTAGTAAAGTACCTGTTCCAATAGGTTATAATGACAAAGATGTAAATATACAGGCTCCCCGGCTATACTCGGATACATTTGCACTTTATCACGTCCTCTCAAGGACAAGATGGGTGATAAACACAATGTCGACGGCCTTGTACCTGGCTGCTCGCCCGGACGTAAGGAATTTCCTTATAAAGGGTATAACCGCAAGCGTGCAATTAAACGAACAGGCGACTCAGATAGCATTAGATAAAGGACTTTTGATTCGTTCACCAATTGTGAGCATACCTACGGCACCTCATATAGTGGAAAAACCCAGTTATATCGGTAGTATCATCGGCGAACATCGTCCGCTTCATGTCGTAAGTGTTACACATATTTTCCTTTCCATCCTGGACAATATTATTGGTAAGGCGCTTATCACGGGATTTGGCCAAGTAGCCCATAACCAAGAAGCCAAAAAGTTTTTCCTGCGGGGGGCGGAAATTTCCGGCAAGCAAATAAAAGTACTAAGCAGCCTATTAAGCGACGAGGATGTTCCGATACCCTCCAGTCCGGACTCCATGCTTACCAACTCTACCATCTCTCCTTTTTCGGATAAACTAATGATAGGTCACATCATAACGATAAACTCAATTGGCATAGCCGACATAGGACTTGCTGCCGGCCAAAGCAATCGGGCGGACATTGCCGCTGATTACCTGCGTCTCGAAGCGGAAATCATTCAATATGGAGAAGACGGCATAAATATTGCCATTAAGAATGGGTGGATGGAAGCACCGCCACAGGTTGTCAGTCATCGAGAATTAGCATTAAGTGGCGGTAAGTAAAAATGAAAAATAGCACTTCAATTTTAGAGTGCTCATTTTTTCATAAATTGGTCTTATCTGATGTAATCTTATGATTTAAACGCGGGGGAATACTCACCAATGTTACCCGCATATTAATGATAGAAAAACGTGACCCTCCAGAGAACACTGTAAAATTCCAGAACAGAAGTAAAAGGAAAATGCTAGTTCAGCCCGATGCAGATTGTATTCTACATCGGGCTGAACTACTGCTTGGGAGCAGCCTTGCTTCGCAGGAATATAGGCCATATCCGTTACCCAGACCTGACTCGGTTGGCTCATAGAAAACTGGCAATTTTAAAAATATCTTCTGCTACCGGTCGCAAAAGAATATACCAAAAGTCAGAATAACTATACAACTTAAAAAGGTTCCGACTTTATAAAAAGTACAGTAGCACCGATGATTACGGCGGCAGCACTCAAAAAAGCAATGACCATAATAAACACCTCCAATGTAAATAATATTCAACAAATGGCGATAATGTTAATATGCGGTACTAGATAATTACATTATTGTGTATTTTATAAAGAGGTGAAGTACATGGCATATTCCAATGAATATAGACAGACACTTATTACAGATCCGGTATTAATGATGGCTGAAATAGAACGGTTGAGAGAGGAAAATGATCAATTGAAAAATCAGATTACTGTATTACAGGCGCGTGCGTTTAACCATCGCCCCTTAACTCATCATTTATGCGTGGATAACCGTAAAGCATAAGGCGTAGCTTCACGTTGATAGCATTCCTGTTTGAAATTCTAACAAATTATGTTTTATTTTCATAGAACTTTAGAAAGGAAAATTAACTTAAGGCCATATCAAAAAATAAACGTTCAAAAAAAATGCTAGCTATTGCACTACTTTTCTAGTGCAATAGCTAGCGTTTTTTCTTTAGCCCATTTTTAATGTAAAATTGCTTTTGAGACGGCTTCTTCCTATTGTTGCTGATTACTTAGTTGGTTTTCCGCTGTAGTACTTAGACGACTATTAAGTTTCAATTCCTGAACTACTATTTTTAATCCTAGGGCATACAATTGTAAAAAGATTAAGCTGGAGGTTACTGTGATATTTCTATATGCTTTCATTGCGGTTCTTTGTATGGGGTTGGCACCATTACTCGGAAAATCTGCTCTCTACAATATCGATCCAGTTACCGCTCTAGTAATCCGAACATTTATCGCTTCCGGTCTTATTGGTATCTGGTTGCTGGTCACGAGAACCTACATTGAATTTACTAATTTATCACTAATTAGCTGGGTAATGATTAGCTTGGAAGCAGCTTTCGCAGCTGTACTTGGCGAATTAGCCTACTTTTATGCTCTTAAAAAAGGAAATGTTTACGAGATTGCAATTTTTATTTCTTGTGCTCCACTTGTGACAATTATATTAGGTTCCCTATTTTTAGGTCACCCCTTGTCCTTACAAAAAGTTATCGGTGCTCTTATAGTTTCAGCTGGTCTAGTAATATTATGCATCGATTAAGCGGACGTTGCCGGGATAATTTAATAATGTTTGTAAGCCGCTTTATCCTTCCTATTCCATCTACACGCGGCGGGATGATTTTTTAGTGGCCTGTTGGCAGCGACGCATAATCCGCGGTTCTTTGGTAAACATAAATATTAGCATGAATTTTCCCAACTTTAACGTCCGCCTAGACGTCCGGTGGGGGTTATTTTATAAATCATAAAATTGCAACTTTAATTTTGAAAGGGAAAGGCAAGAGATAACGTGAATTTTACCGATATTATCTGGCTATTTTTTATTTTAATTTCGGTTTTGCCGATGTATAAGCAGGCACGTATAAATCGTAACCGTCTTGGACTTTTGCACCGCATTGAAAGGCAAAGGGATAGCCGTGTAATAAGTCTAATACATCGGCAAGAAGCTATTAGCATCCTGGGAATACCTATTAGCCGTTTTATAGATGTCGAAGACTCCGAACAAATTTTAAGAGCGATTAGGCTGACCCCTGATGACATGCCTATTGATTTGATACTTCATACACCGGGAGGATTAGTCTTAGCTTCCGAACAAATTGCCAGGGCTATATTATTGCACCCATCCAAAGTAACAGTTTTTGTGCCGCACTACGCAATGTCAGGTGGTACAATGATTTCTTTAGCGGCAGATGAGATAATAATGGATGAAAATGCCGTTTTAGGCCCGGTTGACCCGCAACTTGGGAAATATCCGGCGGTCTCAATCCTTTCCGCCGTTAAAAAGAAGGATATCAATAAGGTAGATGACGAGACACTTATTATGGCGGACATGGCGGAAAAAGCTATTAAGCAGGTAGATGAGTTTATTACTGAATTACTTATAGGCAAAATGCCGGAAGAGCAAGCTAAGCTAGTTTCCCGTACTCTTACTGAGGGCCGTTGGACGCACGACTATCCAATTACATGCGAAAAATTAAAATCTATGGGGTTAAAAATCAGCAATGACCTTCCTAAGGAGATTTACATTTTAATGGAATTATATCCCCAACCGGCTCAAAGGCGACCCTCTGTCCAGTATATCCCTTTGCCCTATGGTCCGCAGGATCGTCGTGACAGAGAACATTAACAAATTCTACACTCCCGCTATTTTGTTATTTCTAACAACATCGCAGGCGAATATTTTTCATCATAAAATGCTTAACCCGGTAATCAGATAATCATAGTATGCCCTTCCTCTTGACTCATTGGATAAGACATTTTGAATTAGACAAGTAAGACACAACCATACTATATTAAGGCAGATAATTATTCCGACTATTGACCTCCGATAATAACTGATAAATGTCTGCTACGGAAACTTATGTAGTCTTACACGAAGAACGTGTAAGACATTTTTTGTTTGACGCAATATATTATAAAGCTTTAAAAATTGATGATAACTATCCATAAATTGCAAGTAACCTAACTGAATTAAGTTCAAAATAAAAGCAATAATAAACGGTAAACGGGAGGTAATACCATGACAGTTGCTTCTCAGGTCAAAAAAACTTTAGCTACCCTCAAAGGTAATCAGGGTACATTAAGATTATACGCCTTACAGACAGGTGATGAAGAAACCAGGTTAGTTTACAATGAAGCATTGGAAACTGTGGGGGTAATTATAAACGACCTTGAGAAAAGGTTGCAGACTTTGGAATACCAAGAGCCACAATATAAAGGAAACTAGTCAGGAGATTGAGAAATGCAGCCATGGATACAGATATTGCTTAGTTCGGTTTCATTATTCTTTTCGCTATTACTCTTGATAAGGCTAATGGGTAAAAGGAATATTGCCCGCATAACGCCTTTCCGGTTTGTATGCTACATAGTAATTGCAGTAATTGCCGCATTGATGTCACTAAATCTAATTCCAAATCTAGCCTTCGGATATATTGCTCTTGCGGTTTGGGTACTGTTTCCTATAGCATTGGATTATTTGTCCATAAAAAGCAAGTGGGTTTATGATGTTGTTAACGGCAAGGAAACCGTGTTAATCAAGCATGGAAAAATTATGGAGGAGAATCTTCTCCAAACAAGGCTAACCGGAGAGGAACTTTTGCGAGAGCTTCGTTCTAAAAACGCTTTTAATCTTGCTGATGTAGAATTTGCTGTAATGGAAGATACCGGAGATATAAGTGTATTTTTAAAATCCCACAAAAAGCCTGTATCCTCATATGATTTAGGAATGAAAGTGGCGCCACAAACCGAACCGCAGACAGTTATACTTGATGGCAATATTTTAAACGAACCGCTCTCTTCCTTGGGGGTTAACCGGGAATGGTTAGGTATCCAACTGGAAACCATGGGAGTGTCGCTGGATAACGTTTTTATCGGGCAGGTTGACTCGTCAGGCGATTTATACCTTGATCTATTTGATGACAAGGTACAATTGCCACAACCCCAAATTAAGGAAATGCTATATGCAAATTTTGAAAAAAGCCAGGCTGACCTCATGTCTTTTGCGCTTGAGACCAAAAATGAAGCAGCCAAAAGAATGTATTCAGCTCATGCTAAAAAGTTAAAACAACTTTTAGAAAAGCTTAAGCCGTATTTATTGCGATAGAAGGTGACTGTCTATGTCAAGTATTAAAAGAAAGAACCTAACCCCGTTGCAGCAGCAGTATCAGGACTTTGCGCGAGCAAGAGAACCCCAGCGTCCAATACTAGTTAACTGCATACGGGCTTTTATTACAGGAGGAATTATTTGTACGTTGGGTCAGGGAATACAATGGTTCTTCATGACCTATTTTAATTTCGACGAAAAAACAGCTGGTGATCCTACTGTTGCTGTGCTAATTTTGATATCAGCGATTCTTACAAGCTTTGGATTGTATGATCATGTTGCCCAATGGGGTGGCGCCGGAAGCGCAGTTCCGGTTACAGGATTTGCAAACACAATTACATCGGCTTCTCTTGACCATAAAAGTGAAGGGTTTGTTTTAGGTGTCGGGGGAAACATGTTTAAAATTGCCGGGCCAGTTGTTGTATTTGGTGTCTTTTCCGCTTTTATTGTCGCTATTGTAAAAGTAATCATTACATCGTTAGGTGGAGTATAAATGCTGCAAGGTCATCAAACATGGATTTTTGGATCACAGCCCGTAATTATTGGTTCTGCGGCTATTGGCGGACCATTTGAAGCCCAGGGCAACTTGGCAAAGGATTTCGACTTGCTTCACGGTGATATATGGCTTGGACAGGATAGTTATGAAAAAGCAGAACAAAAATTCTTGGAACAAGCTTGTGAAACCGCGATTAAAAAAGCCGGACTTAAAAAAGAAGATATCCAGTTTTTCCTTAGTGGGGATTTAATTAATCAGATTATTCCCAGCAGTTTTACCGCCCGTACACTTGCCGTTCCCTATTTAGGTATTTATGGAGCATGCACCAGCGCAATAGAAGGTCTTTCCTTAGCCGCTCTTATTGTGGATAACGGGTTCGCACAAAATGCAATTGTGGGTACATCCAGCCACAACGCAGCTGCTGAAAAACAATACAGGTATCCTACTGAATATGGTGCGCAGAAACCGCCCACAGCACAGTGGACTGTTACAGGAGCAGGTGCTGCCGTTATTGCCCAGCGAGGAAATGGGCCGCGTGTTACAACAGCTACTATTGGACGCGTAATAGACATGGGGCTTTCTGACCCTTTTAACATGGGAGCAGCCATGGCGCCGGCTGCAGTTGACACAATAGAAGCCCATTTCAGGGATTTAAATATAATACCGTCAGATTATGACCTTATCGCGACCGGCGACTTAGGCAAAGTAGGTCACCGGATAGCCGGAGACTTACTAACAAAGCATGGACTGAACATTCCTGTAGAAAAATTGACCGACTGCGGTATTTTAATGTACAAAGAAGAACAGCCGGTTTTCTCCGGAGGCAGTGGCTGTGCCTGTGTTGCCACAACTACCTTTGGTCATCTTTTAAATCGTATGCGAAGAAAGGAACTAAAACGAATTCTGGTCATCGCCACAGGCGTTTTGCTCTCCCCCATGTCTTACCAGCAAAAGGAAACCATACCGTGTGTTGCTCATGCGGTATCAATAGAAATGTAAATAAGGAGGCTTCTATTTGGAAAAATTTATTTTGGCGTTCGTCGTTGGCGGAACTATATGTGTACTTGGACAACTCCTTATGGACGGACTGAAACTAACTCCTGCACATACGATGGTTACACTGGTAGTCTCCGGAGCTATTTTAGGGGGATTTGGCATTTACGACGATTTAGTTAAGTTTGCCGGCGCCGGAGCTTCCGTTCCTATAAGCAGCTTTGGAAATCAATTAGTGAAGGGAGCCCTTCAGGAGGCTCAAAAAACCGGCCTTGTCGGCGTGTTGACAGGTATTTTTAAAATTACTAGCGCTGGCATTTCTGCAGCAATTATATTCGGATTTTTGTCGGCTTTATTATTTAAACCAAAGGGATAAAAATGGTTGCTAAAGGAGGTGAAAAAAATGACAGTAGGTACGCAAATGACGCAAGCCATTGCAACTGTTCAAAATGCCGCGGCGACTATGAAGACATTTTCGCTAGAGACCCAGGATCAGCAGACAAAACAAACATTTGAACAATTAGCACAGACCCTTGACAATGCAGTTGAAACCTTAAAAGGTAGACAAAAGTACATAGAGCAGCAGGAACCCCAGTATAAACAGCAATAGACTTAGATAAGGACTGAAACGCCCTTCTTTCGGTATGAAGCACTAAGAAAAACGTTCCGTTTTCGAACAGTGAAGAATTTAAGTTACTTTTCGGATAGACTGCGAGTAATTAGCTGTTTGCAGTCACCCCGAAAAGTTATAAATTCTGATACAGCAAAAAAATGGACGCGCGAAACGTCCATTTTTTATTTTGACTTGTGATACCTCATTAATAAACTATCTTATCTTTGTCTACCTATACTACTTTGCAAGCTTATGACGGAGGAAAAGAATATGGATTGGCAGGGAATTGTACGCGATACTTGGCAGACAGCTTTGGTATTTTTCAGCCTACTAGTTTTTACGAGGTTCCTTGGTAAAACGCAGGTCGGACAATTGACATTCTATGAATATATTAGCGGCATTACCATCGGTTCTATCGCTGCTACCGTTGCAGCCTCCGACCCTGACAAAGTGTGGAGTGATTACTATGACCTTGTCTTATTTGTAGTTCTGACCTACTTGGTATCAGTTATTACAATAAAAAGTCGTCCCCTCAGAAAATTAATTGAGGGTTCCCCGACAATTGTGATTGAAAACGGGCGTATTATTGAAGAAAACATGCAAGGCATGCGCTACGATATTGATGAGTTAAACGGTCAATTGCGCCAACAAGGCGTCCTTGACCCTAACGAAGTGCAATATGCCATTTTAGAAACTTCGGGGGAACTAAGTGTAATAAAAAAAGCCGACTACCAGCCGTTAACAAAAACCGATTTTAACATTCATATACCCGATCCTTCGTTTCCGATAGAACTAATCATGGATGGAGTAGTTATTGAACGAAATTTAGATAATCAAAAACGCTCCAAAGCCTGGTTGCAACAACAACTAAGGAACAACGGAATTGTCGACGTATCTGAAGTAACCTATGCGGCAATTGATTCTAAAGGACAACTGTTTATCAATCGGAAAACTCACTCAAACTATAGTAACAATCAACATAGTAGTAAAAAAGATAGGCCACGGTAATTGGCAAATTTTTAAGAGTATGATGTTATTTTGATGCTTAAAGCCAAAATTGATATAAAACATGTTATCCTATTCGTTCTAGTTTATTAAAAATGTTATAATTTTAAGGATTTACTACAACACTTCTACTCTGTTTAAAGAATATGTATATATAAAGGAACTACATTTTTTAAGGGAGGTCACATGGGGCCGACGGAAAAGGAACCAGTAGCGTTTCTGTTCGTAGACGGAATTCGTGCTATGATAAGTATTTACTTAGAGCAAGGAGAAGTGACTATACCAATAACCGAGATCTTACGGCTACTTGAACATTATGATCTATTAGAAAATTAGGCTCGTACACGTGCGGGCCTAGTTTTTATTGTTGTTCTTCTACCTCAACTTTAATAAGAATTGGCGGCTCATGAGTTTCACTCCAGTTCATTATGAATTTACCTTTTTGTAAAAGTTATTCCAAAAAGTGTTGACAATCCAACATGCAAAAATGTTTGGTATGGTATAATGGCATTGTGAAGGAGACAGTATGAACAATTTGCGTTTTGAACAACAGATACGTTTCTTAATAGAAATAGATAAGCTGAAATCGGTCTATCGTCAAAACTACCTAGTTGACGGCCTCAAATCCACCCGGCCCTTATCGCAATTTGGAGGATAAATTTTATACCATCACGAAAATTCTGTTTGTAATACAATGAGTTACATTCAGGTTACTTTTTGAAGGGTTAACTTACCTGTAAGGAAGGAACTTTATGTTTTTAAGAGAATAATTAATTTATATGTAAAAAAATGCTACGAATTATTTTTTTACAGGAGTTATCTATGGATTTTATTTATTTATCCGTAATGGGTTCATTAATTGGAACGATAGCGATAGTTCTGGTTTCCATTTATCTATACGTATTATATCGGGAACGCTACATGGGTATATGGGCAGTAAGCTGGCTTGTTTTTTTCACACGATATGCTACCTTGGATTCTGGCTTATTACCATGGAAACAGTCCACATTAGGCTTGACAATATATCAATTATTGACTTTCATTGCTGTTTTTATGATTGTATGGAGCACTTACAACTTTGTAAATAGGCCACTTAATAAATGGTGGCTATATGGCGCAATTAGTACTTTCATTATAAGTACTACATTGAATGTTTTATCTTCATCTTTGGTTTATAAATTGCTATTCCCCGTCTACGTCTGCTCTTTAGCAGGAATATGGGTTGGTTTAACTTTTATACGCAATTTGAAAAGACAGAATTTCGGTCGTTTAGTCACAGGCTATGCTTATATCCTACTAAGTCTTATCAATTTTTCCACACCTTTTATAATGTATGGCTCGTGGATTCTTCCTTGGGGCTATGCTATCGGCGGAATACTGCGTCTATTCATCGCGGTTGGCACTTTAATGGTATACTTTGAAAAAACCAGGACAGATTTGGTTACTAAAAAAATGGAATATAAACTATTGGCAGAAAATGCAGCTGATGTAATCTATTATCATCAACTATTGCCTGAAGCCAAAATTAAATATATAAGCCCCGCCGTTTTCGCAGTCACCGGCTATACCCCTGAAGAATATTACGTAAACAATAGATTAATTTTTAGTTTGGTACATCCTGACGATCATTCCTTAATTGATGATTTCATCAAAAATCTACCTCGCTCTGTTGATTTACCACTGACAGTACGTTTAGTTCAAAAAAATAAAACCGTCCTGTGGTTTGAACAAAAATGTGTCCCTATTTATGATGAAGAAGGACGTCTTGTAGCACTGAAAGGTATTATCCGAGATATCACGCATCGGAAAAAACTAGAAGAAATGTCGTCATTGCTTGACCGGATGAATGTGGTCGGCAGTATGGCGGCAACTGTCGCTCATGAAATTAGAAATCCTATGACTACAGTCCGCGGTTACTTGCAGTTATTAGGAAAAAAAGAAAAATATCAAACAGATAAAGAAAAATTTAAATTAATGATCGGGGAGTTAGATAGAGCCAACGATATTATTCGCGAGTATCTTTCTTTATCCCGGGAAAAGTTAGTAAGTTTGAAAAAATGCTCCTTAAACAGTATTATAGAAGCATTATTCCCTTTGATCCAGGCGGACGCTACTTCTGCAAAGGTGTATGCAAACCTTGACCTTGTACCTATCCCCGAATTACAGCTTGATGAAAGCGAAATTCGTCAGTTATTACTTAATCTAGCTCGTAATAGTATTGAAGCCATGCCATCAGGAGGTAACCTTGATATTCGGACTTTCCCGGAAGATGACAAGGTTGTTTTGTCCATCAGCGACCAGGGCTCGGGAATACCTTCGCATATACTTGATAAATTGGGTACACCATTCGTTACTACTAAGGATACGGGAACAGGTTTGGGACTTCCAATCTGTTACCAAATAGCACACAGACATAATGCCAGTATTAGAATTAATACCGGCGATGATGGAACTACATTTTCGGTTTATTTTAGTCCGCCATAACCACATAAATTTAATTATCTTGACCCTTTTTCAGTGAGCAAATTGCGCTCCTGAAAAAGGGCCTTTTTTTGTGCCTAAATTATAAATTTTTACCTTATAATCCATACTTCTACATTATTTTCAAGGAATATGGACTTTTCCCTCGTATTCCCAAATAAGGGGGTGATAGTTATGAAAACGTAAGTTTCAATACAAAAAGTCTTACGTTAATAACTAGTATGAAGGGAGATAAAAACATGATAAACAACCCATTGTCCTCAAAAGAATCTTCAGAAAGTTCGATTAATATTAACATAGCCATTTCCGCAGCGGAAAAAAGAGAAGTATATCGCTTTCGTTACCAAACCTATGTGGAAGAAATGTCCAAGCATCCTAAAGAAGCAGACTACGATAATAAGCTACTATACGATGAACTTGATGATTGGGCTTTACTGCTGTATGCTAAGATTGGCTCAAGAATAATTGCCACTACACGAATCAACATCGGAACAATTTCATACTTTCCACAAAAAATAATAGATTTTCTGTCGCTAAAAACGTTTGAAAATTATATTAACGAAAAAAGCAATCCTGAATTTGCTTTTACTACAAAAGTTATGGTTGCTCCTGATTATCGAAACTCGCCTGCACTTTATATGCTTATGGCTCAGTGCTACGAAATTTGTTGTCATAACCACATACATTTCGTCTTCGGTATTTGTAATTTTCATTTACTACATCTCTATGAAAAGTTAGGTTGCCGAAGATATTACAAAAATTTCTTTTACCCTGGTTACGGTTTAGCGATCCCCATCGTTTTGCTTATAGATGATATTCAACATTTTCGTAAAGTGCGTTCTCCTCTTCTTCGCATAGCAAGGAAAAGAAAAGTATTGCACACAAAATCAGTCGAATGGTTCCATACACAATTCACCAACTATTTAGATATTATCAATAGTCAAATAGTTGAGGAAGAAGAATTATGGACTATTTTGTGTAAACGGTTAAATTGTCCACCTACTGAAGCTATTACCATATTGCACAAATTATCAGTAACGGAGGCAAAAAAATTCCTCCACTGCTGCGCTATTTTTGTCCAATGTTATTCTGGTGATATAGTTACTAGTCAAGGGGATGTTAGTTACGCCTTTAATATATTGCTCTCAGGCAAACTAAAATCATTGACTTTTCAGCGCCCGACTAAAGAATACGTTATACCTGGGCAACATTTTGGCGCAAACGGATTAACTGAGCACACTAAGCACACTGAAGAAATAGTCGCTATTAGTTCTGCAGATATATTAGTATTATCCGGTATTGCTTTCCAAAAATTCTATCACTCCCAGCCGGATATTGCTCATAAGATTGTACAAAACATTGTCAACTCAAACTAGAATAAAAACAACGTAGTTCAAGTTTGTTTACTTATAAGCGGAACCGCCGTTACACTTTCACGTTATAGTGATGTAACGGCGGTTGTATTGCTTTAATCTGTTTTCTCCCGAATGACTCAATCAGTTCGCGTTTTGCAACCAGCACCTAATGTACATTCAAATTCGTGAAACCTATGATACTTAAAATCGTCCGGGTCAACCACTTAGGCATTATACACCCCCTTCTTTTTTGTATTCTATGTTAGATCTACGTTCTTTTTGTATGTAATATCCTATAATTTTTTAAACCTCCATTACTGGAGACACTATTATATTTTCGTTCACTATCTGTAAGATATTTTCATATTACTTATGCTAACTTTTAGTAAACTTCTTAAAATCTTGTTGGCGATATCAGGATAGTGTTTGCAAAATTTCCCAAAATAATGGCTGGATAGTACTAATATTTCTGCATCAGTTGCGGCTATAATATCTGATAAATGTTTTGTCGGATAAACTAAGCCAACTACACCGAATTGTTGACCTGGCTTTATATTGGCTATATCGGCAGAATCAGAAAAATGCAATTTTCCTGAAAGTAATATATTGAGCTCACGGCTTTCATTACCGCCAGCTACGATACAACTGTGTGCTGGACAATGAATAATGACACCTGCGTAATGTAGCAATTTCTTTGCTTCGGCTTCAGATAGCTCATGCAGGAGAGGTATAGCTTTATTAGGTGTATCTTTTAACCGGTCACTCAATGTTGACCAAAGTTGTTTCTCAGTTACTATTCGACTGTTTATAGTTTTTTCGGCTTCAGGAAATTCTGAATTGAACCACCCAGTAAGTTTAGTGCTTACTATATTTCTTTTTCTGGCAACGTTAAACAAAGGAGAACGCACTTTACGCAAATGGTTGATATCATCGACCAACATAACTAAGCAAGCCTCCACGCCAAAGTCATGGTCTACGAAACTTTGACCAAAACGACGGTATCCGTAATGTTCATGAAATGGGAGTAAATATAATTGGCAGTTGCAGAAGCAAAGCTGTACTTGCTTTTCACAATACAATTTATAACTTTCTGTTGCTAGTAAATAATGTGCTTCAGAACCTCGGTATAGCGAAGATATCATACCTTTTGAAGCATAAGCTATTTTTTGGTTATCTTTTAGATATTTTTTGAATCTACCAAAACAAATGGAAGTCGCTAAGCTGGAAGGAAAGTCTTGGGACCGTCCAATATTGATTCTTAATGTGCCGATAATTTTCGACCCGATCTTGGCATATAGCAATATACCCCATTCATCAAGTTCATCACACAAGATTTTATTTTTATGGTCGGCAGACGTAATGGGGAAATCCATTTCTTCAATAT